>JBJXEY010000112.1:0-23488 GCA_046153355.1 Burkholderiales bacterium
TCGAGGACACCTGGTTTGTCACCGGGCTCGCCGGCACCGGATCGAACGACGTGATCGCACGCGACGTGTTCGTGCCGGACGCGCATCTGTTGCGCGTCAACGACCTCAATGGTGGCCCCTCCCCCGGCAGCGCGGTGAACCCGGAACACATCTATCAGTTGCCGATATTCGGCGTGTTTTCCTACAACCTCGTGGGCACGGGCATTGGCGCGGCATTGGGCGCGGTCGAAACCCTAGTGGAAGCGCTTAAAACCCGCGCAAGCGCGCGCACCGGCGCGCAACTCGCTAAATTGCAAAGCGCCCAATTGCGCGTGGCCAAAGCCTCCGCAGAAGCGGACGCCGCGCGGCTGATCGTCGAGCGCAACATCGAGGAAATGAACCGCGTGACGCGCGCGCGCCAATACCCAACCCAAGCGCAACTCATGCGTTACCGGCGCGATGCCTCGTTTGCATCCTTGTTGTCAGTGCAGGCGGTGGAGGGCCTTTATCCGCTCATCGGCGGTCAGGGCCTTGCCAGCGACAATGCCATCGGGCGCTTCTGGCGCGACGCACATGCGGTACATCAGCATATCGCGCTCACCTGGGACAACCACGGCACGGCCTACGGCGAATGGCGCTTGAGCGAGGCCGCCAATTGTTGATTGGCAAGGCGCGCCGGATCAGGTGCCAGTCAATGGATTGACTAAAGTCAGCGCCGGAAAACGGCCAAAATCGCGGTCAACCGACCAGAATTCGCGCACGCCATGTTGCAGGCAGATCGCGGCGACGCGTGCGTCGTGAACCATGGGCCCGTCGATGCGGCCCTGCAAAAGTAGCGTTCGCAACTCTGACCAATGCGCGCTTGTCTCCGCTATCAGCACCAAGCTGGGGGATTCCAACCAAGCCTCGATCTGCCCAACGGCTTCGTCGCGTGAGGACGGAGGATTGTAGATTCGAGGATGCGTTACCACCGAATAGAACTCGTGCAGGCATGGCCAGGGCAAGGCCCATTGGCTGCGTCCTTCGCAAAGTCCCTGTAGCCGGGATTTCGCCGCGTCATGCCACGCGCAATCCCGCCGATGCGCGTACACCAGAACATTCGTGTCAACCGCGATCACGACCCCCGGCCTTCATAGGCCAATTCCCGGATGTGCTCCCATGGGGCACCACGCACCTCCGGTTGCAGGCCGTTTCCATCGACACTTGCATCACGCAGCTTGAAGGTGCCAGAACGGCGCCGCGCCTTGAGTGCTTGGCGCAAACCGGTCTCGAGGAGTTCGCGCAAAGTCGTTCCGTCGCGCGCCGCAACGCGTTTGGCTTCATCCAACAGTACATCGGACAGGTCTACGGTGGTCTTCATATGGGTAACCATATCATTGGACCCATATCAATGCAATACCGGTAATGGCCAAGCCTAAAGCAACTACTCCGGTTTGACCCCCGCATCCTTCGCCGCCGCCATCCACTTGGGCAGATCGACGCGCATGCTCGCCGCCAGCTCATCGGGCCCGACGAACTGCCAATGGGCGCCTTGTTGCATGAAGGCGCGTTGCGTGTCCTCCGAGGCCAACATGCGGCGCAACGCATCCGACAAGCGCATCACGATCTCGCGCGACATGCCTGCGGGCCCCATCAACATACGGGTGGAGGAGGCATCGAACCCTGGCAACGTCTCGCTGATCGCGGGCCAATCCGCAGCGGGAATTTTCACCGGACTACTGATGGCAATGGCCCGGATCTTGCCGGCCTTGGCTTGCGGCAAGGTTGTGTTCACGCTCATCATCGCCATGGGTATCTGCCCGCTGATGAGATCAGGCGTGACCAGTGCGGCGCCTTTGTAGGGAATGTGCACGATATCAACGCCGGTTTGCTTTTTGAACATTTCCATCGCGAGGTGATGCGCCGTACCCACGCCGGGTGTGCCGTAGTTGAATTTGCCGGGATTGGCACGCAGCAATGCAATCAATTCGGCGGTGGTTTTCACCGGCACCGATGGGTTCACCGATATCACCAACAACTCCGTTCCCGCCGTGCCGACCGGCGTGAAACTTTTAATCGGGTCGTAAGGCAGGTTCGCGAATACCGCAGGATGAATCATGATGGTGCTAGTCGCCATCAGGAGCGTATAGCCATCAGCCGTCGCGTTGACTACCGCCGCCGCCGCGATGGAACCACCGCCACCGGCGCGGTTCTCGACAATGAAAGGCTGTCCAAGGATTTCGGCAAGCTTTCCGGCAACGGTGCGCGTGCCGGTATCCAGACCGCCCCCCGGCGCGATGCCCACCAGCATGCGCACTGGTTTAACCGGATAGGTTTGCGCCTCGACTGCCTGCGCGCCAAGCAATGCCAGGAGAAAAAATGTGTAAATTTTGCGCATCGCTTGTCCCTAATTATTGCAAAAGAATGCGCTGCCTTTAGCGCTAAAATTTGATGTTTCCGGCCTTCGCCACCTCGGTCCATCGGGCGATTTCGGATACCACGAAGCGACCAAACTCCGCTGCGCTGCTCCCTACCGGCTCCGCTTCAAGCGAGGCAAATCGTGCCAACACATCCGGCAGCGTGACGGCGTATTTAACCTCGGCCTCCAACCGGCTGATAATCGCCGGCGGCGTCCCCGCAGGGGCCATCAAACCCACCCAGAAATAAACCTCCATATCGCGCACGCCGGCCTCAGACAACGTAGGCAGTTGCGGAAACGCCGAAATTCGCTTTGGGGTGGTTACCGCGAGACCCCGAATGCGATCGGCTTTTAAAGCACCCGATACCGGTGGCGTATCGACAATGGTCATCAACAATTGCCCGGACATGATCGCCGTCGCGACCTCTCCGCTGCCTTTGTACTGAATAAATTCAAGCGGGATACCGGTCCTCATCTTGAACATTTCCATCACCAACTGCGCCGCGTAGCCCGATCCGCCGGAATTGGCTTTGGCGGGATTCGCCTTGGCATAAGCGATCAGCTCAGGGATAGAACGGACCGGCGATGCGGGATCGACCACCAGTATCAACGGCAACGAAACGATTAGCGATATAGGCGCGAAGTCTTTGGTTGGCGAATAATTGACCTTCGGCAATACCACGGGATTCACGGTGATCGCCCCCGGCGAAGCGATCAACAAAGTGTAGCCATCCGGCGCGGCCCTGGCGACATACTCCGTCGCAATCATGGCGGAGGCACCGGCGCGGTTCTCCACCACGAAGGATTGATTAAGCCGCTCGCCGATTTTTGGCGCGATCACCCGCGCGATGAGATCCAAACCTCCACCCGGCCCCGCGCCGACGATGATGTGCACCGGCTTGGCGGGATAGTTGCCTTGCGCGTACGCAACACTGGCGGTGGCGAACACCGTCGTTATAGCGAACACTGCCGCGACCATTTTGATCATTTTCTGCCCCTTTGCTTGGTGATCGCCCGCGGCTTAAGCAGCCGCGGCTTTGAGAACGCTTTGCGCGGAATCCAGCGCCATGATTTGTCGTGCTTCGGCGGGCGTGGCGATTTCCCTGCCCAGCACCTGCGCTACCTTGACGATCATCTCCACGGCCTGCGCCGGGGTCTGCATTTTCTCGTCGCGGTCGGGATAGACAAAAACCGAATCCTCCATGCCAACGCGCACCACATCGACACCAAGCATAATTCCAAAAATGGTATAGGGGAGCCAGTTGCGTCCGCCGCCGCAAATCCCCCTGACGATATTTTTCGGCATCGAGTCAAGAATGGTCGAGATATAGGTGTAGCCGGCGGAACTATCCGAGGCCGGGCTGGAGAAGGTATAGCCGTGAAAACCCGCCATCATGTTCATCAGGGCGGGCTCCGTGGCAATGCCGGTCTTGATCAACCATTCCTCGACATTTCTTTGCGAGAAGTAGGCGTCGCATTGAAATTCAGGGCGAATGCCATGGTCTTGAAGGTATGTGACCACCTCGGTAATTTTCTTGCGCGTCACCACCGTGGTGTAGGCATCGCTGATCGAGGAAGGCCGGATCACCAGGGGAACGGTCTGAATGTAACGCGGGCCCGCGCGCGACAAATGCTCCACCATCGGCTTCAACAGGCCGGCGCCCTGCTCGTTGAAATCGGAGTAGGCAATCACCGAAGTAATCATGTCCGGGCAAACCTGCAGCACGCGATCAATGGTCTCGCGCGCCACCTCCGGATCGATACTGGGCAGCCCGCCGTCCTCGCGCGGGTGCACATGCCACACCGTGGCGCCGGCCTTGTACGCATCGATGGCGGCCTTGACGTTTTCCGCCATGGTGTAGGGCTGCCGAGGGTTCTGTTCACGGCTGGTAAACGACCCTGTCGGCGCCACGTTGATCACCAGCTTTTTCCTCATCGCCTTGATTTGCGGCTCCGTGTGCAGGCCAGTGAGGATTCCTGAAAAAACCTTTTCTGCGTCCACCATGTCGATCTCCTTTTATCCGCGTTCCCAAAATAAATATACTCCGGTGCCCTCGAGTCTGTGCAAGGAGGCGACAATCGGCGCACCACGCAACAATTACCCTGCGCCGACTATGGTAGAAATGACCCTGGTTACTTTTCTGCCGCGCCCCCGCCATTCACCTTTCGGACAACACTCATGAACGCAGCTCAAGCTCTGGTACAAACCCTGGTCGCCCACGGCGTGGATCGCATTTTTTGCGTCCCAGGCGAAAGTTACCTCCCAGTGCTCGATGCGCTGTACGACACACCCTCGATACAACTGGTGAGTTGCCGTCACGAAGGTGGCGCGGGGCTGATGGCGGTGGCCGATGCAAAACTCACGCGGCGCGTGGGCGTGGTGTGCGTGTCGCGCGGGCCGGGGGCGTCGAACGCCGCGCTGGCTATGCATGTCGCCGAGCAGGACGCGGTGCCGCTTTTGGTTCTCATCGGTCAGATCGAAAGGAAGGATCTTGGCCGCGGCGCCTTTCAGGAGGTCGATTACAAAAAAACCTTTGGTGGCATGTGCAAGGGGGTATGGGAGGTATTGAAGGGTGAAGAGTTGGCACAGGTGTGTTCGCAGGCGATTGCGTGCGCGACCTCCGGCATTCCCGGGCCGGTGCTGATTTCTCTGCCCGAGGACATGCTGCCCGAGGATGCCTCGGGCCCGGCAGAGCCGCTTGCCGCTGAATTGGTGCCGGCGTCGCGCGACGAGGATATTCGACAGACTTCGAAGCTCCTCGCCCAAGCGCAACGGCCGGTGATGGTGATCGGCGGCTCGATTACGCCGTCGGATGTCGATCTCCTGGTAAAGGTGAGCGAAGCCTATCAACTGCCCGTGGCGGTGGGCTGGAAGCACCAGCATCTATTTCCCAATCGCCACCCTAACTACGCCGGGCATCTGGGCTACAACATTCCCGCAGCGCATCTTGAAACGTTGAAACCTGCGGATGCGGTGCTGGCCCTTGGCAGCCGTCTGGGTGATGTCTCCACGCAAGGGTATCGATTCCCCATGGCCCCGGAGCCGACGCAGCCCTTAGTTCATGTGCACCCGGCTCGCGAGGAGCTCGGTCGCGTGTATCGGGCGAAGCTTGAGGTGCAAGCCAATTGCGGCGAATTTCTATCGCGGTTGCTGAAACACGCGCCGAAGACTCAATCAAAGGAGCGCGCAGCGTGGATCGCACACACCCACAGCTATGTCGAAGAGTTGATGCGCTGGAAGGAGTTGAAGGCCGATGATGGCGTGGCCTATGGCACGGTGATCGAAGCCTTGAATCGCCTATTGCCCGCGGATGCCATTGTTACGCACGACGCGGGCAATTTTTCCACCTGGATGCATCGTTATTATTTTTTCCGCGATCAACAAGTATTGATGGGCGCTGAAGCCGGCGCCATGGGTTTCGGCGTGCCAGCGGCGGTGGCCGCTTCGTTGCGCTATCCGCAACGCAAGGTGGTGTGTCTGGTGGGCGATGGCGGCATGTTGATGACCGGCAATGAGCTGGCAACCGCCATCATGTATGGCGCGAAACCCTTGATATTGTTATCCAACAACGGCAGCTACGGCACCATCCGCCAGTATCAGGAAAAGACCTACCCCGGCCGTATCATGGGTACACGATTGAAAAATCCCGACTTCGCGGCGCTTGGACGTGCCTTTGGCGCAAAAACCTGGGTGATCGAGAAAGACGACACAATTCAAGACATTTTGAAATCGGCATTAAATACTGACGTCGCTTGTCTGATAGAAGTTAAATCAAGTATGGTATTTTTATCGGCCTATGCCCGGCTCGATCCGGCGACGGCACGCGCCTGATTCCAGCGGCCTTCTAGCAACTACGCCGCCGCCACGCCGATTGGGCACAATAGCGGCGGCCTCATCAACACAGACGGAGTATTTATGAATAAAGCTATCGCACTTGCCTGCCTCGCGAGCCTCGCCAACCTTGGCTCAACCGGCGTGTTTGCACAAACTTACCCCTCCAAACCGTTGAAGCTGGTGATTCCTTTCGCCGCCGGTGGCGGCAACGACATCGTCGCGCGCGTCGTCGCGGCGCGCCTGGGCCAAGGGTTCAACCAACCGATGATTGTGGAGAACCGCCCCGGCGCCAATGGCTTCATCGCGCCGCGCGCCGTCGCTGATGCAGCGCCCGATGGCTACACCGTATTGATGGGGCCCACCGGACCGATGTCGATCAGCCCGGCGATTTTTTCCAAGATGCCCTATTCACCGATCACCGATTTCACGCCCGTGACCATGATTGGATCGTTCCCTCTTATTCTTATCGTGAGTGGCGGGTTGCCGGTAAAAACCGTGGCCGATCTCGTGGCAATGGCCAAAGCCAATCCCAGCAAAATGAATTACGGCTCGACGGCGGCGACGTTTCAATTGACCAGCGAACTATTCAACCTTCGCACCAATACGGCCTTTCAACACATCCCTTACAAAAGCAGTGCCGACTTCAACACCGCAGTGATGACCGGTGAAATCACCATTGCCTTCACCGATCCGCCACCGGCGATTGGAATGTTGAAATCCGGCAAGATCCGCGGGCTTGCGGTCACCGCGAATAAACGCCACTCCTTCTGGCCAGAAATCCCCACCATGGCTGAAGCCGGCGTCAAGGATATGGAAGTCACCATTTGGATGGGCCTATTCCTTCCAGCGAATGCGCCCGCCGCCATCGTCAATCGCATTCATGGCGAACTGGTGAAAGGCATGGCGGAGCCAGACATCAAGGAAAAGCTGATTGGATTGGGTGTCGAGCCTGATGGCCGATCACCTGCGGAGTTCGCCAAGTTTCACCAGGCCGATATTGCGCGCTGGACCACGATCGCCAAGGCCGCGAATATCAAGGCGGATTAAATCCTCTCGATTACCACGCCAATGCATAACCGAGTCGCAAAATTCGATTGAGGAGTCGCAAATGAATTCAATGCTGAAACCAATCCCCAATCGCACAACTCTAGCGCTGCTGTTTCTGGTGCTGGCCGGTTCATCGGTCGCCCCCGTTCTGGCGCAAACATCCAGCGACGCTGCGACCCTGTTGGACAAAGCAATTGCCGCCCCGCATCGCACGCCGGCTTTCAAGGCGCGCGATGCCTATCGCCATCCCAAGGAAAGTTTGCTGTTCTTTGGCATCCGTCCCGATTCGCATGTCGCCGAGATTTGGCCAGGGGCCGGCTGGTACGCGGAAATCCTCGCGCCCTATCTGCGCGACAACGGTCGTTATTACGCCGCGCATTTCCATATCGACGACAAGACCACCGATGCCTACCGCAATTCGCGCATCGCCTTCCAGGAAAAACTGGCGAAAGATCCCGCGCTCTACAACCGCGTGATCGTCACCTCGGTGCGCGCACCCGAACAAACGGCGCTCGCGCCACGCGGATCGCTAGACATTGTTCTTACCTTTCGCAACGTGCACAACTGGGCGGTGGAGTCGGGCAATGATCTGGAAATGTTCAAGGCGTTCTTCGATGCGTTGAAACCAGGCGGTGTGCTGGGTGTGGTTGAGCATCGCGCCAAACCCGGCACGACGCTCGATGAAATGAAGCGTTCGGGTTATATGACCGAAACCTATGTGATTAACCTTGGCGAGAAAGCCGGCTTCAAACTGGGCGGCCGCTCCGAGGCCAACGCCAATCCAAAAGACACCAAGGACTACGCGGTGGGCGTATGGGCATTGCCGCCCACCTATCGCTTTGGTAACGTTGATCGTCAAAAATACGCCGACATCGGCGAGAGTGATCGCATGACGTTGAAATTTGTCAAACCCTAGCGCCGCCCGCTTTCGCTGCATTCGCGTACCGCCCTGAAACGGCACCCATTAAAAAGGCACAACCAATGAAACCACTCGACAAAAATCTCCTGGCTGGCGCGGTCATCTCCTTGCCGCTGGCACTGCTTTCACTACAAGCGCAAGCTCAAAGCTACCCAAACAAACCCATGCGCATCTACACGTCGGCGCCTGCGGGGCCCTACGACATCGCGCTGCGCGGAATTCTGCCGGCGCTGCAACAAGGTCTTGGGCAACCCGTGATCGTCGAGAACAAAACCGGCGCCAATTACGTGCCCTTGGGCGAGATTTGCGCCAGGTCCAATCCCGATGGCTACAATCTTTGCACCGGCGATGTCTACACCACGGTGCTGAATGTTCAGGCCTACAACAAGCTTCCCTATGGAGCGAAGGACTTCTCGCCCATTATTCACTTCGGTTACCTGTATAGCGCGCTGATCGTGCACCCCTCGGTACCGGCCAATTCGTTGCGCGAATTGCTGGCGCTGGCAAAAGCCAAACCCGATGCCTACAACTTCGGCACGCCCGGCCCCGCCACCAACTCCAGCATCTATGTCGATTATTGGAAGAAGTCGAATGTCGCTTCGTTTCAAAACATTGCCTACAAGAGTTTCGTGCAATCGCTCAACGCGGTCGTTTCAGGCGAAGTCCACGTTGCCCTATTCGGCCTGGGGCAAGCCATGTCTCAGGCACGCGCCGGCAAAGTCAGACCGCTGGCAATCATCGGCGAGGGTCCGTCGAAACTCGCGCCTGGCGTGCCGACCTTTCGCGAAGCCGGTGTCGACCTCACCATTCTCAACTGGGGCGGTTTGCTGGGGCCTACGGGCCTGCCCAGGGATATCGTGATGCGTTGGAACAGCGAGATGAAAAAGGTGCTCGCCGACACGGCGCTGCGGGAAAAATTTGTCGAAGGACAAGGCTTCGAGCAATCGCCACCATCAGGCGGTTCACCCGAGGAATTTGGTAATTTCCTCCAGGCGGAGCACGCCAAGCTTGCGGGCATCGTGAAGATCACGGGGCTAAGGCTCGACTAAGGAGAGTGTCATGCGCTGGATTGCCCTTGCCGCCTCGTTCCTGGCTTTCGACGCTCTCGCGCAGGCCTATCCCGTCAAACCGGTGCGCGTCATTCTGCGGGTCGCCCCCGGCGGGTTGCAGGATTCGCTCGCCCGAGCGATCGCCGTGGACCTGACAAAATTCCTGGGGCAGCCGGTTATTGTCGAGAACCGGCCCAGCGCGGGCGGGGTTGCCGGTGCCGAGTTCGTCGCGCGCTCCGCGCCTGACGGCTATAACATCGTGCAGAGCGACAATATCGGGTTTCTGTTCAACGAGTTCGTGCGCACCGAGAAGCTCCCCTACGAACTGGAGAGGGACTTCTCGCCAGTCATTGTGCTGGCGTCGGCGAAAAACATGGCGGTGGCCTCGTTGAAGGCGCCTGTCTCCACCATGCGCGAGCTGGTGGCGCTGGCGAAACAAAAGCCGGGATTCATCAACTACGGCAGCAGCGGCATCGGCAGCAGTTTCCACATCGACGCCGAGGCGTTATCAAGCGAATCGGGCATACGCATGAATCACGTGCCCTACAAAGGCGGCGCCCCCATTCTGCAGGCGTTGATGACCAACGAGCTCGACTTCGCGCTGGTGGGCATGACCGCGGCCATTCCGCTGATCAGGCAGGGACGCATCAAGGCGCTGGCTTATGGTGGCCTGCAGCGCTCGGCCCTGTTTCCCGATGTGCCGACGCTCTCGGAGTCAGGCTTCAAGGGTTTCGATTCCAGTGCCTGGTGGTGGTGGCTGGTACCCGCCGCCACGCCACGGGCAATCATCGACAAGATTGCTGCCGACACCGGCCGCGTGCTCACCACGCCGGAATTCCGCGAGCGCCACATCACTGCCGTCGGTCACGAGGTGGTCAACGCGCCAGGCGCGAAGGCTTGGGAAATGTACAACGAAGACCGCAGGGCCTTCGCCGCACGCGTCAAACCGCTCAACCTGAAGCTGGACTAAAAAGTACCAGGGGCCAAGCCCCCTTGTATATCCCCATAAAAGTATAAGGGGCCAAGCCCCCTGGTATATCCCCATAAAAGTACAAGGGGCCAAGCCCCCTTGTATATCCCCATAGGAGAAACCCACATGTACATGGAAAAAATAAAGGAAACGACAAGCGCGTCGCAGGACCTCGACCTCACGCTGCTGCTGGCCGACTACCACCGGACCAGGCCCATCCTGTCAGGCGAGGTGACGATTCCCGGCATCCGCTTCAAAACCAATCTGGCAGCCCCGGGCGACGCCTGCATGAGTCCGGTGTACGAGCAGTACGACATCGCGGAGATGTCGCTGTCCTGGTACATGATGGCGCGCTGCCGCGGCGAGCCGGTGATCGCGCTGCCGGTGTTTCCGTTGCGCATGCCGATTCACCCCTACCTGTTCTGCGCTACTTCGTCCGGCATTGAACGGCCCGAGGACCTCCGCGGCAAGCGCATCGGCATGGACGAGTACCGCCTGACCGTGGGCCTGTGGGCGCGCGGCATCCTGCAGGAATATCACGGCGTGCGGCCCGAGGAGTGCGAATGGATCACCGCGGCGCCCGAGGGTGCCGGGTTCAAGCCTTCCCCCGGTGTGAAAATCACCGTGAAGACGAAGCCGTGCGAGGAGTTGCTGTTGCGCGGCGAAATCGACGCGGCGTTCACGCCGCTCATCCCCATGTCCTTCAGACGGAAGGATGCACGTATCCGCCGTATCTTCAAGGACGTGCGGCGCTCGGTGACGGATTACCACCGCAACACCGGCTTCTTTCCTATTACGCATGTCCTCGTCATGCGCCAGGCCCTGTTCGACGCGCATCCCTCCTTGCCAGCGCGATTGTTGAAAGGTTTCGAGGACGCCGAAGCACGGTGCCGGGAATCCTACGAATACGCCAAGCGGCTGGCGTTTCCCGGCGGCGTTTTGGTCATTGAAGAGGAGGAGGAAATATTCGGTGAGAATCCGTGGACTCACGGGCTGACTGCGCAGAACCGGGCATTGCTGGCGAAATTCATTCAGTATGCCCGCGAGCAGGGTTACATCGACCAGCATCCGCGCATCGACGACCTGTTCGCGCCGGTGTAGATCTGCTTGAAGAACCGCACCAGTGCTTGATCTTTCGGGTTGGTGATTTAGGAGGTTGTGATGTCAGAGAATAAACACGGGGAAGACAGGTACGTCTCGAAGCAGGAAATAAACGGGCAGCGCCTGACGCTTAGCTTTGCCGACAAGGCGCAGTTCGTCGAGCAGGGTTTGAGGGGGTTTTTCGAATACCGCGACCTGGGGCTCAAGGCCTCGACCGGAGGCCGCTTCCATGCGCAGGTGATTCGGGCAAAAAAGGGGTTGAACGAGTCCACCGGTGTTCACTGGCACCTGCTGGACTTTCAACTGATCTACATACTAAAGGGCACCGCCACCGTGCGCAGCGAGCTGGACGGCGTTTTCAAACTGAAAGCAGGCGACTCAGTACTGCAACCGCCGGGCGGCAAACACGAGGTTCTGGATTGCAGCGATGACCTTGAATTCCTGGAGATCACTTCACCTGCCGAGTACGAAACTATTCAGGCATAGAGTTGCCGGGTAAACATCCTTAATAGATGGCAAAAGTGTCCATGCGACAGGACACGGTTATCAGCCTCAGGGCTTCCTTAGTCGATCAAGGACGCACCGATGCGCTGCCTTAGAGCAGCGTTCTGTGGAGCGCCAATTCCTCCTGGACGCGACGCCGGAACTCTTCCGGCGATGAAGGAACCACCAGCCATCCGGCGTTGGTGAAGACTTCCATCACACGGCTAGTCTTGAGGGACGCGATGATGGCCTGGTGCAGCCTGGCGGCGATCTCCGGCGGCACACCTGCCGCGCATGCCATGCCCATCCAGCTCTTGTAGCTGAAACCGCGCAGCTCCGTGGGCCCGGATTCCGCCAAAGTTGGCACGCCCGGCAGTCGGTCCCAGCGCTCCGAACTGGTCGTGCCAAGCCCGATCAACTTTCCTGATTCGATGTGGGGCTTGGTCAACAGACTCGACTGAACGAACAGATCGATCTCGCCCGCCATGAGCGCATTGAACGCGGGGCCAGTCGATTTGTAGGGGACATGCAGGGCCGACGCCCCAAGCTTCGCCATCACTGCCTGGGCGACCAGGTGCGCGATGGTTCCATCTCCGCCGCTGCCATAGGTGACCTTGCCCGGGTTGGCCCGCGCGAACACCGCCAGTTCGGTCATTGACCGCACACCGAGTTTCGGATTGGCGACCAGCACGAATGGCGTTTCCACCACTGTCGAGAGAAATGCAAAATCCTTCAGAGGG
Source organism: Burkholderiales bacterium (assembly GCA_046153355.1). Lineage (GTDB taxonomy): Bacteria > Pseudomonadota > Gammaproteobacteria > Burkholderiales > SG8-39 > 2-02-FULL-62-17. The sequence continues at coordinate 12,522 of JBJXEY010000112.1, forward strand.
TCGTAGCCGATTTGTTTGTCTTGCACCGGGCCGATGGTCAACGAGGTGGGCGAAACCATGCCGATGGTGTAGCCGTCAGTGGTACGCAACAAGTACTGCGTGCCGATCTTCTGCGAAGCACCAGCGCGGTTTTCGACAACGATTGATTGGCCCAGAATCTTTGCAAGTTCCGGCGAGATCGTGCGAGCCACGAAGTCGATTGGGCCCCCGGGAGCAACCGGCACGACGAGAACGATCGGCTTGGCCGGATAACCCTGCGCCAGCGAATCTACCGACAATCCGCCGCACAAAGTTGCGAAGGCGAGCGTCATCGAACTGCAAAGCTTGCGAGTTAGCATGGGACATCCTTCTTTGGGAACTGCTCTACCCCAGAGCATGATTCAACTAGGGCCTTGCATAAGCCTTCTGGCACGGGTCACACCGTTCCAAGGTGTTTGCCACCAAGCATCGGCAACGAAATGACGAAGAACGAGGCGCCCGTTTCCGAACCGATCTCTCCGACATCGCTGCCATGCGGCAGGTACAAGTAAGTGCCGTCGACGTCCGTCTTGCCCCCGCGCCATTTTTTGCCGCCGTAGGTGATGGAACCTTCGGTGACGTACAGGATCTTCGCGATCTCCTGGCGATGCGCCGGGACTCGGGCGCCCGCGGCCAGCCGCATGATGCCCATGCCTGAGCGCCTTTCGCCAAACGTGCCCAGGTGCTTGTGCTCGACACCGGAGAGGTGCGCGTCGGGCACCCAGGAGAAGGACGCCGGGCGGACCACCACCGGAGTCTCGTACCTCGCCTCGGGAAACTCCATCTTCCGCCCGGTGATTGCCTCGAAGCAGGCCGCGTGGCCGTCCTTGTTGATTTTGTTTCCGTCGGGCAAAACGCGCGTGTAGATGCCATTCGCGAACGTTCCGCCCTCCTCTTTCAGCTTGTTTCGAGCGGCGTGCAGGTCGTCATGAGTCAAGTAAGGTATCCCGCTGTCGCCCTCGAACTGCAGTCCCAATCCGATCATCGGCGCGGTCTGCGCTTGCGGTCCGTAGTGCACGCCCTCTGGGTAATAAGCGCAGTCGCCCTCCTCCAGAATGCCACCCTTGATATCCCGCCTACCTTGCAGTACGTAGCGGAACTGCTGGAACGTATGCCTATGGCGCGGCGTGCCGTAATCGGCGCCGTAGGATACCCAGTCGAATTCCATGCCTGGTGCCCCAGCGCCCGGGTCGAGGGGCAATGGTTTTGCGAAGAGCATTCCCTCTCGGCCAATCCCTCCCAGCTTCCCCTTTACGTCCGCAATACTCACAATTGCTACGCTGCCAGCCATGATTTTTACCTCCGTATAAAAAATGCGGTTACATGGTACCGCGAGTCATTCAAACCCAACTGCCAAGCCTGACTTACGTAAGCGCCACCTCGTCGCTAATATAGAGGTCATTGTCGATGCGCTATTGAACAACCGATGTTCGATGGGGTTCCACTTGGAAGTGCCTGGTGCGTAGTAGCAGACGGTGACGGTGACTGCTTTTTGACATAATTCCAATATGTACATACCATGTCCATATTGGATACTATCGATGGTTCCCGGAAACGTTACCGGTTCGAAGGTGCCGCGTTTTTACATAAAGATTGTCGATTTTTACGAGAGGTTCCCATGGTTGCAGCGGTCGAAAGAATAGTCGTACAGGCAACGCCGCAGGACAAAAAAGCCATTGCCGCGAAGGCAAAAAAACTCAATCTCCCTCTGTCGGAATTAATGCGACGCGGAGCGTTCGCCTACCAATCCAGCGAATCCGATGACGATTTGAATGCGTTCGCCGACGCGGCGAAGAGCGCCGCCGACCGTGCCTCGGCGGCAATCGACGATACGCTTGAGTTTATAGCCGCGAGCAACAAGCGCATCGCGGCAATGGAAACGAAAGCGGCGAAATTGGCATCGCGCAAGGTGCGCGAATGGGCGTAACGGAAAAAATTTGGGGTGCGCTGTCCTCCATGATCAAACTGGAGGACAAGGTTCACCGGCAGTCCGAGGCGATGAAGGCGCAACAGATAAAGATCGAAGATCTAACCGGTCGCGTCATTCGCCTTGAAACGCAGTTGGAAATGTTGATCCAAGCGGCATCGAACAAGCGATTGCAAGGCTGAGTTTTATCGAATGCCGCTTTAAAAAGTCCCGCGTCACGACAAAACCGGCAATAACAAATACGAACGGTGCGCGCCACCCGTATGCAACGTGTTGGTGCCATGAAACAACTCAGGCGGCCGGTCACGTGGCTCATCGTGGGTGAACCACGCCACGCCGCGCATCGGCCCGGTCGCACCGGCACGCTCGAAATCTTTGCCTTGGATTGTCAAAGTCAATTTTGAACCTGGTGGCAAAGCCAAGGCCATAGGCCAGATCTCCAGATCCACTTCATAGATTTCACCCGGCGCAAGCGGTTGGCGCTCATCGTGCGGGTAGTAGGGCAGGTATTCCAAGGAGCGTGCTGGATCGAGCTTGCGCTGCGAGACGCGCAGCCAGCCTTGGGTTACGGGCATCTTCGGTTCCGGCGCGCCGATGAAAGTCATCTCCTTGCCCTCGGCATCGAAAGCGCACACGGTGGCGAAGATATCCATATCGGCTGTGGTTGAAGAAACAAAAAGTTTCGCTTTGACCGGCCCGGCGATTTCGGTTTCTTTATCAAACACGGGCGTAGAAAAAGTAACGCCTTCGCTCAACGCCGCGTAACTTGCGCTTGCCGCGGCCTTTGGCTCAGTGGTTGAGATGGACTTGGCCCCCGCATCGAGCCAGTGTTTGGTCCACTGCGTTTGCGGCAGTGGCCAGCTTGGCGATTGCACCGTGCGTTTGATGGTGTCTCCCGGTGCGCGCACCTGCACTTCAACCGCGGGTTCGTTCTCCCAACCATTGTTCTCACCTTTGAGATAACGATCAAAAAAGCGTTTCTGCATGGCCACATTTTTCGGCTGCAGAAAGGTATGAAAATACGAACCGCCTTGCACTTTGAGCCATTTATTTTTCGACGCCAAGCCCATGAAGCCGCGAATGGTGCCGCGCGTATGTAGGCCGAGCCCACCCCAGTTGGCGATTACTAGCGCGGGCACCTCGATCTTCGAGAGATCCGGCGTGCGATCGCGATAGAACTGATCGCATAGCGGATGCGCCAACACATCACCCAGGTAATCCGACGCATTGGCTTTCAATTGCTCCTTGGTAAAACTCTCTGGCCCCGTGACACGCTCGCCCGTATAAATGTCGGTGCAATTGGTCTCGGGATTGCCGTATTGATTGCGCAGCACGCTGGCGTTCCACCAGCGCTTCAAAAACCCCGCCGAATAAATGCCGTCCAGGCGCGTGCGATCGCGATAGAAATCGTAAGTCCCTTGCCAGGGCAGAATTGCCGAAAGATATTTGGGGCGCATCGCCGCGACAAACCATTGCGAGGCGGCATAGTAGGAAATGCCAAGCAGCCCCACCTTGCCGTTGCTAAACCCTTGTGCCCCGGCCCATTCGATGGCGTCGAAAAAATCGCGGAACTCAGGCGGCGAATTTGGGTCGAGCTTGCCCGGGGATTTCCCCGCGCCGCGCGAATCGACATTGATCAATACATAGCCATCGGGAATCCACATCTCCGGATCGGGCCGCTCGAACACCAGATGTTTGCAGGATGAGGCGGCAAGTACTTCAGGATACGTTTCGTTCAAACGATCCCAGGCCTCCTGCATGAACTGGCGCAAGGGCACATCCTTGCCATAGGGGCCGAAGGTCATGAGAACTGGAAATTTTCCATCCCCTTCGGGGCGATACACATTGGCGCGCAGATTGGCGCCGTCGCGCATGGGGATGAGGGTATTGGTTTCTACGCGCATGACATGGCGTTGGGCTGACAAGAGTTCCTCCTAATTTCTATTGATGGCACAGGCAATGCCGACGAGCACCGCGTCAAGCACTCCCTTTTGAGCACTAACAGTAACCGGTTTCCGATTCCCCCGTGGTACGGGTAATCTGTAGGACTTTCCTCAGCCGGCAAAGATTTTCATGAACGCAATCCGCATGCCCGCCGTGTTCATTGGACACGGCAGCCCCTCCAATGTCTTGGAGAACAACGAATTTACTGCCGCGTGGCGCGATTTCGCGGCAAGCATTCCGCGGCCCAAGGCCATTCTCTCCATCTCGGCGCACTGGTACACACGCGTCACCGCAGTCACCGCGATGGCACGGCCACCCACCATTCACGATTTTGGCGGCTTTCCACCGGAGATGTACCAACTTCGCTACCCCGCGCCCGGCTCGCCCGAACTTGCGAACGAGGTTGCCAAGCTGCTCGCGCCCGATGAGGTGTATCTCGATCACGACCAGTGGGGCCTGGACCACGGTACCTGGGCGGTGCTGATGCACATGTATCCCGAAGCCGATATACCCGTGGTGCAGTTGTCGCTAAACGGCCGCGCATCCAATGAACACCATTACGAACTTGCGCAACGCCTGGCACCGCTGCGCGAACAGGGCGTGTTGGTTTTCGCCAGTGGGCAGATCGTGCATAACCTGCGCATGACTAACTTTAGTATGGGAAAGAGTGCTTACGATTGGGCGCTGCGTTTCGAAGAAGCCGTGACGAAAACCATGACTACCGATCCCGCCTCGGTGCTTTCGCTGTTCGACCATCCCGATTATGCGCAGGCCTCGCCCACACCCGAACATTTCTTGCCGCTGGTCTATCTCGCCGCACTCGCTGAGGACAAACCCGCGCAGGCGTTGTTGCGCGACTGCTCGCTGGGATCGAGTTCGCTTAGCTCGTACTCGGTAGGTACAAACGACATGTAATTACCCCAACGCTATTGCGGCCGCTCACCCATCACCGCAACACGCTCCATGCGGCGCCGATTGGGGTAGTAGTCGTTGGCGGCGTAGTGTTGCGTGGAGCGGTTATCCCAGAACGTGATGGTTTTGGGTTTCCAGCGGAGCCGAAATTGATACTCCGGCACATGCGCCTGCTCGAATAACAAATTCAATAACGCGCGGCTTTCCTCCGCCGTCAAACCAACGATGTGCTTGGTGAACTGGGGATTGACGTAAATCGCCTTTTTGCCGGTGACCGGATGGGTGCGCACCACCGGATGCGTGGGGTTGGGAAAACGAATCTCCATTTCACGCAGGCGCTTGCGGTCCGCGTCGTTATCCTTGAACAGCGTGCGAAAGTTGATGAAATCGTGCACCGCCACCATCGGGTCGATCAGGCGCCGGATGGGTTCGCTCAAGCCCTCATAGGCCGCGCACATGTCCGCCCACAGGGTATCGCCGCCCACCTTGGGCAGGATTTCGCAACGCAGGATCGAATAACGTGTCGGGCACTCGCGAAAGGTGGTGTCGCTGTGCCATACGTCGGTGGAGAGAACCGGATTGTCCTTGTGATTGTCGAGCACGATGATCTCGGGAAACTCGCCCTCGGGGCGAAACGGGTGAACCTCCAGATCCCCGAAGCGCCGGCCCAGCGCCACATGTAGCGCGGGGGTCAGGTTCTGATCGCGCGCATAGATAATTTTGTGGGTGATGAGCGCGCTCTCCAGGCGTTGGAAGCTTTCTTCATCCAAAGGCCGCGAGAAGTCGATATTGTGAATTTCCGCGCCGATGGTCGGGCCGATGGGTTCGACCTCGAAATTTTGGTGAACGGGCTTGGCGTCTCCATGCGGCGCGGTCGCCGGTGTATCCAGAACTGTGCTCATCGCATCCCCCTCTCGTTATCGTGCAGTGATCATGCCGCGCGCACGGGCGATCTGCTCAACCATGCGCAATTCGTCGCGCATTTCCGCGGCCACTCTCTCAGGGCCGGCATATTCATGCACCCAGCCCATAGTCAGGTGCTTGGCGGCCAACACCGGGTCTTTCACCAGTTTTTCTATCGCAGGTTGCAGTACCGCGTTGACTTCGGCCGGCACACCCGCGGGCACGAAGAACAGCAAGGACACACCCAAGAGATTTTGCTTATAGCCCAGATCCGCCATGGTAGGAATATCGGCGAAGGCAGGAAATTTACTCGAAATGACGATGCCCTTCATCGCACCACTACGCAAATGCGCGCTGACCACGCCCAATGAGAGGAACACGCCCTCAATGTGACCGCCGCGCAGCGCGGTAATCGCCGGCGTCGCACCGGCGTAGGGCACCGCGGTGAACTCGGCTCCGGTCATTGCGCTGACAATGGCCATGCAGAAATCGCCCACCGAACCAGCGCCGGCTGTGCCAATGCGCACCTTGCCGGGGTTCTTCTTCGAAAATTCAACCATCTCGCCTAGGGTGCGGTAAGGCGCTTCATTGCTAACCGCCAGAATACTGGGCGTACGCATGGTGAGACCCAGGTGAGTGATGTCCTTATCAGGATCGTAGCTCGCGGTCGCCGGGTCAAGCACGCGCCGGATGGTGAGCGCGCCGTTGGTGGTGAGGCCGAGGGTGTAGCCGTCTTTTTTCGACTTAGCGACATTGTCGGTTCCCAATGCCATGCCGGCGCCCGGCCGGTTGACCACGACGACGGAAACTTTGAGAAGCTTGCCCAATTCTTCGGCAAAGTTTCGCCCCGTGACATCGGCACCGTCTCCTGGCGCGATCGGAATCACGAGGTTAATGGTGCCGCGGGGGTAGTCCTGTGAAATGGCTTGCGCCGAATAAGCAAGCGCCATTGCCGCGGCCAGATTCCATGCTATCGAGGCGCATGATCGATTAAGGGGGAGCGCATGCCATTGAGAGCTTGCCATGATCGCGATCTTCCTTCTTAGAACTGAAACTGTCTGTCGCTACCAACGCAAAAACTGCAAAGCAGTCTAGAAATAATTCAATTGCTACTGCTTGCGAAAGATCGCCATGCCGCCGATGGCATCGGTCGGCAGGAAAATCAGGTAGCCCGCCGCCGCGAACGGCGCTCCCGACCCCGAGAAGCCCCCTTGCATGGAGGAGGTGCAACCGGTGGCGCAGGCACCCCCGGTGGTGCTGCCCCCGATACTAAAAGTATTGCCATTGATCGGACCGGACCCGGACATGTTCATGGTTTGTGAGTTCACCGTCAGACCAAGGTTGCCAAACAAGGTGCCGCCGGTCGCCGTAAAGGTTCCAGAAAGTTGCCCCGAGTTCAACGAAGCGGTGATCGGCGCTTCTGAACGGAACGACGGGCGCGCTTGCGCGCCAGGTATCAAGCTGTATACGAAACTCCCGGTCTTAGGCATATCCTGTGTAGCGGGCCCGATCGCAAAATAAAACCCGCCATTCGGGCCGATCAACCGTGAATCCGTATGGGGTCCACTGGATGAACTGTAGACTTGCGTGACGTTGGCGTTAATCAGGCGGCCCCAGGAATAGTCGCCTGCGGTGCCACCCTCGGCCAAGGTGCCGCTCACCACGTTCGTCACGACGCTTTGCCCGCCTACCGACAAGTTAGTCGCTTCAATTCTGGTCGGTATGCCCCCGCTAGATAGCACTTTGACTTCGGCGGAACCCGCACGCGTTCCCTGCACATCGACGAATGCAACGCTTTGTCCACCAACCGTGCCCAAGAAATGCATAACCGCGCCGTTAGTTGTGGCGGCGGTACTAGTCGAGCTTGACGCCAGCGCCGTGGTCGTACCACTGCTCACGCGATTCTCGGCGGTGGAAAACCCCGGCTCGGCGGGTTTTTGCGCTGCCGGCGCCGGCGAAGTCGGTGGCTGCACCGCAGCGGATTCCGCCGGTTGCGTGGCGGATACGGTGCGGCCCGTTTGACCGGCGCTCACCGGGATCGACGGCCCGGTCTGTGACCGCAGATCCCAGGTGCCACTGGTGCCAAATAGCCGAGTAGCACCGGTGGTGGCATCGACAGCGATAACGCCACCGGTGCCACGTATGCCGATGGTAGCCGTTGGGGTGTAGAGCGTATAAGAATTGCGATTTATGCGCCCCACAAAGCCGGTAACCGTGCGCATGGTTCCCTTGAGCAACCGGAACGCGCCTTGCTCGCTGCCATCGGCGCTTCCAGCGAACCGGTATTGCTCGATCACGTATTCAGTATCGGGGCGCAAGGACACGATGCCGCCGTCAGAGAAACGTATTTGCACCAGACCACTGTTGGTGCGCAAGGTATCGCCGCTGGCCACTTCAGTGCCACGCGCGATGGGGCGCGTCTGCCCGTTCGAGCCTTGCAGCGTGACGTTGCCATTGACGAATTCGATGCGTCCGCTATTAGCCTGCGCCGAAGGTGCAAGCAGGATCGCCGCAAGCGCAAAGGGAAAGATTGACCAGGTGGGTGATGCCATCGCGTGTCTCCTAAAATTCGCGCCGCAGCGTTACCGAGGCAAGCGTGCGGCTGTAACCGTATAGCGCCACATTGGAGCGATTGTCGGTATAGGTAATCTGCGGTGTTACCAGCCACAAGGGCGCGACGCGCCAATTCGCACCAATGCGCAGATCTGTCTGGTTATCCTTGCGCGTTTCGCTGAACAAAGGCTCTTGGCCGCCATATTTGCGCTCTTCCCAGCCTAGCGAAGCGAACAACACCCAATTCGATGTCCAAGTGACTTGTCCGCCGACACGAACGCCAAGTGGCGTGTGCCCAAGATGTGGCACCGCCTGGGCACGTTCTTTTTCGCTACCTGTATAGACGCTGCCAAACACCACCGGATTCAGCGGCAAGGCGAGTGCCGTCGCGTACCCAGCGCCGACAACCCAGCGCTCCGCATCGCGGACTGGCTGGCCGGGGTAATTGAGATCCGTGTATTGAACGAACAGCGAGCTCTGGCGCGTCTCGCTGTAGTTGTGCTGCCACTGCCCAACTGCGCCCACCGAATTGCGGAACCGATTGTTATCCACCATGAAAGTTTGCCCGACCAATGCGCCGGAAAATACATTGTTACCGCGCGTCAACCGCAGACCGCCACTGGCATCAATATTGGCGGTATCGAAGGTAGTCGCGCTGTTATTGAGTTTATTGGCGAACGACAAGTTGCCGGTTGCGGCCAGTGTCGGCGTGAGCGGATGAACGACGTTCAAGCCTGCGCCCAATCCCATGTAGCTATCGCCATCGCGCGTCAGACCTGGGCCCAGCAACACCGTACCCAACCCTGGAATGGCCAGACTGGAGGAAGAAGTGGCGCTATTGACGTTGCTATCCAGACCCGCGGTCAATTCAACATAGGCGTTAAAGCGTGTCGGCCCGCGCTCGATAGCCGAGAGGAATCGATCCACCGATGCCGCCACATCGGGGGGGATTTGGCCCTTGCGCACCGACTCGAACTCGCGCTTGGCCGCGTCATTCTCGCCCAGGGCGAAATGGGCACGCGCCAGTTCCGCACGCGCCTGCAAGTTCCCCGGTTGCATCGTCACCACGCGCTCTAGCGCGAAAATCGCGGCCTGTGCGTCACCGGCGTCCAACGCCGCCATGCCTAGCAAATAATCGAAATCCGGCTGGCCGGCACGCTGCGGTTCAAGCGGCGCCAGTAATTCGAAGGCGGCCTTAGAATCTTTGGCGGCGAGCAAAGCCCGTGCGCGATCAAGCGTGGTGTCGCTTTGCGCGTGAACCAAGCTCGAAAAAAGCGCCGCGATCAAGATGTAAAAAAATTGAGCTTTCATGGCATGGTTCTCCGTCACGAACACTTGAAGTGTACGCGCAATACTACAAACGCCGGCCTATTTCGTCCATGGCGCATTGATCTGCGATTCAATTCTGGTGCCTTTATAAAAATTCCGGTTCATACCGCCATGCAGTCGCGCGGCATTGCCATAAACAAAATCGCTGAAGTCTTCGTCGGTTAACAAGCCTTCTTCGACCAGTTCAAAAGCTTCGGCAAGCACCTGCGTCGGATCCAACACATCCCAATGGCCAAGATCGGAGCCGAACATGGCATTGAGTTTCACCCCGTAGTGGTTGAGCTTGGGATTGAAGGCGATGGCAGCCAAGCGATCATCGGGTTCGCAGCCGAAATAAAAGCGCGGCACGAACAAATCGCGGATGTCCTCTTTCTTCTTTATTTTGCACGCCGCCCATTCGTCGATTTGCGCGGGATGCTCGTCGGGCACGGAGACTTCGCCATGCGGTTGGGCGAGAAACTTTTCTCGTGTGAGGCCTCCATTGCCATATTTTTCGAAGAGTTCAGCGATCAGCTTGATATCGAGTTTGTTCGGATCGAAATATTCTTTGAGCGCCTTCAGGTTGCGCTTTTCCCAATGCTCGAATAGGCCGTTGTACAAGGCACTCGCCCAATGCACACCACCTTCCAAAAACGCGAAATTGAGTTTCGGAAAACGCCGCGTCACACCATCCAAAAAAATCGTTCGGCAGAAATAATCGGCGCCCGCGGCGAATACACCCAAGTGATTGAACATGAAGTTGTCGGGCGAATCGAAGGTAGTGCCAAAGCCATCGGCCTTGCTGTGACCGCCCACCGCAACTTTTAATTCGCAACAACGTTTCCACAGCGGGTCGTAGTCATAGGGACTGTGCAGGCCCAGGGGGTAGAGGCGTCTCGCGTGCGGCGCGAGATGCGGCGCGGCTTTCAGCACTTCTGCATTGGGACGAACCACCACCGAGTTGATCATCGCGGTCTTCATGCCAAGGGTCACGATGGCATGGTTCAACTCTGCAATGGCCTCTTGCGGTGTATGCGAGGAGATTACCGCCGCTGGAATGATGCGATCAGAAACTACGGAAAACAGTTCCGCGTTCATTTCATTGATGGCGCGGCAGATCGCAGGGCGAAGTTCATCATCGGGAAGATTCATCACCGCGAGCCCAACGCTGCTGTGCGCGATGCACACATCGATGCCCGAATCATCCAGCCGTTCGGCATACAGGCGCGGCAGCATGGAGGCCGCACGGTCGGCGCTGTATTTGCCGGAGAGGTAAGCCCACCAGGGGCCACGGGTTCGTGGCGCTCGACGCGCGCGCAGGGCTTGATAGCGAACCACGGCATCGTTGCCCGCGACCCTTTTTAGGTAATCCAACACTACGCCGGGGAATTCGACGATATGG
>JBJXEY010000115.1:0-3356 GCA_046153355.1 Burkholderiales bacterium
AGTACGTACGCTCCGGGATGGTCGCGAGCAATTTGAGCAACGCGGGCTTGTCCGCGAGGACACTGGCTGCGCGCGGGTTGCGGCTCGTGACCCTCTCTAGCCACTGCAAACAGTGTTCGATCGCCGCATCGTCCAGCATGCCGAAGTGACCGCCGATGGCGCGCCCGAGCGCTTCGATTTTTTCCTCTGCGCTCGCGGGCGCATTTTCGAACCATTCCGAGGCCACGGAACGCGCCCCGTCGTTCGCTAGCCCGTCACGCAGCACCTGCATTGCACTGGCGTTGGCTTGCAGGACAGTTTGCGCGCCCGTGGGGATCTTCCAAATACCCTCATATACGCCGTCCTTGGGGTTCCATCCAATATGCCAGACCGTGCCGCACGCCTTGCACCGGCGCAGGTGACTGTTGCCGCTGAGAGAGGGAATCCGTACGGTGTCGCTTGACTGAAGCGGCACCCACGCGGCTGGAAAGTTGGCTCCTGGTAGGCCGTCATCCGCGTAGCGACGACACTCGATGCAGTCAGATTGCATAGGGGCGCATTCTTCCGCAATGTTCATCTCCCTGCAAACACCGATGTGCTGACCACCATCGCGGCCGGTGAAGGCTACTGGGTCAAAGCGCTGACAGCCATGAATTTGCCTGCACAATCGGGAACGCGTTCAAAGGTAGCAGGATCGGCTTTTCCCAGTTGGCTGAGGGCCTCGCCGGCAACGATAAATTGCCTTTCAACGGCTGAACGAAGAAATGTGTCCTCCGCGTAGCTTTCCATGGTTTCGTTCTCGCAAAATTCCGCAATGAGCGTGACTGCTTCAAGAATATCGTGCAGAAGCTTCAGTGACTCAGGCTGCATAAATCAAACGCTTGCCATTTTCAACGCTACGTCGAAAGTAGGGATGCATGCGATGGCGTTTAGATCCACGGTCAAAGAAATTTCCAAGAGATCTAACTCTATAGAAGGGATACGAAGATATTTTACTCCGTCGCATTTGTGGCATGCGTGGTCACCGCGGTAGCAGTTCAATCTTAAACAAACGCGGAGCGCCTCATGAAATCGACCGACACAATCGATATCGCCATCGCACTTATCGACAAGCATCCGGAAATCGATCCCCTCACGGTGCGCTTCACAGATTTGCATCGCTGGGTGATGGAACTCGATGGTTTCGATGACGCAGCGGATCGCTCGGGAGAAAAAATTCTCGAAGCGATTCAGATGGCTTGGATAGAGGAGGCTGCTTAGGCAGTTTATGCCCGGCGCGCTTCCAGGCTATTTCGCGCATCGCGCTTAGGCGAATTCGCGACTTTCTGCACCGGCGTGGCTAGGGGCGGTGGCGAGAGCAACGCCAGGATATCGCGGCAAGCACGCGCTCTATCCTCCAGCGTTCCACTGACCCGTTCGATTCGCAATTTATCCGGCCCGCCCATGCGCCAGCCGCGTTGTTTGCGTATTAGCCCGATGATGGTTTCCGGGTCGATGGGCGGATGTTTGATGAATTGAATTTGTATGATTTCAGGTCCGGCATCCAGGCGTTTGATACCCAACGGCCGCGAGCGAATGCGTAGACGATGCACTTCCAGTAACGCGCGTACCGCCGGGTGCATTTCGCCGAAACGGTCCACCATTTCTTCCTGCATGGCCTGGATATCATCGAGGGATTCGCAGTTGGCCAGGCGCTTATAGACCACCAGGCGTTCGTGAACGTCAGCGCAATAGGAGGTGGGCATCAGCGCCGGCAGGTGCAGGTTGATCTCGGTGGTGGCGCCAAGCGGTTCGGTGAGGTCGGGCTCCTTGCCCGCTTTCAATGAGCGCACCGCGTGCGAGAGCATGTCGTTATATAAATTGAAACCGATTTCCTGGATTTCACCGCTTTGCGAATCGCCCAGTACTTCACCCGCACCGCGGATTTCCAGATCCTGCATCGCCAGATAAAAGCCCGAGCCCAATTGCTCCATCATCTGTATGGCCTCGAGCCGCTTTTTCGCTGCGGCGCTCAAGGCGCGCTCTTCCGGCGTGAGCAGGTAGGCGTAGGCCTGGTGGTGCGAGCGGCCGACGCGGCCGCGCAATTGATGTAATTGCGCCAGACCAAAATTATCGGCGCGGTTGATGATGATGGTGTTGGCGGTGGGGATGTCGATACCGGTCTCGATAATGGTGGAACACAGCAACAGGTTGTGCCGCTGTTGCAGGAATTCGCGCATCACCCGCTCTAGATCACGCTCGCGCATTTGGCCGTGGGCAATGGCGATGCGTGCCTCGGGAAGGATTTCCGCGAGGCGCTCCTGCATACGCTCGATGGTGGCCACTTCATTGTGCAAAAAATAAATTTGGCCGCCGCGTTTTAGTTCGCGAAGACAGGCCTCGCGAATGATCCCCGACGAATCGCGCGTCACGAAGGTTTTGATGGCGAGGCGTTTCTGCGGCGCGGTGGCAATCACCGAAAAATCACGCAGACCCTCCAAGGACATGGCTAGCGTCCGTGGAATCGGCGTTGCGGTAAGGGTGAGTACATCGACTTCGGCGCGTAACGCCTTCAAGGCTTCTTTTTGTCGCACGCCAAAACGATGTTCCTCATCGACAATGACTAGACCCAGTCGCGAAAATTTCACCTCACGTGATAACAGTTTATGCGTGCCAATCGCGATGTCGATATCCCCGGAGGCAATACCTACCAACGAAGTGGATTGTTCCGCGCCGCTGCGAAAACGTGACAACTCGGCGATTTTCACCGGCCATCCGGCGAAGCGATCGGAGAACGTCTGAAAGTGCTGGCCCGATAACAAGGTGGTCGGTGTGAGGATCGCCACCTGCATGCCATCGGCCACCGCAACGAAGGCGGCGCGCAAGGCCACTTCGGTTTTGCCGAACCCCACGTCCCCGCATACCAGCCGGTCCATGGGTTTGACCTGTTTCATGTCCTCGATCACCGCATTGATGGTGGCCAATTGGTCCGCAGTTTCATCGAAGCCAAACGATTCGGCGAAGGCATCCAGGTCGTGTTGATTGATCTTGAAGGAACGCCCCATGCGCGAGGCGCGTTGGGCATAGAGATTCAACAATTCGGCCGCCGTATCGCGTACCTGTTTGGCGGCGCGGCTTTTCGCCTTGTCCCAGACATCACCGCCCAGACGATGCAGGGGCGCCTGCTCGGGCGGGCCGCCGCTGTAGCGGCCGATTAAATGTAATTGCGAAACCGGAACGTAGAGCTTGTCGGCTTCGGCGTATTCGATCAGCAGAAATTCGGTTTTGCCTTCGCCGAAATCAAGATCAATCAGCCCGCGATAGCGGCCGATGCCATGATCCAGGTGCACCACCGGGTCGCCGGCGCGCAGCTCCGAGAGATCGCGCAGCATGCCTTC
>JBJXEY010000116.1:0-3111 GCA_046153355.1 Burkholderiales bacterium
ACAAGCGCCGCGCGAAACGTGTCGAGTTCCTCCTGCAACTTGCCTAGGCCCAGGTGCTCGAGCGGGCCGTTGCAAACGAGGCGAGTGCCCGGCGGCACCGCGAGCCGTGTATCGATCTTCTGCAGATATTCGTAGAACTCACCGAACGTCTCGCGCTCGCGGCTGCGGCGCACTGTCACCGCAATCTCGCCGGCCTTGAGCGCGCGCTGCTCGATACCGGTAATGCGCTGCGAATAATAAGGATAGCCGCGGCTCTTGCCCAGTTCGCCGTCGCTCACGATGTCGATGCCGATTTCCGCCTGGCGCCGCACCGTCTTGATCGTGGATTCGCGGCGCAGGGTTTCGTAAGTTTTCAGATCGTATGCTTTGCCGGTGCGCACCTGAAAGTCGATCTCGGCGAATTCCGGTGGGCCAGAGAGCACGCCGGCGTGAGTGGTGAGTATTCTTGAAGTGCTGCGCTTCACCTTGATGCCCCTACTTAGCCCCACAGCTCGCGCGTGGCGATGCGGGCGCCCTCTACCAGTGATTCCAGCTTCGCCCACATCACCGTTGCATGCACGCGTTTCACCAAGGGCCCCTGCGCAAAACCGCAGTCGGTGCCGCCCATGACGTTTTCCCGGCCCACCAGGCGCGCAAGTCTGACTAATCGCTCGGCCACCAATTCCGGGTGTTCCACCAGATTGGTGTGGTGGCTGACCACACCCGGAATCAACACCCGGCCGGCGGGCAGTTTCACCTTCTCCCAGACGCGCCACTCATGCTCGTGGCGCGCATTGGCGCCTTCGATCAAGTAGGCGCCGACGCGTACCCGCATGATCAGATCGACGATATCGGCAAGCGGCACATCGGCAATATGCGGGCCGCTCCAACTGCCCCAGCAGACGTGATAGCGGCTGCGCTCCTCGGGTATGCCCTCGAGCGCATGATTGAGCGCCGCCACGCGCATCTCGGCCCACTTGCGGTAATCGGCCAGCGTTCCTGGCGGCACCATGCGCTCATAGGCGAAGGGCAGGTGCGCGTCATCCACTTGAAGAGTTAGCCCCGCGTCGACGATGGCGCGGTACTCGGTGCGCAGCGCCGCGGCCACGGCAAAGGTATAGGCCTCGTCATCGGCATAGTGTTCGTCGCGGCGTTCGGGCACCACGCTGCCCGGCGCCACCACTGGTAAGAAACCCGATTCGATGTTGGCTGCGCGCAGGCCATTCTTGAGGTTATCGATGTCGCGACCGATCAACGCCTGCCCCTTGTAGCTGATCGGCGCGGTGCACACCCAGCGGCCCGGTGCGCGCAGCGACACGCCCTGCTGTGCTTTATCCCACTCGGCGTAGAACTCGGGGAAGGTGTCGCGATCGCGGCCGGTGAGCGAGGCCGCCCCAGCGGCGGCCTTCTCGCCGGGGCGCAGCAACTGGAATTCGAAACCGTTTAACCGATCCATGATGTAGCGCGACCAGGTCTGGGTCTTGCCGTATTCGCCATCGCTGACGATATCGATACCCACTTGCGCTTGTTTGCGCACCACCTGTTCGACCGAGGAACTCAGGCACTCGGTGTAGGCGCTCTCATCGAAAGCTTCGCCGTCCTGCATGCGGCGGTAGAACTCGGCCAGTTCCGGTGGCCGCACCAGGCTGCCAACGTGGGTGGTGAGGATTCGGTCAACGCTGTGGGTCATGGCTGTTGCTCCCAATAAAACTTGCACCGCTCGCTTCAGAGGTGCAAGGTAATCGAAAAATGCGAGCATCACAACATCAATGCAAGGAGTGTGAACCATGAATAAATGGAAATGGATAACCGTTCTATTCGCGTGCGTCGTCGCGGTAAAGCCGCTTGCGGCGCAGAATTATCCGAATAAGGCGATACGCTTCATCGTTCCGGTTGCCGCAGGCTCGGGATTCGATGTGACCGCGCGCATGATTTCCGAACGACTCGCGAAGAAGTTTGGCCAACCGGTGCTGGTCGAAAATCAACCGGGCGCCGGGACCACCCTGGGGCTTGCCACCGTGGCAAGAGCGTCACCCGATGGCCACACCATCGGCATGATGCTGTCCCCGGCAACAATTCAGCAATCGCTGATCGGCAACATGGGGTTCGACACGCGCAAAGACCTGGCGCCGATCATCCTCATTGGCTGGGATTTCAACATTCTGGTGGTGACCCCCGCAGTGCCGGTCAATTCGGTGCGGCAATTGATCGACTACCTCAAGGCCAATCCGGACAAAATCAACTATGCCTCGGGCGGCAACGGCACCCCCTCGCATATTGCGGCGGAGTTTTTCAAGCAAAGCACCGACACGCGCATGGTGCATATTCCCTACAAGGCGGCCGACGCCGCGGTGCAGGACTTGCTGGGTGATCGCGTGCAACTGATGTTTGGCAACGTGCCGGCAACGCTGCAGCACATCCGCGCAGGCAAGTTGCGCGCGCTAGCAATCGTCGGCAAGGATCGCCTTGCGGCGCTGCCCGATGTGCAGAGCATGGCGGAGCTTGGCTATCCCAATATCGACGTGCCCAACTGGACCGGCATCGCGGCGCCCGCGGGTACTCCGGCCGGCGTCATCACATTGCTTCACCAGGAGATTGCAACCGTCATGGGTGATGTGGAAGTGCGCGAGCGCGTCATGCGCGGCAGCACCGTGATCGATATCGGCAGCGCGGAGATGATGGGGAAACTCATTGTTTCGGATGTCGCACGCTGGGCTGAGGTGATCAGGAAGGCGGGGATCAAGGGCAATTGATTGCCGATTGTTGCGTGCGTTTGAGCGCAATCGCCCGAATTTGCTATTTCCATAATTTTTCTTAAAGTAGCAAATCCACGCAGAATAACTATCCTGATCGCGCGCATTGACAAGTTGCTAAACATTCCTGCAAAATGTTTAGCAACCGGCCGAACCCATGCGATCCTCCGAACTTCCCCTTTCCGCGCAAACCGCCTACGCAGAGCTCGCCGAACAAACGCGCGCGTTTGAATTGAGCGGCGCGCTTGCGGGACTAGTCGGCAGTTTTCACAAGCTCGGGCGCAAAGGCAAAAATTACTGGTATTTCGCGTATCGGGACCTCTCGCAAAAAGTGCGCATGGTGTATGTCGGGCCTGACGAACAACGGGTGCGCGACCTG
>JBJXEY010000120.1:0-9875 GCA_046153355.1 Burkholderiales bacterium
TGCCGATGAGCAGGCCCGCTTCGACATGTTCGAACGAATCAACACGGGCAGCAAGATCGCAAATAAGGCGGAAGTGCGCCGCGGAGCACTTGCTGGTCAGTTCATGGACCTCATCGTGGATCTCGCCGCTGAGCCCAAGTTCGTGGCGCTAGCGCCAGTTTCAAAAAAGGAATTGGACGAACGAGAGCGCGAAGAACTCGTTACACGGTTCTTTGCATACAGCGATGGTTTGAATGGGTACAAGGACCGCCCGGCCGAGTTCATGTTTAACTACGTGAAGCAAATGAATGTTCGGGTGACGGAAGAACCAATCCTATTGGCCAGATATCGGGTCCAGTTCGAGGAAACTATGGACTTCGTTGAGCGGGTTTTCCCGCATGGATTTAGGCGAAATAGCAATGGCAAAGCAACGCCAAGAGCGCGCTTTGAAGCGATTGCTGTTGGCTCACGTTTAGCCTTGAATCAGCGTCCGGCGCTGGTCCGCGAACCTGTTGCCAGCGTTCTGCCGTGGCTATCAGGCGATGACTTCCTCAAAGTAACGGGCTCGGACGGTGCGAACGCGATTGCCCGGCTCCGCGAGCGCACAGATTTCGTGCGCAATAGGCTTTTGGGGGTGTGAATGAGCGCGCTCGTCACCGGCTTTCAGGAGCGATTGGCCGAGGTAGAGGCTTATTTGGCGTTTCTCTCTACGATGGAAGTCTGCGCTCAGCAAGGCCCACCAAGACTTGAGGGTGCTGAACACCCAATCAGCGCGCAACAGCAACGTATCCTTTATTCGAGTGTGTACTTGCAACTGTACAACTTGGTCGAATCCACGATGTCGAGCTGTATCGAGGCTGTTACCAAAGCCGCAAAGGAAAGTAATCGCTGGATGCCCAGTGATTTGAGTCACTCGCTTAGACGCGAATGGGTCCGCGTGATGGCTCGCACCCACGAAGACCTCACACCAGACCATAGGCTAGAAAGCGCACTCAATCTTTGTGATCACTTGGTTGCTTCGCTACCGGTTACGGAGTTTTCCATAGACAAGGGTGGCGGTGGCAATTGGGATGACCAAAGCATTGAAGCGATTAGCAAGCGTCTCGGGTTCCAGTTGATCGTGAGCGAGCCTGTGTACAGCGCCGTGAAGCGCCGGTTCCAAGATGATCTAGGGCCGCTCGCTCTCGTGAAGCAATTGCGGAATCGGCTTGCACATGGCTCCATTTCCTTTGCGCAATGTGCAGAGGATGTGACCGTCGCGCGGTTGGACGATTTGAAAGTCAAAACGGTCGATTATCTGCGTGAGGTCGTTGGCTGTTTCAATGCCTACCTTGACAGCTTTGAGTATTTGCTTCCGGAACGGCGGCCCGCATGACGCGCAAATCAACGGCGCCCCGCAATTGTGCCCCGAAGATATTAGGGGTTGACCTGTTCTGCGGTGTTGGAGGGCTCACCCACGGCTTGGCGCAGGGGGGCATTGAGATCACTGCGGGTTTTGATTTGGATCCAAGTTGCAGATATCCCTTCGAGGCGAACAATGCAGCGGCTTTCGTCGAGTGCGACGTTGCGAATCTATCTGCGGAACAAGTTGCACCTTACTTTAGCGGAGCGGATGTCACGCTCCTCGCCGGCTGTGCGCCTTGCCAGCCTTTTTCGACCTATAGCCGGAGCGGACGGAATAGTGAATACGAATCGCAATGGTCATTGGTATCTGCTTTCGGCCGTTTGACGAAAAAGCTGAAGCCAGACCTTGTCACCATGGAGAACGTGCCACAACTCGCCGACCATCCCGTTTTTGACCAGCTCCTCGATAGTCTAGCGGCCTACAAAAAATGGTGGGCTATCGTCGAGTGCGCAGCGATAGGCGTACCCCAAACTCGGAAGCGGCTCGTTTTGCTTGCGTCTCGGCTTGGCGCCAAAGGTCTTGTGTTGGCGACGGGGGCCAAAGGAGACAAAACGGTTCGGCAGGTAATCGGCGCGTTGCCTGCTATCCGAGCGGGTGAAAGTCATCCGGGCGACAAACTACATATGTCGCCCTCATTGAGCTCATTGAACCTAATCCGAATCAGGGCGTCTCGCCCTGGTGGGACTTGGCGAGACTGGCCATCAAAATTGCAATCGGCCTGCCACCAAAGAGCGTCTGGTGCTACTTATCCAAGTGTCTATGGCCGAATGGAATGGGATAGCCCAGCTCCGACAATTACCACGCAATGCTTTGGCTATGGCAACGGTCGATTTGGACATCCGGAGCAAGATCGAGCGATCTCACTGCGGGAGGCGGCCATGCTCCAAACATTTCCGGAATCATATGCATTTGCTCCTGAAGGTGCATCCATCAAGTTCAACAAAATGGGGCGATTAATTGGCAATGCAGTACCAGTGCGATTGGGTGAGGTGATTGCCAAATCGTTAGTGACGCACGTTGAAGCAAATACGTAGTGTCCGCCATAGTAAGCGCCACGATTGATCGCATTCAGTTCGTATCACCGACAAAATGCGAATGACTGCTTTTCGACCGCTCTGCTGCCCACTATGGGTCGTGAGAACGCCTTCGTCACGGCTGAAAACTGCTGCCAGATAGGAAATCGAAGCGAGTGACCGGTGACCTATCAAAACAGGCCACCCGATTCACTTAAAGTCTGCGCCGACTTTGGTCGAGGAGCGGACCTTCGGCACAATTGCGTCGCAGTTAGTACGGGCCTTGAATGTTTTTCGGCAACCACCACTACAAAACTCTCGATCAGGTCGCCCCGCAAGCCCGGTAAGCGTCCGGTAATCCCCATATTGCCCAGGGGGCCTAGCCGTGATACGCGAAATCGGAATTTAAGCGGCGGGCTTCCAATGAAACGGCAGCAGCTCGCCCACACGATTGATCCCGTGGCTGGGTAGACGGCGCAGTACGTCAGCCAGATAGGCGTAGGGCTCGACGCCGTGGAGCTTGCAGGTCTCGATTAGCGAGTAGGCGATGGCGGCGGCGCGGCCACCGCGATCAGAGCCTACGAATAAGAAATTTTTTCGCCCCAGGGCCACCGGTCGCATGGCGCGCTCGCAGGCGTTGTTGTCGATATCGAGAATGCCCGACTCGGTGTAGCGGCACAGCGCCGCCCATTGATTCAAGGCGTAACCGATGGCCCCTGCGGTGGCGCTACGTGGCAAGACGCTACGCAGCGTGCCCTCCAACCAGACTTTGAATTCATCGAGCATGGCCACAGACTGCTCTTGGCGAATGGCGTACTTTTTGTCCGGCGGGTCATCGGCGATGGTGCGCTCGATTTTGTACAGACTGACGATCCAGTCCAAGGCATCGTGAGCAGCGGCGCGTGTGTC
Organism: Burkholderiales bacterium; assembly: GCA_046153355.1. Taxonomy (GTDB): domain Bacteria; phylum Pseudomonadota; class Gammaproteobacteria; order Burkholderiales; family SG8-39; genus 2-02-FULL-62-17. The sequence continues at coordinate 3,307 of JBJXEY010000120.1, forward strand.
CTTGGGAGCGGCATCAGCAATCTCGAAGAATTTTCGCCGCGCATGCGCCCAGCACCCTACCTCCTGGATGTGCCCATCCTTGTATAGGGCATCGAATCCGGCATAGGCGTCGGCCTGGAGATAGCCTCGGTAGCCGGTGAGCATTTTCTGCACGTGCGTACCCCGCCGGTCATCGGTGAATTCGTAGAACACCGCCGCCGGATGCGTGATCCACGGCGATTACGCATTTGCTCTGGTGGCCCCCGCGCCCAGATAAGCCCATAGCCGCGCCTGCACCACCCGCCCTCGGCCCTGCTCGCATAGCGGCAGGATGGTGTCATCGGCATGAATCTTCGGGGCCGCGAGCACCTGGCGCTTTAGCGCTTCGTAGAGCACCGAGAGCAGTTCCGTGGAACCCAGCACCCAGTCACTAAGGGTCGAGCGGGCAAGTTCAACGCCGTGGCGATCGAAGATGCCCTGCAGGCGATTCAGCGGCACGTGGTCGGCGTACTTGGAGACCAACACGTAGGCGATCAAATTGACGCTGGCGTTGGACTTGGGCAGGGGCGCTGGGGGCATCGCGGCGCTCACCACCGTTTGACCACCATCGCTCTTGCGCGTGGCGGCGTATTTCACGCGAACGTGCTCGATCACCTGGAGGCGGGCCGGGATGTAGTCCAGGGTCTCGCTTTTGTCCTCGCCGATGCGCGTGAGCGTCTCGAACTCGTTCTTCTCGCCTTCGGAGAGATCGTATTCCACGCGTACCTGCGGTAGATCTTTGGGTAGCGCCGGGCGCCCTTGGCGCTTACGATCATAGGTGACCGTCTCGGTTTGCTCCGGGGGCAGCGGCAGGCTCACTGGGTCTTGGAACAATTCGGCTTGGCCCGCGAGCTTCTCGGAGCTCGCGCCAAACTGCGCGCGCCGAAGCGCGAGGAACTGTTGCTTCAAGGATTCCAGCGCCGCAGTGAGCGCCTCGATGGCGGCATCACGCTGGGCGATGGCCGCTTTCAGTTGCTCGATTTCATTGAGGCGAGCGGCACTGTTGCTCTGGGGAAATTTGTCTTTGGATGAGGCGCTGGAGGTCACAGAAATATAACGATTGTGTCTGCAATCGGTTGACCGTTTATCTCAATATTTGTAAATATATTTCACGCATTTCATTGGTGAATTCACCATCGCGGAAACTTCAATTCGCCGATTTACGCGATCACGCAACGCGCGTTGCGTTCACCACCGCAAGCCTGCGAGTGCGCGATAGATCCACCCCTTCTAGCCACATCCAAAGCTCGGCCACTGCAACCCCGCTTGCGGCCAGTGCGCGAGGATCAGGAAAGCGTCCGCGCTCAAGGCGCTTATAGGCCACCCAGAACCCATGCCGATCCCACCACAAGAGCTTGACCTTATCGCGGCCACGCGACAGGAACACAAACACGCTGCCCGAGAACGCATCGCCCGCCAGTAGCGGGGCCACCAACTGTGCCAGACCATCGATGGATTTGCGCATGTCCACCGGTTGCGCGCACACGTACGCCTTCGCCCCGCCACCGAACATCATTTGACGCGCGCCACCAACCGCGCCACCGCGGCGCGCCGCCTCGCCCTCGAAGCGAATCCGCGTGCGCGAGCGAAGCTCTACCTCCACCACGCTCGCTGCACCCATCGGTCGCATCGCCATGGGCAAGAATGGCGCCGCAGCCTTCGCCGCACCGCGCTGCTTTGCCTGCCTGCGCCACCACACAAATGTCGAGAGCACTAAATCGCGTTGCGCGCAAAACACCCGCCGTGTCTGACCCGAGCGCTCCCACTCAGTGATCTGCTTGTCCCAATGCGCGCGCTTAGTCATGGTCGCGATCCCAGCTACCTGCGTCTTGATCTTCATCGTTCGTCCTCTCAAAAAGGACGAACGCTGCCACGTTCAGCAGGCCAAAAATAGATGGGGATCACCGGACGGTTACCAAGCCCGAATATGCGCGTTCCTCCCCACCCTACTTTGGCTGTAATCCCAAATCCTTAACCACCTTCGCCCACCTCTCCCGCTGCACACGAATGTACTCCACCACTTCCTTGGGTGCGCTCGCGCCATCCTTATTGGCCCAGCCAAACTCCGCCACGCGTTTGCCGAATTCGCCGCTCTTCACGGCGGCATCGATTTCACGGTTGATGCGCGTGACGACTTCGGGTTCCATGCCGGCGGGGCCGAGGAGGGGCAGTCCTCCACCTGTTATCAAATCGGGAAAAGTTTCCATCACCGAGGGAACGTCCGGAAACGTTTCAACGCGTTTCGGCGAGGTCATGGCAAGGATGCGTAAATTGCCCGCCTTGACCATGGGGCCAAGGCTCAGTATTCACCACGGTCGTCGTATTGGAAATTCAGGCAGTCGGGGCGCCGCCTAAAGTGGAGTTCATTGCGCTATGGCGCCAGCGGCATCGGATTCTCGGCTGGGGGTTCGATGCCGAAGGTGTTGGCAGTAAGGCAGGTCATGGAAAAATTGCCCACCGATGCGACCAGTGCCACCAGGTCTTTGAGCCCCAATGTATTTTCGGCTGCGGCGTAAGACGCGTCGCTAAGTCCCTTGTTCGCCAGGAGTTCGCTTGCCACGACGAAACAGGAGCGCTCGCGCGGGTCGGGTAGGTCGGGTGTTTTGCGCGCGTTGATGGCGTCGATCACGCCTTCCGCAATGCCGGCCGCGAGCGAGCCGCGCACTTGTGCGTACCAGGGATAGCGGGCGTCAAAGTGCCGCGCCACGGTGAGGTTGAGGATTTGTTGCTCGCGGCGCGATAACGGTCCGGCGGAAGTGCTCGCCCGCAGGTTTTGCGCGGCCTCGAACAATTTCGGCAAACGTATGTAGGCGTAAAACGGCCCACCCACGATGCCGCTGGTCTTCATGGCTTCGTCATAGACACGGGCCTGTTCGGCATCCATGTCGGCGCGGTCGAGGATTGCGATGCGTCCCATTATTTCTCCATTCCGAGGTCTATAACCAAGCGCGAGATTAACAGCGATTGTCGAGGGACGAACTCTGACAAAGATCTTGTGTTGCCACGCATCGAGGCATTGTCGGGCGTGGGCAAGCTGTTGTACCTTGTCGGACTAGGCTCAAGGAACCTCTATGAACATCTTCTCGCATTGCACGGTTGTTTTTGCATTGATCGCGGCGGCGGGATCGACGCCGCTTGTGGCGCAGACTTATCCCAGCAAACCGATCCGTCTGATCGTCCCAACGGTTCCCGGCGGCAGCGTGGACCTGATTGCGCGCAAGCTGGGTCAAAAATTAAGCGACTCACTTGGCCAGCCGATCCTGGTTGAAAACCCCTCCGGGGCGGCCGGCGCCACAGGCACCAACATGGTGGTGCGCTCGGCGCCCGATGGTCATAGTCTGATATTCGTCACGGTGGGCCAGGTAATCGGCGTGATTTTCCTTGCCAAGGATCTGCCCTACGACCCGGTGAAAGATTTGACGCCGGTGTTTCCTGCGGTGGAGGCGATTTCGCTGGTGGCGGTGCATCCTTCGGTGCCGGGCGGTACTTTGCGCGAGGTGCTCGATTACGCGCGCGCCAATCCTGGCAAGCTCGCCTATGGCAGTACGGGTGTCGGTTCGTACTTTCATTTGTCGATTGAAAAAATGAAACAGGAATCGGGCGTGGATTTGCTGCATGTGCCCTACAAGGGCATGCCGCCGTTGATGAACGATCTGGCGGGCGGACGTATTCAATTTGCGTTTGGCGCGGTGGCGTCGATGGCGGCGTTCTCCTCCCGTATCAAGGTGATCGCCACCACCGAGTCCAAGCGATGGAGCGTGATGCCCACTGTGCCCGCCGCGGTGGAATCGGTTCCGGGTTTCGAGAAGGTGCCCACCTGGTATGCGTTTTTCGCCCCCGCCGGCCTGCCGCGCGCCATTCAAATGCGTATCAACGCGGAATTGAACAAGAGCCTAGAATCGGCGGATGTTCGCCAATGGGTGGACGAGAACGGCATGGTGGGCATCGGCGGCAGTCCGGAGCAGCTCGCGGCGATGCATAAAAAAGGAATCGACGTATATGGCCGGATTATCAAGGCCGCCGGTATTAAACCGGAATGAGGATTGAATTGGTCTGGTGAGGTACGCCAGATAAGGATTTTGTTTTTAAATTGCCTTAAATTGTTAATCGTTTCGTGACATTGTTTTTGTAAAGGAAGCATCATGGGTTTATACGGAGTCGGTCAGTCGGTTTTGCGTGAGGAAGATCCGCGTTTGTTGAAGGGCCGCGGCAAGTACGTGGATGATGTGAGAATCGCGGGCGAAGCGCGTGGGTTTGTTTTGCGTTCGCCGCATGCGCACGCCAAGTTGGGCAAAATCAATGCCGAGGCCGCGAAAGCCGCGCCTGGCGTGCTGGCGGTTTTGACTGGGGACGATCTCAAGGAGCGTGGCCTGGGCGCGCCGCGTCCGGTGGTGCCGCGTAAGAAAAGCGATGGTTCGCCGGCGTTCGTTACGCCGCAGCCGCTGCTGGCACAAGCTTACGTGCGCTACGTGGGTGAGCCGGGGGTGTTTATCGTTGCGGACACCTTGAATCAAGCCAAGGACGCCGCCGAGTTGATTGAAGTTGAATACGACCCGCTGCCTTCGGTGGTGACGCCCGAGGCGTCTCTCGCCCCCGGCGCACCGCCAGTATTCGCCAACAATCCCGGCAACGAAGCCTTCTACCACGAGGCCGGTGACAAAGCCGCCACCGACGCTGCGTTCGCCAAGGCTGTCAAGATCATCCGCCATAAAATTGTCGTCAATCGCGTGACTACCAATTCGATGGAGCCGCGCGGTTGCTTGGCCGAATTTGATTCGGAAGAAGCCCGCTATACCCTGCGTGCCACCATTCAATCGGCGCATGGCACACGTTCGGCCATCGCCGATCAGATATTCAAGATCCCGCAAAGCAAGCTGCGTGTTGTCTGCGACAACATGGGCGGCGGCTTTGGCATGAAGGGTGGGGCGTCGGCGGAGTATTCGCTCGCGATGTGGGCGGCTGAGATCACTGGACGGGCGGTGAAATGGATTTCCGAGCGCGGTGAGGGCATTTTGTCGGATGAGCAGGCGCGCGACAGCGTCATCGAAGCAGAACTCGCGCTGGATAAAGATGCCAAGTTCCTCGGCCTTCGCACCGTGCACAAATGCGCGATAGGTGCCTACAACACCTCGGATCGCAATGTGAACCCGACCATGGTGGCCATCGCTTGTCTTAACAACACCTATATGTTTGAAGGCGTGCATGCCAAGGTGATCGGCGCGCTCACCAACACCATGCGCATCGCGTTTTATCGCGGTGGTGGCCGGCCTGAGCCTTTGTACGCGGTGGAAACCATCGTCGATGTGGCCGCGAAAGAGCTTGGCATGGACGCGGCGGAAATCCGCCGTCGCAATGCCATCCCACCCTCGGCCATGCCTTACACCACGCCGTTCAAGCAGAAATACGACTGCGGTGAATTTGCGCGGACCATGGAAGAGTGCATGGTGCGTTACGGCTATGGTGATATTGAAAAACGCAGGGCCGATGCAAAAAAACGCGGCAAGATTTTGGGCGTGGGCCTGGGGTTGCTGGTGGAACCTGCGGCGGGCCGCGACTACGAACACGTCGAAGTGCGCTTCGATCCTTCCGGCAACGCTACCTTGATCTGTGGCTCGATGGATCATGGCCAGGGCCATGGCACCACCTTCAAGCAGGTGCTCTCTGATCGCCTGGGATTGGATTCGGACAATATCCGTTACGTTTTTGGCGACACCGATGTGGTCACACAGGGCGTCGGTACTTTCGGCTCGCGCTCGGCGGTGTTGGCGGGTTCTTCGGTGGTGATGGCCGCCGATCGCATTATCGAAAAAGGCAAGAAGATCGCCGCGCATCTCTTGGAAGCAGCGGACGCTGACATTGTCTTCGCCAAAGGCAAATTTACCGTGGGCGGCACCGACCGTTCGGTGGGCTTGATGGAAGTGGCGAAAAAATCCTTCAATCAAGACAGCATGCCCAAGGGTTTGGAAGCGGGCCTGTATTCTCGTGCCGACTACGGTGGAGATACCGCGACCTTCCCCAATGGCACGCATATCTGCGAAGTGGAAGTCGATGCCGATACCGGTCACGTGGACATGACCCGTTACTTCGCCGTCGACGATGTTGGCGTGATGATCAACCCGATGTTGTGCGAAGGGCAGATTTTTGGCGGCATCGTGCAGGGCGCAGGGCAGGCCTTGTTGGAAGACCTGCATTACGACCGTGAAAACGGTCAGTTGGTGACCGGTTCCTTTATGGACTACTGCATGCCACGCGCCGACGATTACTGCGAGTTCGATCTGCACAATATCGTTGTGCCGACGAAGAAAAATCCGCTGGGTGTGAAGGGCGCGGGCGAGGCGGGTACTTGCGGTGCGCTGCCGACTGTGATGAATGCGGTCAACGATGCGCTGTCGCAAATCGGCGCCAAACGCATCGAAATGCCGGCCACGCAGGAGCGCGTCTGGCGGGCGTTGCGATCCGTCAACGCTTAATCGGGCTGCGCCCCGGACGCCTTGACAATAGGCGCCCATTTCTCGATTTCCGATTTGATATAGGCGTCGAACTGCTCGGGG
>JBJXEY010000147.1:0-31601 GCA_046153355.1 Burkholderiales bacterium
GAGGTATTGCATCGCTACCTCTAGGGGCTCGGGTTCCAAGGGCGTGGCATTTGCCGCGTTCCAGCGGTCGAAAAATCCGTACAGCGCGATAAGCGAGGTGATGTCCACCAACTCCTCGTCGCTCCACAACGCGCGCATGGCTGCGACTAACTCGTCGGTGACGGTGCAAGGGATCGAGGCCACTGCCTTGGCGTAATCCAATGTCAGTTTTTCCTTCGCGGAAAAAAGCGCGCTGCCGCGATAGTCGTAGATGGCGGCGAGCTTTGCCTCGGCGCGCGCATGCAATACCGCATGCGCCGCATGTGCGAGCACATACGGGCAACCTGCCACCTGGCTTGCGACAAGGGTGATCATCGCCTTGGTGGCGGCGTCGATCAGGCTGCCCTCGCCGCTGATGGCGCCGGTGGCTTGACGGAAGGCTTTCACGCTGGCCGGGCGGCGTTGCAAAATCATCATGCTATTGGGGTAGAAGCCTAAGCGTTTGCGAAATGAATCGAAGCCGTCTTTTAAATCGGGGTGAGTGTCCCAAGGCAAAGGGGCGAGACGCGGGCTGGTGCTCATGATGGTAATGCTCCTGTGGCTCTATTTATCTCATTTACAAATTAAAAGTACTCTATGTGGTACGTCTACTCTGGCTTAATTCCACCAAACTCAAAGATTTTCGCCCAACGCACGGTTTCTTCTTCGATAATCTGCGTCATCTCGCGCGAACTCAAATTGGTGACACGAATGCCAAATTTCTGCACCGATTGGGCGAATTCAGGCGTGGCCACCACTTTGCGCATCGCGCCTTCCAGGCGTGCCACAGTCTCGGCAGGGCTGCCTCCGGTAGTCCACACGCCATTCCAGGTGAGAAATTCGAATCCGGGAAAGCCCAATTCGATCATGGTGGGCACGTTGGGCAAGGATGGGTCACGTTCGCGCGAGGTTACCGCGAGCGCCTTCATTTTGCCGCCGCGCACCTGCGGTAGGGAAAACACCATGTTGTCGAATTGAAAATCGACCTGTCGCGTGATGATGGCAGTGGTGTTGTCGCCACCGCCCTTGTAGCCGACCTCAACCAATTGAGTACCGGTATCGCGCATGAACTGGATTGCGGCAAGCTGCAAAAACGAGCCGCGCCCCACCGTGGCGTAATTGAGTTTGCCGGGGTTCTTGCGCGCCGCCTCAACCAGCTCTTTCACACTGTTGATTGGGTGGTCCGCCGCGAGCACCAGTACATTGGAGGTGTAGCCCACCTGAACCACCGGTTGCAAATCCTTCACCGGATTAAAAGATAGGTTTTTGTAGAGGAAGGGGCTGGTGGGGACCACCGAGCCCGCGATCATCAGCATGCTGCCATCGGGCGGCCCTTTGGCCACCAACTCGGTGCCGATCATGCCACCGGCGCCGGCGCGGTTTTCCACGACGATGGTTTGTCCAAGCATGGGTGAAATTTGCGCCGAGATCAGGCGCGCGAGCACATCGGCGATGCCGCCGGGTGGGAACGGTACGATCCAACGAATAGTCTTGCCGGAGGTTTGCGCGTTGGCCGTGGAGGCCAAAAGCGCGAATGCGAAGGGCAGTATGCAATGGGGTATGCGGGGGCGAAACATAAGACTTCTCCTTTACAGTTACTTCAACGCGGCGCTTTGCAGGGTTGCGCCGATACTCTAGCAGGTTGATGCGGCGTATCGCCGCCGCGCTGCTGCACGCAGCGCCGCATACGGGCATACTGCGGCCCGTGCTCGGCGTCTTCTATACCTTTCTCGCAACCATTACCTTCGGCATCAACAGCGCGACGGTGCGTCGCGGCGTCATCACCGGATCGGTGACGCAGGTGGTGGTGGTCTCGATGCCGATCGGTTTGGCGATGTTCGCCGCGGCGGCATTGATGACCGGGCAGTTTGGGCGCATCACCGAATTCTCGCCCCAGTCATTTGCCTTTCTCGCCTCGGCCGGCGTGGTGCACTTTGTGATGGGCCGCTACTGTGGCTATCGATCGATACAGGCAATGGGCGCGAACCTCGCCTCGCCGGTGCAGCAGTGGTCGTTGCTGGTGACCCTCACCCTGGCGATTGTGTATTTGAACGAGACGCTCGATGTGATGAAAATCTTTGGCATCGCGCTGATGGTGCTGGGGCCTTCGCTAGTGGTGGGCGCGCGGCGCATGCGGGCGAACGCAAAGGAGGCGGCGACCAAAATTGCCGTGCCTGCGGCAAACGCGCAAGCCGCCGCTTCGCCAACAAGCGAAAAGCCAAAATTCAAACCTAAGCTGGCGCAAGGTTATTTCTTCGGCATTCTGTGCTGCTTCTGCTGGGGCTCCTCGCCCATCTTGGTGCGTGCGGGCCTGGATGGCACCGGTCTTGCGCTCGCCGGCGGCGTGATCTCCTACAGCGCGGCGTTAATCGCGGTGTCCTTGGTGTTGCTTTTGCGCGCGCCGCGCGAAGACGCGCGCGCCATCGATCCGGCCAATATGAAATGGTTCATCTGGATTGGCGTGACGGTGTGTCTCTCGCAGATATTTTTGTACCTGGCCATGGCTATCGCCCCGGTCACCGTCGTGCAGCCGCTGATGCGCATGTCCAACATTTTCGGTGTGATCTTTGCCTGGTATATGAATCGCGAGCACGAAGTTTTCGACAAAAGCGTGCTCTTAGCCATTGGCCTGTCGGTGATTGGCGCCGCATGCCTTTCTATCGACCCCGCTTGGGTGATTGAGTGGCTGGGGTTAGCGCCACCAATTTCGAACGTGTTGTCGTGGAAGTGGCCGGTGCTCGAATAAAAGCAGCCAGATTTGCACGTTGCGGCCTAGCGCGGATGTTTGCACCACTCGCGCCAAACCGAGCGGTAAGCGTCTTCAACGCCCTCAGTGAAACCCTTTGCGTCCATGATGGGGGATGCGCGAAACTGGTCGCGTAGACCGCGACGCAGCAGCGCCAGCGTTTGCAAATCTGTGGCTAGTTCGCGCGCGATGCGAACATAGTCCGCCACGCTCGTGGCAATATGTTCAGGTAGTCCGGCGCTGCGCAATAGGCTGACCCCAGAACGTGACATGCCGGCATCGCCCGCCAGGGTGACCACTGGTACCCCCATCCACAGCGAATCGCAGGTGGTCGTGGCGCCGTTATAAGGCCACGAATCGAGCGCGATATCGACTTCGCCATAAAGCCGCAGGTAATTTTCATAGTTTTGCGGCGACACGATGCGCAGACGAGCGGCCGCGACACCGAAGTACTCGAACATCTCGCGCAATCGATCGACCGGACTTCCGTTCGGTACGCCCGCCACCATTAGTTGAGATTCAGGCAACGCCCGCAGCAACGAAGCCCATGCCTCGAAAACAGCTGCGTTGAGCTTGGCGAAATTGTGAAACGAACCGAAGGTGACGTAACCCGCCGTAAGCGCGGGTAGCTCGGTCACCGGGGGCGTCGCGGGATCGGGCCGATAGCACCACTGCGTACCCGGCAATCGAAGCAATTTCTCCGAATAATAGCCTTCAGTACCGGGCGGGTCGGCAACGGCGTCGGTCATACGATAGTCCATGGCCGCGAGGCCCGTGGTGTTGAGATAGCCCAGGTAGCTGATCTGCACGGGGGCCGGCTTACGGGCGAATACCTGCAATCGGCCACCCGTGTTATGCCCGGTGAGATCGACCAATATGTCGATCGAATCCTCCAGTAGCATGCGTTCAAGGGTAGCGTCATCCCAGTCAGCGCAATCGCGCCAGTGTAGATTCAAAGACCGCATCCGCTCGGTCGCCGCATCGCGATATGCGGTGTCCGAATAGACAAAAATCTCGAAGCGCGCATCGTCGTGACTGCTAAGCACCGGTTCCATGAAATAACCGATAGGCTGGCGAAAAAGGAACGGGGATATGTAGCCCACGCGAAGACGCCGCTCGGGATCCTTGGTATGTGAATGCATTCTGGATTCGACCCTCGGTGTTTGAGCGCGATCTGCGGCCCAACGCCTGTGCTCCTGCAATAGGGCCTCGCGCGATAGGCCGGGCACGAAATTAAGCCAAAGTAGCAAATTGCCGTGCAGGTGGTCTTGCGAGGGATCGCATTCGATGGCGCGACGCAAACAGGCGATACCTTCGTTTTGCCTGCCCAAATACATGAGCAGTTCGGCACGCAAAACTTGTACGCCGCATTCCGCCGGAGAAAGTTCCAGGACACGCTCATACGAGCGCAAGGCCGCGTCGTGGCTGCCGCGCTGCAAAGCAAGATTTCCAAGAGTGAGGTGTGCATCTGCCAACCGGTCGTCAAGCCAAACCGCGTGCTCCAAGCATTCGATGGCCTCATCTACCCTGCCCAATTGGCGAAGACAGGCGCACAAATGCAGAATTGCCTCGATATGATTGGGGTTCGCGCGCAACAATACTTGCAGTAATGCCTCGGCTTCGGACCACTGAGCATTGGCCTCGTGCTGCTTCGCAAGCGCGAGCATCGCCGCCAATTCTTCGGTGTTTTCGCGCTGTTTGATCATTGCGGAACCGGAGAACATGTTGCGCATTAACCTAAAGAGCATCGGAATTCGCTTTTCGCGGAATCTGCGGCAATCCAATGCCCAATGTCACGGGCTGTCGAAGTAGTTTTTCGAGCGAATTGACTTCAGCCATCGCACTTGTCCTTGCTGTTCAATCTATGTACGTGGGCGTACGCAACAAGACTAGTGGCGACATACCAATGTGTCAAACAAGCATGGTTGCCCACTGGTTTTGCTGGCGCGGTTTACTCGTTGGCTTCTAAAGTTGGAGTGGCCAATTAGGGGATATTGTGCTCACCGTCTACCGCGAGTACTCTTACCTGATGCTTAATCGATGGTTCAAAAATTTCGGCAAACGAGCTACACCTGCTTTGCCGGTACCGCAAATACTCGATCAATGCAGAGAGCGTCTTGCACAGGCAAAATTCGAGGAAGCAATCCGGACTTTGGATGGTTTGCTTGCGCGTGCTCCTGATATCGAGGAAGCGTGGTTTCTGCGCGGCACGGCTTTTTTGGAATCGGGGAATCCTACCCGGGCATTGCCCGATCTTGCACGGGCTGCGGACATGGCGCCGGCCGAGCCACGCTACCAGTACAACCTGGCGGTCGCCCATTGGATGCAAAATGACTCCGACGAAGCCGCGCGTTGCTGCCGGAAGGCGCTCGAATTAAACAATGATTTTCCTCAGGCCCATATTCTGCTCGCCAATGCGAGTCTCCCGGGGGAGCCTTACACGGCCTTGCTTGCGCGCATCCAGCAGCACCTGCGCCCGCGCACCTATCTGGAAATAGGCGTATTCAAAGGCGAGTCGATCAAACTCGCCCAACCAACCACGCTCGCCCTGGGCGTGGATCCGCATCCCAAGCTGCCCTACGCGCCACCACCCAACATGCGCATCTACGCGCAAACCAGCGACGATTTTTTCGCTAGATCCGACCTTGGCGAGCAATTGCAGGGCCTCCCGCTCGACTTGGGATTCATCGATGGCATGCATTATTTCGATTTCGCGTTGCGCGATTTTATCAATATGGAGCGCCTATCCGCCCCAGGCTCGACCATACTGGTGCATGATTGTTTTCCGTTGGATCGATATACCGCCGCGCGGGAACGCGTCACCGATTTCTGGAGCGGTGATGTCTGGCGGCTGGTCGTGCTGTTAAAAAAATATCGTCCCGATCTCGCGGTCAATGTTATCGCCACGCCGGTGACCGGTCTGGGTTTGATACGTAACCTCGATCCCTCTTCGCGCATTCTTGCCGACAACCTGGCTGGTATCTGCGAAGAATTCATGGGTCTTGACTACGCGGTGCTCGACGAAGACAAGGTCGGTCAGTTGAACTTGTTTCCCAACGATTGGGAAAAAGTAAAAACTTTGCTCGACGCCAATTATTTCAGTTGAATTCCTGCAATTGCTTGGGATCGCGGTACCTGTAGGCGCTTGCCTTCACTCGATTTTCGCCCCAGACGTCTTCACCAGCGCCGCCGCGTTGACCAATGTCGCGGCCAGAAGTCGTCCGTACTCTTCCGGGCTGCTGGTGGCGGGTTCGAACCCTAACGCCATTAGCTTATCCCGGAAGGCGGGGGCCGCCATGGTGGCTGCGAATTCCGCGGCTACGCGATCAACTGCGAAGCGCGGCGTTCCTGCCGGCGCGCCAATGCCAAACCAGGTGCGGTAGTTCCAGTCGGGGGCGCGTGCCTCTTCGTGCGTTGGCACGGCGGGTGCTTCAGGATGGCGACGATCAGCATAAATGAAAAGGCCTTTTATCTTTCCCGCTTTGATCTGGGGGAGTAGGAAGCTGGTGCCGATCAGAACCACTTGCGATTCTCCGCTGAAAAATCCGCGCATCCCTTCTGCTACATTTTTGTAGGGTACTTGCGTGAGATTGAGTCCGACCTGTTTTCTCAGCCATTCGAACACCATCTCAGGTGTGCTACCGGGGCCGTAGCCGGAGTAATTCAGCTTGCCTGGATTGGCTTTGCTGTAAGCGATCAAATCGGGCCAGGTGGCGACGGACAGCGAGGCGTGCACCGCGATCATCTCCGGCACCGTGACAAGATTGGTGATGGGAACGAAGTCTTTTTGCAGATCGAAGGGCAGTTTCGCGTGAAGGAAGGGATTGAGGTAGGCGCTGGAGGTGAGATTACAAAGGGTGTGGCCGTCCGGCGCCGCTTTGCTGCATGCCTCTAGGGCCACGATGCCGTTTGCGCCGGGGCGATTCTCGACAATGACGGGTTGGCCGGTGCGCTCGCCCAATGCGTTGCCAAGCGTGCGCAGGATCGCGTCAATGGTGCTGCCCGTGGCCTGCGGGCTGATGATGCGTACCAATCGCGAAGGGTAGGGCTGTTGTGCGGTTGCGGCGGCAGAGGCGAATAACAATGCTAAACACACGATTTGAACGATCGGTCTTTTCACGGGTTTCTCCCGAAGATTAGGCGACAATTTTAGACACGAACTTAGAGCTTTAGCACCCGCTCCGCATTACCGTGCGCGACCTTGTGTTTATCGGCTTCGCTCAATGGCAGTTTATGCAGGAACTCCATGCCATCTTCATTACTCTCAAACGGCCAGTCGATGGAAAAGAGTACATTCTCGATGCCCATTACCTCGGCGGTGCAACGGAAGGCGGGCACCGAAAAGTTGCCGCTGGTGGTGACAATCATGTGGTCGCGCACGTACTCCGAGGTACTGCGCTTCAAGCCCTTGCGCTTTACCGACACGCGACAATGCAGATCGATGCGATCCAGCGCGAAGGGTATGCCTTCGCCGTTGTGGCCAAGAATGATTTTCAATCGCGGAAACGCATCGAACACCCCGGCGAACACCAACCGCAGGAAGTGCAGGCCGGTCTCGAAGGAAAATCCCCAGGGCGCGCGCGCCAGTTCCTCGAAACCTTCGAAGCAGGATTTCATTACCGCGGCCGGGGGCATAGTCGGATGTATGTAGATCGGCACATCCAGCGCCTCGGCACACTCAAATAGTGGCCAATACTTGCGGTGGTCCATGAACTCGCCGTTGGTGTGACCGTTGATGAGCGTTCCCACAAAACCGAGCTTGATACAACGCTCGAGCTCCTTCACTGCCGCCGCCACATCGGGCGTCGGCACCGCGCAAAAAGCAGCGAAGCGATGCGGATGTTTTTTCACCGCTTCATACACGCTGTCGTTGGTCTCGCGAGCAATCGAAATCGCGGCCTCCGCCGGATATCCCTGTGGCCCGGGCGCGGTCAAGGAGAGCACCTGCATATCAATGCCCGCCTTGTCCATGGCCGCAATGCGTGAGTCGCCAAGGTCGAGCAGTTCGGCGGCGACGTTATGTGTAAGCCTGCCTTGCGTGTCAGCGGTCATTGCCAGGCGCGCGGGTGTGGGCTGTGGCAGATACGCTCGCTCGGCGGGCGTGGCGAAGGCTTCTTCAAGAACGATGACACGCATGGAAACTCCTTGAATTCTCGATTGAGTTGCAATGGATTCGAACGGCAAATTAATTGGTCTGCCATTAGCTTTATTGACGTTCGCATATCATTGCGTCGCATTAAACATACCACGCAACCAGAGGAAGTAAATCATGGCAAAACGCCACATGAGGATGGGTGTGTTCCTCAATGTCACCGGCCATCACGTCGCCTCGTGGCGCCATCCGCTCGCTGCCGCCGATGAAGGTGTGCGCTTTCGTTCCTACGCGGACATGGCGCTCACCGCCGAACGCGCCAAGTTCGATATGGTGTTTTTTGCCGACACGCCGGGGGTGCGCGACGCGAGCATGGAGGCGCTGTCGCGTTTGGCGCAGTACATCGCCGCCTTTGAACCCATTACGCTGTGTAGCGCTCTCGCCGCCGTCACCACCCACATCGGTCTCGCCTGCACAGCATCCACCACCTACAACGAGCCCTATAACATCGCGCGCAAATTCGCCTCGCTCGATCACCTCTCCGGCGGGCGTGCGGCGTGGTCGGCACGGAAAAGCAGATCGCCGACCACATGCAGGAATGGTTCGAAAAAGGCGGCGCGGATGGGTTCAATATCCAGCCGCCCTGCCAGCCGGCATCGCTCGATGACTTTGTCGAACTGGTGGTGCCGGAACTGCAAAAGCGTGGACTTATGCGCTGCGAATACGACGGCCCGATGCTGCGCGACAACCTCGGCTTGCCGCGTCGGGAGAGTCGTTATGCGCGCGTGGCAAGCGATGTCGCCGCTCAGTAATTGGCGTCGTCGATATCAGCTACAACGCGGCGAAGCGGTTTTTTGTGGCGGAGTAGTGGGATGATCGAGGCGTGATGCATTATTTAATTCCATTAATAGGATTAATATTGTTTAAAATAGAACGTCCCATAATTGTTGTTGAAATAAAATATTTCAAATTTAAGGTGAATTGGGTGCGAGTTTTTGCCGAGTGCCTTTGGCTCGGCCACGTGTGATCGCTTCCATGGGGCTGATCGTAATTTTCATTCCGGAAGCTTTCAGAATATTCGCAAGACTGCGTAGTTCCGGATTTCCGGTCTCCGACAAAGCCCGGCTCAAAGCAACGCGGTTCATGCCTGTTAAACGCGCCAACGCGCTGATACCGCCCTGCGCCTTGGCAACTTGGCGCAAAGCGCGCATGAAGGAAGGCTGATCGCCTTCCCGAAACGAAGCATTTAAATACTCGGCAGCCAGATCCGCATCGCGCAGATTCTCAATCAACCACGCCTCTCTATCCACCACGGGCGGGTATGCTTTTTCGCTTTTCATAATCGCTCTAATACATGATTGCTCGTTTAATGTCGGCGGTCTGCGAACTTTTGTCGCCGCCACACAGAAGAACCACCAGCTTGTTTCCATCCCGCCCGAAGTAAATTCGATAGCCGCTGCGGAATTTCACCCGCAGCTCGAATACCCCTGGGCCTACGCGCTTCCAATCATGTCGTTACTTGCTTATAACGCGATGGCTTCAATCCGCGTTGACAGATGTCCCGAATTTTCGTGGCACTGCATCTCGCCTTGGATTGCGTTTAGTCACGATCTGAGGAGTGACTTTCCGGCTTTCAAGCCAGCGTCACACTCACCGGGCAGTGATCGCTGCCTATCACATCGGCGTGAATCGCGGCGGCTTTGACGGATTTGCGCAGCGCTTCGGAGACTAGGACGTAATCGATTCTCCACCCGATATTGCGCGACCGAGAGTTGGCGAAGTGACTCCACCAACTGTAGTGGCCGTTGCCCTGCGTGAATATACGAAAGGTGTCGACGAAACCAGCTTCCACAAAATTCTGGAATCCCTCGCGTTCTTCATCGGTGAATCCTTTCTTGCCGCGATTGGGCTTGGGATTGGCAAGGTCTAACTCGGTGTGTGCCACGTTGAGGTCGCCGCAGAAGATCACGGGTTTTTTCTTCTCTAGCAGACTGCAATAGGCAAGGAACGCCGGGTCCCAGTGCTTGTGGCGTAGCGGCAAGCGGGCGAGGTCCTCCTTGGCATTGGGGGTATACACGGTGACGACATGGTATTTCTCGAATTCTGCCGTGATGACTCGGCCTTCGGTCGCGCTGTCGCGCGCTTCGTCGTCTGCGAACTGGAAGCGCTTGGCGAATCCCTTGGGAAAACCGTTCACCACATTGAGTGGCGCTTTCTTTGAGAAGATCGCGGTGCCGGAGTAACCTTTCTTCACCGCTGAATACCAATACTGGTGATAGCCGGGAAGCTCGATCTCGACCTGGCTTTGCTCGGCTTTGGTTTCCTGCAGGCAAAGCACGTCGGGCGAATGTGCGGCGAGGAAGGATTGAAAGGTGCCCTTTTTCAATACCGCGCGAATGCCATTGACGTTCCAGGAATAAAGTTTCATTGCGTGGCTGCCCTTCTTTTGGAAGGCGGCATTTTAGCGGGCGTGGGCGTATTGGCCCGCCCGAATTGCCGACACCGGGTATTGCAGAGTGGTTTCGCGCAAAGTGGCCGCCAATCTGGGCGGGTAACCCGGAGTGCCCGCTAGTTCTCTCTAGCGCCTGTGTTTTTCATCCTGGTTGCGATGCGGGTAATCGCTTGCGAAGCATGCGTTGCAAGGGTCTCGTCTGGATCTTGCTGGAGCTTTTTCAAGATAGCAATCGGAGTGGCGTCGTTGTAGGTCAAGTTAAACCGGGTATATTTATTATTGCTGTTCGCGAGCCGTTCGAGCACGTTCGCAGGTGTTGCCGGATTAAGCGCCAAGCCCCATTCGATCAGGTAGTCGGTGGAATCGAAGTAACGCGCCAGCACTTTCATCGGTGTCTTGGGATTGCGCAATACGTCATGTATTACTTTATCGGCTTGCGGCCCATCGGCAAGGCGTTGCAAGGTCACCGCACCCACGTTGGGGTTGTAGGGGATGAGGCGCATCACGGCAAGCCCTTTGCGGTTTTCGCCTTTCACTTCCCACAGCGAGCCCAGCGGTTCATACAGTTCTGGATCGGGCAATTGCGCAATGCGATCAAGCAGCGCCTCGCGGGCCGCTTTGTTCTGCACCAGCGCGGCAATGAAAAAGCGATCATCGCGCCACGGCGATTGTTCGAACGCTTCTTCGAGTCGCGCCGTACTCATGGATGCGGCTTCGGCAACTGCGTGCTCTAGTGCCAGTCCCTGCCGCACCTGCCATGCTGCGAAAGCGGGCACGCCCACGGCCACCAGCCACGCGAGCATCAACACCGCACGGTAATAGCTTTGCATGCCCTGCAGCGAATACCAAACACAGCCCACGGCCAAGCCCCAGACGCCGGCAAACACCATGGCGGCTGCCATGATGAATGGCACAAATACGAAGCCGATGCCCGCGGTAGAGCTGCCTGAGGCGAAAATGGCTTTCACGGAAATCACCGTTGCGGCGAGCGCGCCAGTTATCCCTGCGACCAGCGCAAATCGGGATTCGGGACGCGCGCTGAGGGATTCGCTCATAGTCTCCTAACGTAGTGGCAGGAGAATTCGCGGTCCCAATTAACCATCCCACTCCACGCGCAGCGCGCGCGGTCCGCGAAACGAGGTATTGGGCAGGTAGCGTAATTTCTGTCCAGGCGTCAGCCGCAGGCTCGGCAATCTTTTGCTCACCTCTTCCAGCACCACCTTTACTTCCAAGCGCGCCAGCGGTGCACCAATGCAAATATGCGCGCCATAACCAAAGGCAATATGTTCCTTGGCGTTGGCGCGATGAATATCCAACCGGTCGGGGTCGGAAAATACCGCCGCATCGCGATTGGCCGAACCGATCAACACCAGCATCTTCGCGCCGGCGGGAATTTTTACGCCACCAATTTCCGTATCCACCAGGGCCTTCCGGCGCCAGGAATTCACTGCGGGGTCGATGCGGAGCAACTCTTCCACGGCATTGGGAATTAAACCGGGATCGGCACAGATCTCCTCCCACGCATGGCGATTGGTGAGCAACCAATGAAAGGCATTGCCAATGGCGCTAGTCGTTGTCTCGTGACCCGCGGTGAGTGTCGCGGAAAGAATTGTGGTGATCTCGGCTTCGGATAAAGCGGGAAGATCGCCATCGCGCGCTTGCAAGAGAGCACTAATGAAATCATCGCCTAGATTGTTCGCACGGTCCGCCACGGTTTTCGCGGTGAATGCCCAGAAGGCGGTACTGTCCTTGGCCAGTTGAATCTGCTCCTCGTCGCTCGGGAATCCCCAATTGAAAAGGATTCGTGTCGCCGATGCGGCTTTGGCCACGGGCACCGACGCAGGCGGCACCCCCATGATCTTGAAGATCACCAGCGCCGGTAGTTGGAATGCGAGGTCCGCGATCATGTCCGCGCTGCCGCCGCTGAACTTATCAAGATAGCCGCGCGTGAGTTCGCGCACGAACCCATCCCACTGCGCCACGCGGCTGCGGGTGAATGCCACATTCGCCAGCCGCCGCGTTCGCGTATGCACCGGCGGATCGGCATTGGTGAGGTTCTTCACCGGACGAAAACCGCTTTGAATGGCCTCCAACGCATGCGGACATAGCGGCTTGATTGTCTCCAAGGTATTGGTCGCGGAGAAAATCTTGGAGTTTTGCAGCACCTCGCGGCAATCGTGATAACGCGTCACCAGCCAATAATCGAGTTTCGGGCTGTAGAACACCGGCTCCGCGCGCGCCTGGGCGAAAAACGGGAAAGGATCGGTGAGCTGCGGCTCCGTAAACGGATCGTAGGACTCCCCCAGGTGTTTCTGCAATGCACTTGCGATCACGTCCATGGCGCTACCTCCGATATTCGCAATGTTTTTAATTCGCTAATTCAATCGCATTCTAGACCGGGCGCATTGGGGCCGCCTTGGGCAGAAGTAATTGTCGACCGTGTATTGCGGTTTCGTATGACTGAAAGGTGTTCGTCGGTTTTGCTTTGTTCGGATTAAGATGGCACGATCCTTTTGTCGCAGCCAAGCAACCCAGCCAAGGAGCACTGAATGACTTCCGATCGAACGATGTTGCTTATCCTACTTCTGACGCCGCTTGCCGCCCTCGGGCAGACCTATCCAACCAAGCCGGTACGTGTGGTGGTCCCGTTCGCCGCGGGCGGGTTGGTGGACACGGTGTCGCGCGCCATAGGCAACCGCCTGGGCGAAGTGATCGGCCAGCCGGTGGTGATCGACAATCGTGGCGGTGGTGGTGGCACCATTGGCGCGGAGATCGTCGCCAAGGCAGCGCCGGATGGCTACACTCTGGGGCTAACCGGCGGGCCGCCTCACGGCGTGTATTCGCTTTTCATCAAGAATGTGCCATTCGACACGCTTCGCGATTTCAGTCCGATTGTCATTTTTGGCAATGCGCCGCAGGTGCTGGTGGTCCACCCCTCGTTTCCCGCGGCTTCGGTGAAGGAACTGGTCGAGTACGCGAGGGCGAATCCCGGCAAGCTTTCTTACGGCACCTCAGGGATAGGATCGCCGCATCACCTGGGAGGGTTGCTGCTCAATCGCGCGGCCGGAATTGATCTCACGCATATTGCCTACAAGGGTGGCGGGCCGGCGCTCACCGATGTCTTGAGTGGCCAGGTTCCGGTTGCCATGCTTGCCATGTCGACCATCGTCCCGCATGTGAAGAGCGGCAAGCTGCGTTTGCTCGCAGTGCTCGAAGCGCAGCGCTCCAAAGCCATGCCGGAAATCTCCACCATTGCCGAGTTCGGCTTCCCCGGCTACGCGGTGCCCGATACCTGGTTGGGTCTACTTGGGCCTGCGAACCTGCCTGCGGCAATCGTTGCGCAAATGAATGCGGCGGTACTCAAGGCGGTGACCTATCCCGATGTGCGCACGCGTCTTGAGACGGCCGGATTTGAAATCAAAGGCAATACACCGCAGGAATTCGGCGAGGTGGTTGCAAAGAGCCGCGATATCTACAGCAAGATCATGACCGAGGCGGGTATCAAGCCGGAGTAGTTGCTCTCTAGCACATCAAGTGTTTGGATAAGCAGGCAACGTATATAAGGAGGCGCCATGCGTGAGGTATTGATTCGAATCGTTATAGCGGCTGTGATCGTGTGTACCACGGTGAGAGTCGGGGTTGCGGCCGAGGCCTATCCCGCCAAACCGGTGCGCATGATTTCCCTGTTGCCGCCGGGCCCGGATGCGTTTATCCGCGTGATCGCCACACGCCTTGCTGAACAGATCGGCCAACCCGTGGTAGTGGAGAATCGTGTCGGTGGCAGTGGCGTGCCCGCCGCGCAGGCGGTGATGAATGCGCCCGCAGATGGCTACACCTTGCTTTTTTATACGGTGGTGCTGATTATTTCCAAAAGCATTCAGCCCAACCTAGTGTTCGATCCGGTGGTGGATTTTGCGCCGGTGGCAAAAATTTACGGGGGAGGTGCATCGTTGTTGTTGGTGCGTCCTGATGCGCCATTTAAATCCGCGCAGGATCTGATCGAGCGTGCGCGTGCCGCGCCGGGAAAGATCACCCATGGCGGGGTGTATGGATTGAGTGGACACCTTAACGCCGCATCGTTTCTTGCCCTGGCGGGCGCCAAGGGATTTCATGTGCCATTCAAGGCAACCGGCGACGATTTGCCGGCAATTCTTCGCGGCGACATCGACTTCACCTTTCAGGCATCGACCGTCGCAATGCCACAGGTGGCCGGCGGAAAATTTCGCGTGCTCGCGGCAACCAGCGGAGAACGCATGCGGGTGTTTCCCGACGTTCCCACGCTGAAGGAAATTCTGAAAAGCGATTTGATGGTGCAGGACAACTGGAGTGGCTTCGCGGTACATGCGAAAACGCCACAACCCATCATCCGGCGATTAAACGCGGAGACAGGCCGCTTGCTGCAGGACGCCGCGGTGCGCAAGGTGCTCGAGGCTGCGGGTAATGAAGTCTCCGGAGAAGAATCGCCCGAGCAATTTGGGCAATTCATGCGCCGCGAGTTCGACAAGTGGCGCGAGATCGTTAAGTTGACCGGCGTAAAGGTCGACTGATTCCACCGTTGGCAGATAAAAGGTCCCACAGCATGTTCTTCACGAGAAATCTACGCACGACTATGCTGGCATTGGCGGCGGAACCTGAGCGGTTGCTTCCGTGAGTCGAACATTTGTAATCGGAATGCTCCTGGTGTTTGGGGCGCTGGGGCGTCGCGCATGCTCAAGCTTACAAACCGGGTGACAAGCTTGAGTACAAAACGCAGAACTCCCCTGAAAAATGGGAGCCGGGCACATTTGTTAGGGAGTTGCCGGGCGGCACGCAGGTCCTGATACGGCAGGCGCCCAGCCAGTTTTTTCCCCAGGGTTCTGAGCGGGCGTATTCGCTGAATGAAGTGAGACTCGTTGGCGGTGCGCCCGCCGCCAATCCCCCACAGTCACGGCCTGGGCCGGCGATACCCCCCGCGCCGACAGCGCAAGTGGCCAAAGCCGCGCCCGAACCTGCACCGGGAATTGAACCGCCGCCGCAGGCGGGGGCAGCGGCCGGTGCCCCCATGAGCCAGCAGGACGTCCTGGGGTTTCTGCAAACACGTCTGGGCGATGGCGACCCATTCGCCAATCCCAGACGCGAAGCGGTATTGCAACAACTGCGCGATGAGATATTGCGTCGCGGCGTCGGCTTTCGCTACGCAACCCTTGGCGATTTCTCCAACCGGCTTGGAAAGTATGGCGCACTGAGCAATGTCACGGCACCCCTTGCACAGAATTTCGGTGCGCCGGCATCGTCAGCCGAACTCAGTGGTAAATGGCGCCTGCTCAAAGTGGGCGCGACCACTACTTTTGCCAAGGGGAACGACCTGTATCGACGCGGCGAGTTCGCCGGCGACGCTGGTACTTTGGTGGTCAATGCCGATGCCAGCTACGTTTGGAATTCGCCCTCCGGTCTGCTCAAGGGCAAATGGCGCCCGGCGACGGCAGGAGAAATGGCGAAGTCCGACAAGGGTGGCGAAGGCGTTGTACTAGTAAGAGCGAAGAGCGGCGCCGACTGGCTGGTGTTCAGGCGCAACGAAGAAGGGCCGGAAGGCAACGGCATACTGATTGCCGACCTTGCCACGCGCAATCTGCGGGAACGCGGAACGCGATAGCGTTCAGCCGGGCCAGTTTATGAACCTGATCCAGAACGATGGATCGAATTCAAGGTTTATGGGGCATTGTGGCAAAGACTCGCACGTATTAAAAATACGTGACGTACATACTTTCACGCGTGACGGCCACCTGCTATTCGGGCTGTATCCCCGCCGCCTTCACGAACCGTGCTAACGCGGCGATGTCCTCCTTCATCTTCGCGACAAGTTGCTCCGGACGCGCTTCGCCTTGTACCAAGCCTGCATTGTCGAATAAGGCGCTTACATCGGGAGTGGCCATCGCCTTGGAGACTTCATCGTGGAAGCGTTGCATGATCACTCGCGGCAGGCCAGCGGGACCGTAGTAGCCACCCCATATAGGCAATTGCGGGAATCCGGGCAGGGTTTCCCTTACCGTTGGAACATCCGGCGACGATTTCAAGCGGCTCTGGTGAAACACCGCCACATGTTTTGCCTTACCCGCTTTTACGAAAGGTTCGGTCGACGTGGATATGGCGAACACTAGCGGAATGCGGCCCGCCACCAAGTCGGTCAGCGACTGTGGGCTTCCTTTGTAGGGCACATGCACAAACTGAGCGCCAGTTTGCAACTGCATCAACTCGCCCGCCATGTGATAAGCGGATCCGATGCCAGTTGTGCCGTAGGAAAGCTTGCCTGGACTACGCTTGCCGGTTTCAACCATTTCCGCGACAGTCGATGGCCCCGACGGATGGGCGGCGATGATCGCGACGGCATCGAAGAGGTGCCGGATCGGCGTGAAGTCGCTCAAAGCGTCCCACGGCACGTCCTTCACGAGGAATTTACGCACCACGATGGTGGCGTTGGCGGCAAGCAGCGTATAGCCGTCCGGTGCTGCACGCGACACCATGGCGTTGCCGATGGCGCCGTTGGCTCCAGGCTGAATGTCGAGGATGATCGGCTGACCCAGGGATTCCGAAACCTTCTGGTTCACCAAACGCACCAGCGGTTCCGTGCCGCCCGCATAACTCATGACCATGCGTATTGGCTTGGCGGGCCAGACTTGTGCCAGTGATTGGTGAGAGGCCAAACTCAAGGAAAGCGCCGCTGCGGCGCACGCAAATCTTACGAAAGGACTCATGGGTTATTCCTCCTCGATTGCAACGATTGAAGACACGACAAGCAACTGTCGCTCGGATTATCGCTGTGGATTCGTTGTCACGCCTAAAGGTTGGCGTCGATCGTCTTACGCCTAGCATTCAGACCGGTTGCGATGGACGGGAAGAAATCCAGGCCGCGCTGCACGACCCGCAAATCGAACCTCGGGACGTGCCTTTCATTCACTCGACGTTGTGCGCGTCAGATTTGTTCGCGGCGGCAAAATGGCAAAATGGCAAAACTTATCGATGTCAATAAATGATATATTTGTATCATACCATCCAAGGGGCAGCATAATGTTGACAGCAACGCTTCGCAATTGGGGAGGCTCGATTGCACTGCCACTACCCAAAAAACTTCTGGCGTCTTTGGGCCTGCAAGCAGGTGCAGAGGTGTCATTGGATGTTAGCGATGGGCGGCTGGTGATCGCGCCTGCGCCTGCTTTCACCTTCGAGCAATTGCTCGCCGAGCAAAAGGCACTGAAGCTCGACATTGATCGCGAGTGGCTGGATTTTCCCGCGCTCCCTAGCGAAGAGGCGTGAGCCTTGGTCAAACTTGCCAAGCGCGGCGAAATTTATCATCTCGATTTGAATCCGGTACGCGGCAAAGAACAAGCCGGCCGCCGTTTTGTCTACGTGTTATCGCCGGCAGATGAAAATCTCGCCATCGTGCTTCCTATCAGCACCGGCGTCACCCTGGCTCGAAGTCAGGGATTTACCGTAACCTTGATGGGCGCGGGTACTAAAACCACGGGTGTCATCATTTGCAACCAACCTCGAACGGTGGCCCTACGAGAACGCGGCGCACGGCGAGTCGAAATGGTGCCGGAAACTGTCACGCGGGAAGTGTTGATTCGCATGGCGCCGCTGGTTACTTAGGCCTTTTGTATCTATGGCGTTCTTCTCCTGAAAAACGATTAGGCCACCGGTGCCGCGCCTGTCCCCGTACGTAGCGTTGCTTTCAACAAAGGGCCAAGCGTTGGCGCGCGATGCACCTCCAGTATTTCGACCGACAAACGAATCGCACCTTGTTCATTCAGCCGATAGCGTGACCATATGCGACGACATGGGTTTCGCCAGCAGCCACGCTTTCGCCTTGGAGCATTGCGGGACTGCCAGACGCTTGAATTTTGCTCCCGGTAGTCAGTTGCGTTATTCAGATCACAACGGATAAGTTATGGGCATCCAAAGGAGGCAATCGCTGTGGGCAACGCTGATTTAAGTGCATTGAGATCGGAAATATTGCGGCTCTCGGAGTCCGACCGTGCGAAGTTGGCACATGACCTCATGTTAAGTTTGGATGAACCCGCCGAGCCTGATGCGGGGGATTCCTGGGACAAGGAAATCCTGCGCAGGCTCGGTCAGGTCGAATCAGGCAGTGCAACCCTTATTGATCGGGAAGAATTTCGGCGCCGCATGCGCGCCCCTATTGCCGCAGCCTTATGCCCACGGATTCGTTCGGGCCGCTTGAATCTGTTGCCCACGTCGTAATCAACGCTTGACATTTATTTAACCAATTGGTTAAATAAATGGATGGACACCCTTTCCACAACTTTCAGCGCTCTGGCAGACCCTACCCGCCGCGCTATCCTCGCGCGGCTTGCGCGCGGCGAGGCGCCAGTGGGCGATCTCGCGCGGCCTTTCAACATTTCCGCGCCGGCGATTTCGCGCCACCTGCGCGTGCTGCAGGGCGCGGGGCTGATCGAGCGTCGTGTCGATGCGCAGTGGCGCCTGTGCAAGTTGCGCGGCAAACCGCTGCGCGAGGCATCCGATTGGTTGGATCGTTACCGCGAGTACTGGGAAGAGAGTCTTGATCGACTGGCCGAATTGTTGGAACCGCCTCCCGAAGCATCACCCGCTACACCAGCGAAATCGCCCCTCAAAACCACGCGACGAAGGAAACGCACATGAACGCACCGCAAACCTTTGATCTGAACATTTCACGCTTCATTCGCGCGCCACGAGAAAGAGTATTCGATGCTTTCGTGACGCAGGAGATGGTGAAAAAATGGATGTGCCCCCGCGGCATGGGCCTGGCCGCGCTGACAATGGACGCGCGTGTTGGCGGGCGTTACCTTTTCACCATGCAGTCGCGTGATCGGCAGCAGTTTGTCGTGGGCGGCGAATACAAGGAAATCAAGCGCCCCGAATGCATTTCGTACACCTGGGCCTGGCAGGGCGGCCCCATGGACAACACCGAGACCCTGGTCACTGTTCGCTTCGAGGCGCGCGATGGTGGCACCGAAGTGCGCATGCATCACACCGGGTTTGCCAACGCGATGTCGCGCGATTCGCATGGCACCGGTTGGAATGCGACATTGAATAAATTGGTGGATGCCACCGACGAAGGCGGGTCCGCCGCGAGCATTGCTGTAATCGGCGACGCGCGTTCCACCTATGTGCGCACCGTGCGCATGGCGTTGGCGGAAAAAGGCGTGTTATACACGCACAACAATGTCGCGCCGCACAGCCCGGAGGTGCTCGCCATCAGCCCCTTTGGCAAGGTGCCGGTGTTTCGCGACGGCGATTTGCAGTTGTTCGAAACTACCGCCATCGTGCGCTACATCGACGAGTGTTTCGATGGCACGCCGTTATTGCCCTATGACAGCCGCGGCCGCGCGTGTTGCGAGCAATGGGTGAGCGCCATCAATTCCTACATGTACGACGCGATGGTGAAACGCTACGTACTCGCCTATCTATTCGCCAAGGATGGCAAACCTGATCGCGCGGTGATCGACGCGGCCTTACCGGATATTCGTACGCAGCTTGGCATCCTCGACAAAGCCTATGGCAACGGCGACTGGCTTGCGGGCGGTGCCTTGTCGATGGCGGATTTATTGCTCGCGCCGATTCTTGCCTACGTGGAAATGATGGCCGAAGGAGGTCAATTGCTCGCCGCCGTGCCCAACTTGGCGCGCGCGCAAGCCGTAATTCGCGCACGCCCAAGTTTCGCCGCCACCCAACCCCAACTTGGCTAGACAAGCCACAAAAACCTGAAAGGATTCGGCCATGCACGCATCGTTAATTACCACGGGATTACTCGCATTGTTGCTGTTGTTTCTCAGCGGATACATCATCGCGGGCCGCGTGAAATTCAGGATCGATTTGTTCGATGGCGGCAATGCGGTGATGCGGCAACGTATTCGCGCTCAGGCGAATTTCATCGAATACGTGCCGATCGCGTTGCTTCTACTGGCGTTGGTCGAGTGGGGAAAGATCGGACCTGGGTGGCTGCCCGCCGCCATGGGGGGCACGTTGGTGGTGGCTCGGCTATGGCATGCCCAAGGGTTGCTCAGTCGTTCGGGTACTTCCGCGGGACGATTCATGGGTACCAACCTCACCGGCCTTGTTTTACTCACCGGCGCCATTGCGGTCTTGGGGCGCGGTATTGCCGCGTGGTAGGCGCGCCCCGGGGCGTGGCTTGCTAAAACTACTCCGGCTTGATTCCTAGAATTGGCACCAGCTTGCGGTACAACTCAATTTCTCGCAGGATCTGGGTGCGAAATTCCTCCGGCGTGTTGCCATAGATCTCCATGCCCGCGGCCGCAAGGCCCAGGCCTACCTCAGGCAGGCGCACCGCATGCATGATTTCACGATAGAGGCGATCCAATATCGCCGGCGGCAAACCCGCAGGGCCGTAGAAACCCAACCAATCACCGGGCCGCTCCACGTTGGCGACAAAATCGCCGATCACCGGCACGTCGGGAATCTCGCGCAGGCGTTTGTCCCCTAACACCGCCACCGCGGTCACGCGGCCTGATTTAATGGTGGTGACTCCGCTGGTGTTGCTCACCAACGCCACGGGAATTTCACCCGAGGTGATGGCCTGCGCCACCGGCGCGCCGCCCTTGTAGGGAATGTGCAGCATGTCGATGCCTGCAGCGCGGTTCAGCGTTTCGCCGGTGACATGAAACGAGGTGCCCATTCCCGCCGTGCCAAACGAAACCTTGCCGCGATTTTTCTTCGCGTATTCGATGAATTCGCGAAAATTCTTCACGCCCGTGGAATTGTTGACCAGAACCACGCCCGATTGCGTCACCGCCGCGGTGATCGGAGTGAAATCCTTCACCGGATCGTAGGGCACGTTTTTCACGGTAAAACCAATTGCCGTATGCGTGCCCGGCGTGGTGAACAAAATGGTGTAGCCATCGGGCGTGGCCTTGGCCACCACGTCGCAACCAATCATGCCGGAGGCACCGGCGCGGTTTTCCACAATCACCGGCTGCCCCATCGCCGCGCTCAGTCTGGGCGCCACCAGGCGCACCACGATGTCGGTCGACCCGCCGGGTGGGTAGGGCGACACGATACGTATGGGTTTGGCGGGATAACCTTGCGCGCACACGCTGCCTGACGCGAGCAGAATGCCAGCGGCCATTGCCAGTCTGAATTTATTTTGCATGTCGTATCCCTTTTCGATGATTTATTTCCGGCGCCCGACCAACTATTGCGTAGCGGCTTGTTGCTTGCGTCAGACTCGTGCGTCGTCGACTGCGTTTGGTGCCCGCCAGACGAAGGATAATGCAGGCAGCGATTCCCTGAAATACGCGCGCCCAGGGTAAGCAGCACCGCGGGAAAGTTTCGCGACCCTTTAAAAAGGCTATAACAGATCGGTATGGTTATGTGAACGATCGCATGCACGCGACTGGAAATGATGCAATTGGCATGTCATGGAAACCCTGCTGCGCGATGCCTTTATCTACTCAGGCGACGACCGTCATACCTGCTTTGCCAGCGGCGCGCTGCTCATCTCCCAGGGCCGCATTCGCTGTCTGGGGGAGGGGGGGTCGCAGTTGCCCGATGCGCCCCTCGCGACGTCAGCCCTCAACCATGGTCGACAGGCGTAGGCGAACGATAGCGCGTGCGTCGGCAATGATGCGATCAATCAGTTCCTTGACAGACGGAATGTCATCAATCAGCCCCTGGACCTGGCCCGCTGTCCAGACGCCACCATCGAGATCGCCTTCGGTCATCGCCGCCACACTGCGCTTACCCGCCACGAGGTTCCTGACATCGTCGAAGGTCGCTGCGCCCCGGCGCTCTATCGCCAACACTTCCTGACTTACAGCGTTGCGCATCACGCGCGCCGTGTTGTGCAGCGTGCGTAAGATGAGATCGGTCTGACGCTCGTCGCTGTCGACCATGCGCTGCTTGAAGGCTTGGTGGATCGGCGCCTCCTTGGTGGCGCAAAAGCGCGTGCCCATGTTGATGCCATCGGCACCCAGCGCCAGAGCGGCAACCAAGCCGCGGCCGTCGCCAAAACCGCCCGACGCCAGCATCGGTATCTTGACCTTTTTGGCCGCAGCCGGAATCAGGATCAAACCTGGCACATCGTCCTCGCCCGGGTGGCCGGCGCACTCGAAACCGTCGATCGAGATCGCATCAACGCCCAAGCGTTCGGCCGATAGCGCATGGCGGACCGAGGTGCATTTGTGAATCACCTTGACGCCGTGTTGCTTGAAGTGCGCCACGTGCTCTTTGGGCTGGTGGCCGGCCGTCTCGACGATCTTGATGCCGCTCTCGATGATGACGTGGCGCAGCTCCGCGTAGGGCGGCGGCGTGATCGCGGGCAGGATCGTCAGGTTGACCCCGAACGGCTTGTCGGTCATCTCCCGTGTGCGAGCGATCTCCTTGGCCAGCGCCTCGGGGGTGGGCTGCGTCAACGCTGTGAGCATGCCAAGCGCGCCGGCATTGGCCACCGCGGCGACCAGTTCTGCCTTGCCGACCCACTGCATGCCGCCTTGCACGATGGGATGCTCGATGCCGAACGCTTGTGTGAATCTTGTCTTGAACACCACTCTTGCCCGTTCTTGATCAGAAAACGATCACGCCGCGGGCATTTTTTCCCGCCTGCATGTCCGCAAACGCCTGCGGCGCCTGGTCGATCGAATAGCGCTGCGTAATGAGTTCGTCCAGCTTTAGCCGTCCGGCCATGTAGAGCCCGAGCATGCGCGGAAAATCGATGCGCGGCACGCACGACCCGAAGTAGCTGCCCTGCAGCGTCTTTTCATCGAATACCAGCCCGGCGGGCTTGATCGAAAGGGTGTCGGTTCCACGTGCCACGCCCACCACCACGGCCTTGCCGCCGCGGCAGACCGACCGGTACGCGGTAGCGCCAAGTTCGCCGCTGCCCACGCACTCGAAGGCATAGTCCGGGCCGCCCGCGGAAAGTTTTTTCAGGGCCTTGACCGGATCCTCCCCTGGTTTTGCGAGCAGCGTGTCGGTGGCGCCGAAGGTTCTCGCGAACGCCAGCTTGGACTCGACCGTATCGACGGCGATGATCTGTCGTGCCCCGGCGATGACCGCTCCCTGGATCACATTCAGGCCCACCCCGCCACAACCGAATACGGCCACGCTTGAACCGGGCTCGACGTGAGCGGTATTGAACACTGCGCCGACCCCGGTGGTGACTGCGCAACCGACCAGCGCGGCGCGGTCCAGCGGTATCGATGCATCGATTTTCACCAGGTTGTCGATGGACAAGGTGGCGTATTCGGCCATCACGCCGCAGCCGCAAAAAATTCCCAGCGGACTGCCTTGGGCGTCATGGACGCGCGGCGTGCCCTCGGGCGGCGTGGTGAGCGCTTTTCCTTGCTCCACGCAGCGCACCGGTCGGCCGGCGGCACAAAAGCGGCAGGTGCCGCACATGTAAATGAAAGAGGAAACGACATGATCTCCCAGTGCAAGCGTGCTGACGCCTTCGCCCACCTCGACCACCTCGCCGGCCCCCTCGTGCCCCAACACCAGCGGCGGCGGCAGGGGGATGGTGCCGTTGGTCGCGGACAGGTCCGAATGGCACACGCCGCAAGCGGCGATCCTGACGGTGACTTCACCGCGTTTGGGCGGATCGACGAAGATGTCCTCGACCGCGATGGGCTGGTTCAGTTCGCGGCACACAACAGCTTTGCTTTTTCGTGTCATGCAAAAGTCCCTTTCAATTTCAATTGTAGATGCTTGATTCCTGGTGCCGCTTTCAAAATTGACTCAAGGTGGGCAAGATGCCACGCCGTAGGCAGCTATTTCGTCCGGACCGGCGTAAAGGCGCGGGGTGGGTCGGCCGCCACTGCCGGGCCAAACCAGTCCTGGGCGCCTTTGCGCATGGTGGTCAGTCGCACCGCGGCCTTGGCCTTGCGCGCGCCATCTGGAAAGCCAGCGATGCGTTGGGCGATGGCGCGTACGCGCGTCAGTGCTGCACCGTCATCCACGAGTTCCAGTGCCACGCCGCGGCGCAGCAGTTCATCTGCGCCGACGCGATCAGCCATCAGCACAAAGCGCATCGCCGTGGCTTCGCCATGGCGCAGCACCAGCCAGGCGGCGTTGCGCGTGGCCGGCATGCCCATCTGGGGTTCACCGACCTGGATGAAGCTCGACTTGGCCGCGATGAGAAGGTCGCCAGACAGGGCAAGCGCGGCGCCGGCATTCATCGCGGCGCCTTCCAGTGCGATGATCAACGGCATGGGCATTTCCAGCAGCGTTTCATGGATCGCTGTCCACAGCACGGGAAAGCGCTGGCGCGCCTCTTCCGGTCCGTCCGGCCCAAGCGCCTTCAGATCCATGCCTGAGCAAAAGGAAGGGCCTTCGCCATAGATAACCAGCGAGTTGATGCCGGTATCACCCTTGAAATTCACCAACGCATCGCGCAACTCGGCGGCGGTGACATCGGTGATGGCATTACGTCGCGCCGGACGGTTCAGCCCGATTTCGGCCCAGGTGTCATGACGGGTAACGATGACATCGCTCATGCTGCCTTCCCTGCGGACGCGCTCTGACCCAGGTTCAGTTTGTTCATGGTCGCTTCCGCTTCGTTGACCAGGCCGGTAAACACCTCCTGCACACCTTGCACCTTGTTGGCGTAGGCAATACCCTGGCCCGCGGCATGGTGCATCAACGGCGCGACCCGATGCTCCAAAATGGCGCCGAGCAAGTCACCGACCAGAACGTCCTGCAGCGGCATGCGCAAGGGGCGGGGTGAGTCAGGGTTTTCCCATTCTTCGCTCCAGCCCGAACGGATCTGGCGGTGAGTCTTACCGCTTTCCGAGCGCGTGATCAGCGTGTCTTCGCTGCGCGCAGCAGCGAGCTTTTCCTGGATGATGGGGTCCAGGCCCCATTCCCTGGTCAGCAACCAAGTCGTGCCGCACCACACTCCCTGTGCGCCCAGCGCCATGGCAGCCACGATGTGCCTACCCGTCGCAACACCGCCGGCGGCCAGCACCGGCACATTGCCGGCGACATCGACGACCTGTGGGACTAGCGAAAAGGTGGTGATGTTGCCGGTGTGCGCAGCCGATTCGTGCCCCTGCGCGACGAGCAGATCCACGCCTTTGTTCAGCGCCCGCACGGCGTGCTTGGGGTTGCCCACCAGCGCCAGCACCTTTTTGCCGCGGCGATGCGCTTCCTCTACGACTTCCGGCGGCGCGCCGATACCGAAGGCGAGCAGCGGCACATCAGAATTCATCACCGTCGCGATCTGGCGCTCGTTCATCTCCTTGGAGCGGATGAACTTGGTGCGCATGGCCGGTTTGGTGTTCTTGGGTACCTGATACTTCTTCCAGAGTCCCTTGACAAACTGCCGATGCCGGTCCGGTATCTGGGCTTCGATGAGATCCCGGTTGTCCTCGTCGGGCATGCCGTCGGGCAACACGAGGTTGAGCCCGAACGGCCGGTTGCCGATGGCGGCGCGCACCTCTCGCACCACCTCTTCGATCTCCTCAGGGGTGTCGCGTGTCGCGCCGTAGACCGGTAAGCCCCCGGCCCTGGAGACGGCAATGACCACTGCGACTTTGTGTGTGAACGCGAAAATCGGGTATTGCATGCCGAGCATCTCACATACGGGGGTTTTCAATTGGAAGGTCATGGGCTGCTCCGCAGTTAAAAATGTTTATTCGGGCTTGATGTTGCCTTTGCGGATGATGGCGCCGATGCGCACTACTTCCGAGCGTATAAAGGCGTCGAACTGGGCCGGCGTCATGTCCTGAAACCGAAAATCCAGGACGCTGAAGCGATCCAGTACTTTCACGACTGCCGCGTTGATGGTGCGATTCAGGTAGTCGACTACGGCATTCGGCGTTGCGGCAGGCGCCACCACGCCGAACCAGGCGAAGTGCCGTCCGAGATCCTCGTAACCAGCCTCGGCGAAGGTGGGCGCTGAGGGTGCTCCCGGAATCCTGTCCGTGCCCGTGACCGCAAGTATCCTCACCTTGGGATTGCCCTTGTAGGGAGTGAACGCGGCAAAACTGCCGGCAAAGCTGTGGACCTGGTCGCCGGCGAGAGCTGCCGCTGGCTCTGCCGCGCCTTTGTACGGCACCAGGGTGATGCCGGTGCCGTGCGCCTGATTGAGTTCCTCGATTAATAGGTGTACGGCCCCGCCATATCCCTGGAAGCCGAAGGTGGTGCCCGGATTCTTCTTTGCAAAGTCAATGAACTCCCGGACCGAGGAGACCGCCGCCCGGCCCGGATTGACCGCGAGGAGCACGGGTTGTCGCGACAGGAATGCGACGCCGCGCAGATCGCGCAGCAGGTCATAGGGCATGTCCGCGTACAGGGTGACATTGGCCGCACTGGCAAACGCGACCATGCCCAGGGTGTAGCCGTCGGGCGCCGCTTTGGCTGCGGCGTCCATGCCGACTCGCGTTGCCGCCCCCGCCCGATTGTCCACGAGAAATTGTTGGCCCATGGCCGCGCTTATATGCGGTGCAATCAGGCGCGCGGCGTTGTCGGTCGGTCCACCGACCGCGAACGGGACGATGAGCCGGACTGGTTTGTTGGGAAATGCGCCCTGGGCCAGGACGAATCCCGATGTGGCCAGGCATGCAGGTGCGAGCAGCATGGTCAGCGCGGTTTGTATTGTGCTGCGGTTGCGTGTCATCTTGCCTCCTCGAACGATGTTTACTTCTGCTGGGCCGCGGTTCTGACGTGGGGTCTGATCAGTGCATCGCCGGCAACGACGCCCTTGCCGACCGGCAGCACGAACAGGGGGTTGATGTCGATTTCGGCAACTTCATTTTTTAGGTCGATGGCAAGCGCGGACAGGTGCACGATGGCGTCGATGAGTGCGGCGATGTCGGCCTTGGGCTTGCCGCGAGCCCCGTCCAGGACCGGGAAAGCGCGGATTTCGCGGATCATCTCAGCAGCCTCGCTGCGTGACACCGGGGCGACGCGGAAGGTGACGTCCTTCATGACCTCGGCGAATATCCCGCCCAGGCCGAACATGATGGCTGGGCCGAATAGGGGGTCGTTCTTCACGCCAAGGATGACTTCGACGCCACCTGCCACCATGGACTGAACCAGCACGCCGTCGATCCTGGCTTCGGGCGCATGGGCTTTGGCATTGACTATGATCTCGTCGTAAGCCTGTCCCACCGCGCCGACGTTGGCGAGGCCGATGCGCACGCCGCCGGCTTCGGTCTTGTGCGCAATGGCTGGGGATTGCACCTTCAGCGCAACCGGAAAGCCGATCTCAGCGGCAAGCTGCTCCGCCTGCGTGCGCGAGCCGGCGAGTTTCTCGACGGTAACGGGTATGCCGTAGTCGGCCAGCACGCGCTTTGCCTCGTATTCGGCCAGATCACCGGTGCGCTTGGCGAGTTGGGCCTTCGAAGCGGGCCGTTCCAGGAGCAGCGGCTTGTCGGTTCTGGCGACAGCCAGGCGGCGCTGAGCTTGCACGTACTGCCAAAGGGCATCAAAACCGCGGGCACAGCGCACCGGTGTCTTGTAGCGCGGTACACCCGCCGATTCGAGCAGCGCGTACCCCTCCGTGTTGGCCGCGTCGTCTCCTTGCCAGGCGACCAGCACTGGAATGTCCACGGCAAGGGCGACTGCCACCACCTGGGTGACCAGTCCATAGGCGTTGGGCCCGGATACCGCGGCGAGGGGAATGCCCAGCATGTCCACGTTCGGATCCCGGGCCACTAGCAGCAGTGCCTGGCGATAGGTTTCGAGTTCATTACCCGCGCCGCCGGCGACGTCGATGGGATTGTTGAAGCCGGCGTGCCTGGGCAGGATCTTGCGCAAGCCGGCGATGGTCTCAGCTGTGAGCTTCGCTATTTCCAGACCGGCGTGGGCGGCGTTATCGGCCATGAGAATGCCGGCACCGCCCGATGTCGTGACAATGCCCACTCGGTTGCCGCGCGGCAGCCTTCCGGCGAGCAGGGCGCGCGCGCAGTCGGCCAGGTCGCCGACGTCGCTGACCTCGATGATGCCGGCCTGGTGAAAGGCTGCGCGATACAGCGCCGGCGCGCCGCCGAGGTTGGCGGTGTGGGAGGCGGCGGCGATCGCTCCGGCTTCCGAGGTGCCCACTTTCCACATGAAGATGGGTTTGCCCGCGGCCAGCGCCTTGTGTCCGATGGCGATGGTGCGATGCGCATCCTTGAAGCCTTCGACATAGGCGGTGATGGCGCGTGTCTCGGGATCGTCGATGTAGCTCTCGATCAGATCGAGCGATGTGGTGCAGGCCTCGTTGCCCGTCGAGACATAGCGCCGGAACCCCAGACCCTCCTGGTTGGCCAATATCAAAATGGCATTGCCCCAAGCGCCGCTTTGCGAGGTAACGCTGATGGCTCCCTTGCCATGGGTCATGCCGTAAGGGGCGCCGAAGCCGACGTGGATACGGTCCGCAATATTCATCATGCCCTGGCAGTTGGGTCCGATGACGCCGATACCGTAGCGCTCGGCGATCGCCTTGATCTCCTCTTGGGCGGCAATGCCCTCATCGCCGATCTCCGCGAATCCCGAGGTCAGGATGATGACGAAGGGAATGCCTTTCTCACCGCATTGCGTGAGTATGCTTGGCACCATTTTCGCCCCGATGGCGATCACCGCCAGATCCGGCGTTGTCGGCAGCGATGTTATGTCTGGATAACAAGGCAGGTCGGCGATGCGCGGATACTTGGGATTGACCGGATAGAGTGTGCCGGTGTAGCCGTGTTTCGTTAGATAAGCGAGCGGCTGCCCGCTGATGGTTGTCGGATCAATCGAGGCGCCGACGATGGCGACGGCTCCGGGCTTGAACAACGTGGAGAAATCGCGGGCAACGGAAGCGGGCATGTGCATGGGTTCCTTGGTGGGATTGCGCTTCGACTCGATGCTAAGGGCGCGCGTTCTTGCGCAGCACGCGAATGCCGATGGCGGCGCGGTGAACTTCCGAGGCGCCATCGGCAATTCGAAATCCGCGCACTTCCTGGGAGAATCCCGCCAGCGGTGTGTCGTGAGTATTTCCCAGAGCCCCGGTCAACTGTTGGGCCCGGTCGATGACCCGGCTCAGTGCCTCCGAAACAAACACCTTGGCCATGGCCGATTCGTGCTTGACCGATCCTCCGGCGTCCATGAGCGCGGCGACCTGCCAGGTAACGAGGCGGGCGGCGTTGATTTCGATATGCGCGTCGGCGACCATGCTCTGCACGTTCTGCAGGTCCGCCAGGCGCTGACGGAACGATTGGCGCTTATTCACATAATCCTGGGCGATTTCGACACAGCGCACGGCGCGCCCGGTATGGCGCATGCAGTGAGCGAGACGCGCCGGCTCCAGGCGCAACTGGGCGTATTCGAATCCATGCCCCACTTCTCCCAACACCGCATCGTCCTCGATCTCGCAGTCGACCAGGTCGACTTCGCAGGGCTGGTTGAGAGGATTGTGGTGCAGCGAGCGGATGACGCGGCGCAGGCGCCAGCCGGGATTATTCCTGGTGTCGATCAGAAAGATGCCTGGACCGTCATCGGACTGCGCGAGCAGAAGAGAAAACGACGCCACGTTGGCGCCCGACGAATACCATTTGTGGCCATTGATGACCCACTTGCCGTTGCGTCGAACCGCGCGCGTCTGCAACATTTTCGGATCGGAGCCAGCGCCCGGGTGGGGCTCGGTCATCTGAAAACAGGCCCGCTTCTCCCCCGAGACCAGGGGGGCAAGATATTTCTGGCGCTGAGCGGGTGTGCACAGCGCCTCCAACGTAAGGATGTTGGGGCCGTCCGGCGCGTTTGCGTGAAATACATAGGGTCCCAGCGGACTGCGCGACATTTCTTCAAGAAAAACTTGCGCGTCGCGCCAATTCAATTCCATGCCGCCCCATTCTTTCTTCAGCAGCGGCCCCCACAGTTCCATTGCCTGAGCTTTCTCGCGCAGTTCTGCGATCAGGCGTTCTATTGCCGCAATATCCTCGCCTTGCATGATGGATTCATGGGGAATGATCTGCGCGTCGACGAACTCGCGCAGACCGGCGCGCATTTTTTCAACAAAGGGGCTATGGCCGTACAGGTTCATCACTGCTCCTCGTCTATCGCATCCACTCCAGTGCGGCACGCTGGGCTTCGACTTCCGGCCGGTTGAATATGCTGCCCGGCGCCTGCGTGCCGGGCTCCACATGAACCTTGCTGATCGCGCCGGTATAGCGGAACACGCCATGGGCAACATAGCGGTTCGAGGTTGCGCAGCGTCGGTCAATGCCGACATCCATCCCTTCATGCGGCAGGCGGCCGAGGGTTGGCGACATGTCCGTCATGGCTACATGCTCCACGCCATCGAGCAGCACACGGCCTTCGCCGTTGCGTTGCCCGGTGGCGCGATAGTCGAGTTCAAACCGGTGCGATCCGGGCGTAAGGGGAATAGGCGCAAACTCCAGCGGGTTCTGCCAACGCTGATAGACAAAATGCAGCGCCTCCTCAAGGACAAAGGCCACCATGCCACCGAACACCGTACCCACGGTGAAAATGACGCCCTGGTCACCCGTCTTGAATTCGAAGCCGGCGGTGATGCGGTAGCAGCGATCGGCAAACAGCGGCCAGACGTTGGAGCGGTCGATGGTCTGGGCGCCGGGGTAGAAAGTGCGGGGCAGGCTGACTTCCTCGATGCGGTGCGGCGGGTGGGTGATGCTGCGATCATATTCACGGTTGTCCAGCGGATACATCCAATTCGCCGCCGCGTCGGCCTCGAAAGCAGCCACCATATCGTTCAACTTGTCCGGATGGCTTTTCGCCAGGTCATCGATCTCGGTGGGATCCCGGGTCAGGTCAAATAGCATCCAGTTGGCGAGGTTGATGCGGCTCTTCTTCGGTTGCAATGACACCAGCTTCCAGCCGTCCTTGATGAAACCGCGATTGCCTTCGAGTTCGTACGCCTGGGCCGGGCGTGGCTGCATCGGGCTGCCGCCGAGCAGCGAGCGAAAGCTCACGCCATTCTGGGGCCGCGTCTTCTGCCCGTTGAATTCAGCCGGATAGGCTGCGCCAACGATGTCGAGGAGCGTGGGCGCGATGTCGGTGACATGCACCCAATCGTTGCGTATTGCCCCCTTGTCGGCAATGCCCCTTGGCCAGTGCATGACAAAGGGCACGCGGATGCCGCCGTTCATGGTGTAGCGCTTGTACTGACGGAAGGGTGTGTTGGAGGCCTGCGCCCAGCCGGTCGGATAGGCGATATAGGTTTCCTCTCCCCCGAACTTGTTCTCGGCCAGGATGCGTTCGAGGATCGCCATGTCGTTGTCCTTGCCGAAGCGCCTCTCGAAGGAATTGACCGCGCCGCCCTGGGCGCCCAGCGAATTCGCGCCGTTGTCGGCCGAGATGAT
>JBJXEY010000161.1:0-11627 GCA_046153355.1 Burkholderiales bacterium
AGCGAATAAAATGGATTAGGAAGTTCCCTGGTGTGCTTAGATGTGGAACACCTGAATAGTTGTACGTAGAAAATTGCATTACAATTAACACGGACAATTATGACGTATTGGCACTATGGAACCGCAAACCCTCTTCTCGTTTCGAGTCAGTAAGCCATTTGTCGAGGAGACCACCCAATCCGCCAAATTGGCCGGTCTTAGTCGCTCCGAGTACGCGCGCCGTGCTATCGAAGAGATGAACCATCGATTAATGAGAGATCGCATCGCGAATTTATCCAAGCAGCTTGCGGCGCAAAGCCATGAGATTGGCGAGGCGATCGATGACTCGACAGACGATGGATTAGATGCCTAACCCGGTTCGTGGCGAACTTTGGGCGGTCGATTTCGAGCCGCAAGCACACAAAGAAGAGCCGGGGAAAAAAGCGCGACCAGCGTTAGTCGTTCAAACCGACGCGCTGAACAACGCCGGGCACCGGACGTTCATTGTCATTCCCGGCACCAGTGATGTCGAAACGCTTTCGCCCGCGGATAGTTATCCGCTGCGGGTACGTGTGCAGAAAACCGGCGAGCTCAAATACGATACCGATCTATTGATCGACCAAATTCGCGCCATATCGGGGCGCCGCCTGATGTTTTGTTATTGCAAGCTGGGCGCCAACCACCTAAAAAAAGTGGAAGAGGCTGTGCGTTTGTTGACGGGGCGATAGGCTGCTCGAATTTGCAAAGGATGAAAAGGAAAATCATGATTCAGACCACCGCAATAATTGTTGTCGTATTGATAGCCATCGTTCTCATTCTCGCGGCCAACAAGCCGGATATTTTTCACGTGCAACGCGCGACGAGTATCAAGGCGCCGCCCGAAAAAATTTATGCTCTGATCAACGATTTCAAACGTTGGGGCGCGTGGTCGCCTTGGGAGAACAAAGATCCCGCCATGAAACGAAACTATGGCGCCACGACCGAGGGCAAGGGCGCGTTTTATTCCTGGGAAGGCAATAAAGACGTGGGTTTGGGCAGCATGGAAATCACCGAAACCACCGCATCGTCGAAGATTTTGTTGAAGTTGGACTTTCTAAAACCCTTCGAGGCGCACAACACCATTGAATTCAGCTTTGCGCCGCAAGGCGAGGTAACCGAGGTCAATTGGTCGATGCAGGGCCCCACGCCGTTTATGGGCAAGATCATGCATGTGTTCATGAACATGGACAAGATGGTCGGTAAGGATTTCGAGACGGGCCTTGCCAATCTCAAGGCGGCTGCGGAAAAATAACGTGTGACATGTTCGGCACCGCGGTTTGGCCGAGCACCAGCGGTTAGGTTCTTGACGTGATCGCTATATCCACTTCGCCTTGCGAAACCGATAGAACAAATACACATCCAACCCAAACATGATGGTCAGGGCGAGCGGGTAGCCGTAGATCCAACTCAGTTCCGGCATGTGCTGGAAGTTCATGCCATAGATACCGGCGATCATCGTGGGTACCGCCACCAGGGCGGCGTAGCCAGCCAGACGCTTAGTTACTTCGTTTTCGCCGATGGTGATGAGCGACAAATTCACCGAGATGGCGGTAGTCACCATTTCACGCTGCGCGTCGATCGATTGATTG
Source organism: Burkholderiales bacterium (assembly GCA_046153355.1). Taxonomy (GTDB): domain Bacteria; phylum Pseudomonadota; class Gammaproteobacteria; order Burkholderiales; family SG8-39; genus 2-02-FULL-62-17. The sequence continues at coordinate 1,608 of JBJXEY010000161.1, forward strand.
ATGCGCGACAGGTGATCGTAGACATCGCGAAAATATTCTTGTGTATCGGTGCATAAGGCCGGCACGCGGCCGCCATGCAACTTGCTCGTGGCCTCCAGAAGCGGCGCGACGGCGTGTTTTAACACCATCAATTTCTGTTTCAGGGCGTAGAGAGCCTCGACATTGTCGCGGCCCGAGGCATTGGCGAACATGCGCTCCTCGATGGTTTCGAGTTCGTCCTCAAGGTTGTCGAGTACCGGGAAGTAACGGTCGACTACGGCGTCCATCAAGGCGTAAAAAACAAAGCTTGCCCCGTGGGCGAGCAGATGCGGTTCGCGCTCGCAGCGCGCGCGCACGTCCGAAAAGCCTTTTTTCGTTCGATTGCGAACGCTAAGCACGTAGTTCTTGCCGATGAAGACATCCACTTCACCGACATGCAATTCCTCGCCATCGGTCTCGATGGTTTGCAGCACGGCAAATAGCGAATCGTCGTATTCCTCGATCTTGGGGCGCTGATGGCCATGTTGCGCGTCTTCGACCGCCAGGGGATGCAATTTGAATTCGTGCTGCATCGTCGGCAATTCGCCGGGGCCGGGGTCGGCCAGCGCCACCCAAACAAAACAATCGCCACGCGCGAGATAGACATCTATCTCATCTGGCTTGAAGTCGGCGATTTTTCTGCCGTTTTGATAGGCGGCGCAATTGACGAGCATGTGTTTTCTCCAATAGCGCAATGATAGCAACCCGGCTCAGCACAGAGCGCGGATGCGGTTCGCGAGCGGGTAAAATCCCGCCCTTTCCAACATAGATCTTTTCCCATGCCCACCATCAGCCGCCGTACCTCGGATCTCGGCACCGAGAATGCCTTTGTGGTGCTCGCCGAAGTTAATGCCCTCGCTCGCCAAGGCAAGGACATTATTTCGTTTTGCATCGGGCAGCCGGATTTTCATACGCCGATGCATATACAGGATGCCGCGATCAAGGCGGTGCGCGAAGGGCGCCATGGTTACACGGCTTCGGCCGGCATTGATGAGTTGCGCGCCTCGGCGGCGCGCTACATGGGCGGCATGCGTGGGTTGTCGATCCGTGCCGAAGACACCGTGGTGGCTGCGGGCGCCAAGCCCTTCATCGCCTACACCATTCTTTCAGTGACCGACTATGGCGCTGGCGACGAGGTGATCTATCCCAATCCCGGTTTTCCAATTTACGAATCGCAGATTCTCGCCAATGGCGCGGTGCCGGTGCCGCTGCATCTGCGTGAAGGCCGTGACTTCGCTTTCGATCCGGCCGATCTAGAGAGGTTGATTACACCCAAGACCAAGTTATTGATTCTTAATTCGCCGCAGAATCCAACGGGTGGCATTTTGTCGAAAAAAGATCTGGAGGCGATTGCCGCGATCCTGCGCCGCCACCCGCACGTGTGGATTTACGCGGACGAAATCTATTCGCGTCTGTGTTATGCGGAAAAGTTTTCCTCCATTGCTTCGTTGCCGGATATGTATGAGCGTACGGTGATTTCCGATGGCGCCTCGAAGACTTGGGCGATGACTGGGTGGCGTATCGGCTTTGCCTCGAATCCCGTGCTCGCGCCGCATTTTGTGCGTTGGATCACCAACACCGAATCCTGCGCGTCACACATTAGCCAATGGGCGGCGGTGCAGGCCATCGAAGGCCCGCAGGATGAGGCCGAGATGATGCGTGCCTCGTTTCTCGAGCGCCGCGACCTGATCGTGGGTTTATTGAACCAGGTGCCGGGTGTGAGCTGCCGCGTACCGGGTGGCGCGTTTTACGCCTGGCCCAATGTTACCGAGGCCTGCAAGATGATTGGTGCAGCCGATTCGGAGGAGTTTCGTAAGCGTCTATTAAATGATTACGGTGTGGCGGTGCTCGCGGACATCCATTTCGGTTCGCGTGTGCCAGGCGAAGGACAGCACATTCGCTTTTCCTATGCCGCCTCGAAGGAGGCCATCGAGCGAGGCGTGGCGCGGTTGGCGGAGATGGTGAAGAAAGGCAACCAGTGATCTGGACTCCACACGTCACCGTGGCGGCGGTAATTGAGCGCCAAGGAAAATTTCTTTTTATCGAGGAAGAAGATGAAGGCGTGGCGGTGTTCAATCAGCCCGCCGGCCATTGGGAACCCGGCGAAACGCTGCTTGAGGCAAGTATCCGCGAAGCCCTGGAGGAATCGGCATGTCGCTTCGTGCCGCGCCATCTGGTGGGTATTTATGGATGGAAGCATCAAGCTGCAGACATTACCTATCTTCGGTTTGCCTTTTGCGGCGAGATTGAAGGCTTCGAGGAGGGACGTGCCTTGGACAAGGGAATCTTGGGTACGGCATGGTTGAGCGCGCAGGAGTTGCGTAGCCAAAGCGACCGTCTGCGCAGCCCGTTGGTGTTGCGTTGCATTGAAGACTACGCCGCAGGCAAGCGTTATCCGCTCGACTTGGTCGAGCATGTACTCTGAGTGTCGCCAAACGTAGGCCTTGGAATCATTCCCCCATGCCCGCTGAACGCATTGTGGTTGGTCTCTCCGGCGGCGTAGATTCCGCGGTAGCTGCGTTGCTACTCAAGCGCCAGGGTTTCGATGTAGTCGGTCTTTTCATGAAGAACTGGGAAGATGACGATGACGGCGAATATTGCTCGACACGCGAGGACTTGGTCGATTGCGCTTCGGTAGCGGATGTTATCGGCATCGACCTCGAAGTGGTGAACTTCGCCGCTGAATACAAGGAGCGCGTATTTGCAAGTTTCTTATCTGAGTATGCAGCAGGCAGGACGCCTAACCCAGATATTTTATGCAATGCTGAAATAAAGTTTAAAGCTTTTCTCGATCATGCCGTGGCGCTGGGTGCCAAGCGCATCGCCACCGGGCATTACGCCGGCGTTCGCGACAGTGCCGGGGTTTTCGAGTTGCTACGCGCCGCGGATAAAAGCAAGGATCAAAGTTACTTTTTACATCGGCTGAATCAGGCGCAACTGTCGCGCGTGGTATTTCCCTTGGCCGAGATCAAAAAAACCGAGGTCAGAAAAATCGCCAAAGAAGCCGGGCTCCCGGTATTTGCGAAAAAAGATTCCACTGGCATTTGCTTTATCGGCGAGCGCCCGTTCCGCGAGTTCTTGAATCGATATCTTCCTAAGAAGCCCGGGCCAATGCGCACGGCCGAAGGGCGCCTGCTAGGTGAGCATGTCGGGCTGGCCTTCTACACCATCGGCCAGCGTAAAGGCATCGGTGTCGGTGGCGTCAAAGGCGCCTCGGAGGACGCTTGGTATGTGGCGGCGAAAGACATCGTCAATAACGAACTCATCGTGGTGCAGGGGCACGATCACCCATTGTTGCGCTCGTGCGAACTGCTCGCGGCAGATTTATCCTGGGTTAAAGGCGCGCCCCCCGATTCGGACTCGATACTCTCGGCGAAGACCCGTTACCGGCAAGCCGATGCGCAATGCCATTTTGCGTTGCGTGAAGCGCAATCGATGAGCCTTGAATTCGATGAACCGCAGTGGGCAATGACGCCAGGGCAATCGGCGGTCTTGTATGCCGAAGAGGTCTGTTTGGGCGGTGGCGTGATTCAGTAAGGCGCCGCAGTGGCGTACATCCTGGGTCTGAGCGACTGTGCCCGCCTGCGTTTTTCGCTTGAATGGCGATACGTCGAAAGTCGAAATTCAGGCCTTCGGAACAGTGTCCGCGAATGACTGGCGCTCTTCGAGCTTGGTCATCAGTTTTGCCAGGCCGGGTTGCGACTCGCGCCATTTGATCTCGGGAAAACGAAACGTGAGCCACCCCAGACAAACACCCACCGCAATGTCAGCCAAAGTGAACCCGTTGCCCGCGCACCAAGCGTTCTCCGCCAAGTCGTGCGCCATGGTTTTGATGCCGATGTCCACTTTTTTCATTTGACGCTCGATCCACTCGTCGCTGCGTTGCGCATCCGGCCGCGCGCGTTCGCGTCGCACCAATACACCGGCGTCGAGCACGCCATCGGCGAGGGCTTCCCAACGACGCACTTCGATGCGTTCGCGGTTATCCGAAGGAATCAGCTTTCCGCGTGGCGAGGCATTGTCGAGAAACTCGACGATGACGCGCGAATCGAAAATCGGCGTGTCGTCTTCAAGTAGCAGCACCGGCACTTGTGCGAGAGGATTCTTTCCCCAAATCGCCGATTTGTCGCCCCAGGGATCGTTGGTTTCATACTCGTATTCGATCTTTTTCTCGGCGAGCACAATGCGCACCTTGCGTGCGAAGGGACTGGCGTCGTTACCGATGAGTTTCATTTTGGGCTTATTTTTGGCTTGGCCGGGTAGGCATCAATCGTCTGACATGACGCGGCCAGCAACCGCGGTGCACAGCGAAATCCAGAGGGAAAATTATATCATGCGAGCATCGCCGCCTTGAACCGCCGGCGCAGTTCCGGCAACACTTCGCGGCCAAACCAACTGTTGATTCTGAGCCAATTTCGGTTGCGCGGGCTGGGATGCGGCAGGGGAAATAGATCCGGACCAAAACGTCGGTGGTCGCGCACCGTTTCCGCCATGGTCTTTCCTCGTTTATCGCCAAGATAATAGCCCTGCGCGTATTGGCCGATTAAAAGTGTGAGGGAAATCTTCGGCATCTGCGCACGCATTTTCGCCTGCCACAGCGGCGCGCATTCCGGACGCGGCGGCAGATCGCCCGACGTACCTTTGCCTGGATAACAAAACCCCATCGGCACAATGGCGATGTTCGCTTCATCGTAAAACGCGCCGCGATCAATTTGCAGCCACTCGCGCAGCAAATCTCCCGAAGGATCATTCCAGGGAATGCCAGTGTCATGCACCTTTCGCCCTGGCGCTTGACCGACGATTAGCAGACGCGCGCTGCTCGATGCACGCACCACGGGGCGCGGTGGATTGGGAAGATGCGCCGCGCACACAGTACAAGCGCGCACTTCGCGAAGCAGGATTTTTAGTTTGTCAGTGGCCATGGTTCATCATGGTACAGATATGGATAAAGCGCGAATCCAGTTTAAAATCGGTGCTCACAATCATCGATTCCCGCCCATGCCGCTTTCCTCGCTTACCGCGATTTCACCTCTGGACGGGCGTTACGCATCGCAAGTCGATTCGCTTCGACCTTATTTCAGCGAATTTGGACTGATCCGTTATCGGGTGCGGATTGAAATCGAGTGGCTGATTGCGCTGGCCGCCGAAAACGCGTTGCAAGGTATTGGTCCTTTCTCGGCAACAAGCGTCGCTTTCCTGCGCCAATTGTCAGCGACGTTTTGCGAAAAAGATGGGGAAGCGGTCAAGGCCATCGAGGCCACCACCAATCACGATGTCAAAGCCATCGAATATTGGTTGAAGGACAAGGCGGCGGGGAATGCGGAAATTCTGGCCGCATCCGAATTCATTCATTTCGCCTGCACCTCCGAAGATATCAATAACCTTTCCTACTCCCTGGCGTTGGCCGAGTGCCGCAGCGCTGTGTTGTTGCCGCGCCTGGATGAATTGATCGAAAGACTACGTGTCATCGCGCATGCGCAAGCGGCTGTGCCGATGCTCGCTCGCACCCATGGCCAGGCGGCGACGCCTACCACCATGGGCAAGGAGATTGCCAACGTAGTGCATCGCCTGCGCGGCGCGCGCGAAGCCATCGTGGCAGTGAAACTGGAAGGCAAGGCCAATGGTGCGGTGGGCAATTACAACGCGCACCTCGCGGCTTACCCCGATTTTGCTTGGGAAGACTATTCGCGGAAATTCGTCGAATCGCTGGGCTTGAACTTCAATGCCTACACCACGCAGATCGAACCGCACGATTGTCTGGCGCGTTTATTCGATGCCATCGCGCGCGCCAATGTCATGGTGCTCGATTTGGATCGCGATATCTGGGGATATGTTTCCTTGGGCTATTTCAAGCAGAAGACCAAGGCAGGCGAGGTAGGGTCCTCGACCATGCCGCACAAAGTGAACCCCATTGATTTCGAAAACTCTGAAGGCAATGTCGGCGTTGCTAACGCATTGTTGAAACATTTGTCGGAGAAGTTGCCGGTGTCGCGCTGGCAGCGCGATCTCTCCGACTCAACTGCCTTGCGCAATGTTGGCCCGGCATTGGGCCACACCCTATTGGCCTGGGGCGCCTGCATGCGGGGTTTGAGCAAACTCGAAGCCGACCCGCAACGCATGGCCGCCGATCTGAATGCCAATTGGGAGGTGCTGGCCGAGGCAATCCAAACCGTGATGCGCCGCCATGGGATGGAAAATCCCTACGAGCAGTTGAAGGAACTCACCCGTGGCAAGCGCCTGGATGGTGAGGCAATGCGGGCGTTTATCGGCGGCTTGGCCTTGCCCCAGGCCGAGAGGACGCGTTTGCTAGCGATGAGCCCGGCCAGCTATATCGGCAAGGCTGCGGACTTGGCTCGCCGAATTTAGATAACCAGATTTAGATCGCTGAATTTAGATCGCCGAATTTAGTAGTGGGCGACGCTAAATCGCCACCTCCCGTTTTACTTTTCTTCCGGCAACGGCGCCAAGCTGCGCAAATAGCCAATAACCGAGGTGATATCGGGCACGGTTAATTTTGCCAGCGTATTGGTGATGACTTCGCTCATCGGTTCTGCAGCGACATCGCCATCCGCGGTAAGACCGGTTTGCAGGTATTGCAACAAATCGCTGTCGCTCATGTTTTTCAGCCGGGTGGGCGTGATGTTGGGGATCATTTTTTCATCCGGGCCTTTGCCTCCGGCGAGGAACCGGTCTTTCTTCATGACACCGAGAAAATTGCGCGGCGTATGGCATTCCCCGCAATGTGACAAGGCCTGCACCAAATAGGCGCCGCGATTTAATTCTTGTGATTTGGCAGGATCAGGTACGAATGGCCCGGGAGTGAAGAAGAGCCACTTCCAGATAAGATTTAAGAACCGAAAGCTGAAGGGGAATTTGAGATCGTGCGGTGTGCTGGCGCGTGCATTCTGCGGCAAGGATCGAAAATAGGCGTATAGGTCCCGCGCATCGGCGTCCACGATTTTGGTGAATGAGGTGTAGGGGAAGGCCGGGTAGTAGTGCGCGCCATCGGGCCGCACGCCTTCGCGCAGAGCCTTCATGAAATCGGCCTCACTCCAGGCGCCGATACCGGCTTCTCGATGCGGGGTGATGTTGGGTCCGAAAAAACTGCCAAACGGGGTTTTTAGCGCGCTTCCGCCCGCGAAGGGAACGGCATCTTTCTTTTCCTCGGTATGGCAGCCTCGACAACCGCCCGCTGCCGCGAGGTATTCGCCTCGCTTGGCGTCCTGTGCCGCCGCTGTCATCGCGCCAAGCGACAGCCATACCGTGGCGAAACCAGCAGCGCAAAATTTGAGGTAAAAGAGTTTCATTCCTGGTTTCTCATGTGGAAAGAATGAATTCTATCTGTTACCACACGACCGGCGGATTTCAGGCGGCATAAAAAACCCCGCAATCGCGGGGTTTTCTTCGGGCCAGACTCGCTTACTGGGCCCGGAAGGTCTTGTGGCAGGCGCCACAGGCATCTTGCACTTCTTTGATCGCAGCCTTGGAATTCGCTTCGTTACCTTTGGCGGCAATCAGCTTGCCTACCGCGGAACGCATGCCGTCCTGGGCCGTTTTGAAGCCTGAGGCATTGCTATAGACGTCAGGTTGGGCGCGGCTCTTTTCGCCTTTGGTGTCCTCGGTGAAGCCATCCCAGGGCATTTGGGTCAATGCATCGAGGTACACAGCATTGCGGGCAACCACGGCTTCGTTGTAGGGCACTTTGCCGGCATTCATCAGACCCAAGGGGCCAAAATATTTGCCGATCAACACCATTGCGGACTGACGTTGGCGTACCAGTACGTCGGGTTTGGCTTGGGCAAACGCGGAAATGGTATAGCCACCGCCTAAAACGAGGGCCAATCCGGCAAGCAACAATTTCTTCTGCATGTATTCCTCCTGAAATTAAATATTGGAACTGCACAACGGCCAAATGCTTTGCCGAATGTAGTGGGTGAACAGTGAAAAAAGCGAAAATATTCCCGAACCCAAGCGTGATGCGGCGCGAAATATACCGTATTTCCCGAGGTTGGTACCGAGGTTTTTCGTTGATCGGCAGCTGGCATATTTTCGGCTACCCGGTGCGGCTTTAGGGTCGCCTGCGCGAACCTCGGAATCGACCGCGTTCATTGGCCGTTCACAAATTGGCAAGCAAGCATGTCGGTAACCCTATACGACCGCCCCGTCCTTATTGGCTTGAACCGGTTTCACCAGGTCTTCCCGGCGCACGCCCAGCCACATCACCAAGGGTGCCATCACCAATACCGAGGAATAAATTCCAAAAAGTATGCCAATGGTCAGCGCTACGGCAAAGTAATGCAACGCGGCACCGCCAAACATCAACATCGAAAGCACCGCCATTTGCGTGGAACCATGGGTGATGATGGTGCGCGACATGGTACGGGTGATGGCGTTGTCGATGATTTCGGTCACCGGGGCACGACGCATTTTGCGAAAGTTTTCTCGGATTCGATCAGCCACCACCACCGATTCGTTCACCGAATAGCCCAGGATGGCGAGCACTGCCGCCAGCACCGGCAGCGAAAACTCCCATTGGAAAAAGGCGAAAAATCCCAGGATGATGATCACGTCGTGCAGGTTAGCGATGATGGCCGCGACACCGAACTTCCACTCGAAGCGGAACGCCAGGTAGATGACGATGCCAAGCGAGGTGATAAGTAACGCCAGCGCGCCATTTTCGGCGAGTTCTCTGCCCACTTGCGGCCCGACAAATTCCACGCGCTGCACCGACACCTGCGGAGAGACACCCGTGAGCACAGCGGCTTTGAACTTATCCTTATCAAACTCTGCTTTGCCGCCTTCTTTGGCGTTTGCCGAGAATGCCGCGATTTCCGAATCCTTCACCGACATGCGGATCAGCACATCGCGTGGGGTACCGAAACTTTGGACCTGCGGTTCCTTGATCCCCAGGCCCTCCATGGTGACGCGGATCTTGTCCAGATCGGCGGCCTGTTCATAACGCGCCTCGACAATCAGGCCACCGGTGAATTCGATGGAGAAGTTCAAGCCTCTGAAAATGAGAAACCCCACCGCAAGAAGAAAAGTCGCCAGGGAAATAATATTGAACGTCAACGCATACCGCATGAACGGTATGTCTTTGCGTATTTTGAAAAACTCCATTGGCTAGAACTTTCTCTTTGTAATCTTCACGCGGCGCTTGTTATTTCCAGGAGGTATTGCCAATGGCCACGGTGACTAATTTTCTGCGATTGCCGTAGGCCAGGTTTACCATGCAGCGGCTCACCACGATGGAGGAAAAGATCGAGGTCATGATCCCCAGGCAATGCACCACGGCGAAGCCGCGCACCGGCCCGGAACCAAATAACAGTAACGCCAAGCCCGCAATCAAGGAGGTGATGTTCGAATCGATAATGGTGCCAAAGGCGCGGTCGTAACCGGCGGAGATCGCCGCTTGCGGCGTTGCCCCGCCGCGTAATTCCTCGCGGATGCGCTCGTTAATCAGCACATTGGCGTCAATTGCCATGCCTAAGGTCAAGGCGATGGCTGCGATACCTGGCAGCGTCAAGGTCGCTTGCAGCAAGGACAACAGCGCGATCAGAAACAGCAAATTGGCCGAGAGGGCCACTGCGGAGAACGCACCGAATAGAAGGTAATACCCGATCATGAATACGGTGATCGCGACAAAGCCATAGATGGTTGAATCGAATCCCTTCTTGATGTTTTCCGCGCCAAGCGACGGGCCCACGGTGCGTTCCTCGACAATTTCCATGGGCGCGGCGAGGGCACCCGCGCGCAGCAGCAATGCCGTGTCATTGGCCTCCTGGGTACTCATACGACCGCTGATTTGCACGCGGCCGCCGCCGATTTCGCCGCGGATCACCGGTGCGGTAACCACTTCGCCACGACCTTTTTCGATCAACAGAATGGCCATGCGTTTATTGACGTTTTCGCGGGTTACTTCTTTGAAGATGCGCGCGCCGGTGGCATCCAAGGTCAGATGCACGGCGGGCTCTTGCGTTTGGTTATCGAAGCCAGGTTGCG
>JBJXEY010000182.1:0-6259 GCA_046153355.1 Burkholderiales bacterium
GGCAAGATCGACGGTGTCGTGAACAACGCGGGCATCCTGCGCGACCGCATTTTCCATCGCATGAGCACGCTGGACTGGGAGCAAGTGATCAGCGTGCACTTGATGGGGAGCTTCTATGTGGCGAAGGCCGCCGCGCATTATTTTCGCGAACAACAGTCGGGCGCCTTCGTGCACTTCACTTCCACCTCCGGCCTGGTGGGAAATGTGGGGCAAGCGAACTATTCCGCGGCCAAGATGGGAATCGTGGGATTGTCGAAGTCCATCGCGCTCGACATGCAGCGCTACAACGTGCGCTCCAATTGCGTATCGCCCTTCGCCTGGAGCCGCATGATCGGCACGATTCCCACGCAGACCGATGCTCAAAAGGCTCGCGTCGAAAAGCTGAAGTTGATGACCACGGCGAAGATCGCTCCGATGGTGGTCTATCTACTCTCGGACGAGGCCAGCGCGGTAAACGGCCAGATCTTCGGCGTCAGAATGAACGAAATCTTCCTCATGAGCCAGCCGCGGCCCATCCGCTCCGTGCAGCGCTCGGAGGGGTGGACACCTCAAAGCATTGCGCAACATGCCATCCCCGCCATGCAGAAAAGCTTCTTTCCCCTGGAGGTATCGGCGGACGTGTTTTCTTGGGACCCAGTCTGACGGTTGCGTTCTCGCGCGCGCAATCGCATGCTAATCAGGAAATTGCCGATTAGGTCTTCCGATCATGGTGAACGTGTCGAACCATGATCGGAAGACCTGGAGAGCAGCCCCCGCGGGTGGTTCCGGTGTCCGGCGCGCCTACATATCCATCGCTTGCGCGATTTCAATGCTCCCGCCGACTTTGAGAATCGGACAGCCCTTCGCTTTTTTGTGCGCGTCGGCAATGCTCGATGCTTCGATCAGGCTGTAGCCACTCGCCGGGTTCGCGCCGCCACCGTTAACGAGCGAGCCGTCGGGCTTAACGGTGCTCGAAGGGCCGACGGGATTCCCACCGTCGATCACCGCCGCCCCCATGGAGCCGAACCAGGCACCCCACGCATCCATGACGCTCTTTGCCTCCTGCGGATTGGAAGGATGTTTCCCTCCGTGATACACGAACAGATACTTGGCCATTGCGATCGTCTCCTTTTGGTAAGTGATTGGGTACCATTGGCACCCGAAATGGAGAGTATCGACAGAAAACTCCTTCCACAACGGCGATATCGATGATAATTCCCGCCCTGAATTGTGGAGACTTCACAATGGAAGTTCGTTCCTTTAGCCAAGATACGGCACTTATGCAATCGTTGGCGAAGCTCTCTAAGCTCGGCGTTGTGCCCGGAATAGCGGACACACTCGACAAGAGTGCCAGCGAAACCGCGCGCCGCCTGCGCGAGACGATCCTCGCCGAAATTCCGGCCTTCACCGCATCGGGCAACCCCGATGTATTGCCGGACCTCGGCCGCCATGCGGGCGAACACATCGCAGAGCTGCGAAGACTGCTCGGAGATGGGGAAATTGGCGGCTTCGAATTCGTGCGCGCGCACGCACGCCACCGCGCGGGCCAGCGTTTTCCGCTGGAGGCAACGCTACACGCCTATCGTTGCGGGCACAAAATTCTGTCGCAATGGATTCGCGATGCGGCGGTTGCGGCAAATCCGCGAAGCCGTGAGAACATCCTTTCCGCCGTCGCGGCGTTCTCCCTTGAATACGCAGACACGATCAGCATCGTCGCGGCGGCCGAATACGTCGCTCAGACGCGCGCCCTTGCCGAAGCCGAGGGCGACCGCCGCACCGAATTGCTGAACATTCTCGTGAGCGGCTACGACGAGTCCGACGGGCGCGTCGCGCGCCTCCTGAAGCGCGCAGGTTACCTCGAACAAAGACAGAGCTTCTGCGTTGCCCTCGCCCAATCCGTAGACCCGCTCGAAATGGAAAATCCCGCGCGTGCGCAACGCATCGCCGACGCGATGACCCAGGCCGTCGCCCCCTCGCAAATTCGTACGCTCACCGGCATTCGCGGCAATGTCGTCACCGCAATATTCTCCGGCGCGCGGCGCGTGTCGGGCTGGACGGCACCGCAGGCGAATCTGGCCGGCCGGATTCAGCCGCGCCTGCTTGAGCTAGGCCCCGCGGTGCTGATCGGCATCGGTAGTGACCAACCCTCAACCTCCTTCATACCGAGAGGAGTGCACGAGGCAACGGTGGCGCTGGATTTCGCGAACGTGACGGAGCGTGTCGTACAATTCTCGGGGCTTCCGATTCGGCGGCTGTTGGTCCATCGCGCGGCGGATTACGTGCAATCCGCCATGCCGGTCTGGTTTCCGGCATTCCGCGACGCCAACACGAAGTCACAAGGTGCCCTGGTCCAGACGCTGCGCGCGCTCGCCGATGCCGACATGAACATGCAACAAGCCGCACGGGAGCTTAACGTGCATCCGAATACGATCTACGCACGGCTCCAGCGCATCAGCGACCTCACTGGGCTCGATGCCCAACGCTACCACCACCTCACGGACCTGCTGCTGGCGGCCGATTGCGGCCGCGCATGAACCGGCCGGCCAACCAAACAGCATTGAGGCTTGATCCCTACCCCACTTCGAAGAGATAGACATGAACCTCGATATACGCTGGCTGGTGCCTGCGGCGCTCTGCGTCATCGCGCAGCCGTGCATCGCCGCGAAGTACATGAGCGTGGAAGAGGCCATGAAGCTCGCCTTTCCGGCCGCGGAAGCGTTCATCGATAAACCGGTACTGTTGTCGCCAGCCCAAATGCAAGCGATTGAACAAGCCTCGGGAGTGCGCGGGCGCAGCGCTAAACAGCAAGTCTGGGCGGTCATGGTAAAGGGCAGCGTGGCGGGGTGGTTCCTGATCGACCAGGTGACCGGCAAACACGAGTTGATCACCTACACGCTAGGCATCAACGCCGATGGCAGCGTGCGCCAAGTACAAATCATCGAGTATCTGGAGACCTACGGCTCCCAAGTACGCTACCCGGCATGGCGCGACCAGTTCGTAGGGAAGACCGCCGAAAGTCCCCTGGAGATCGAACGCGACATCGCCAACATCACGGGCGCGGCCCTGTCATCGCGCCATCTGACCGAGGGCATCAAACGGCTGCTGTTTTTGCACCAAGCGGTGTTGCGGTAAATCGCACCCGCGCTGAGCACAGAACGAGGCCAGAGCGCATGGATTCCGCTTGTTCTTGTAGCGATGCTCACCCATAATATCTAGTCATTTATTTATTCATTCTTTAATTCATACCCATGCCTTCCTACGTTGACGACATACGTGCATATCTGGCTCGTGGTCCGCAATCAGCTCAGCAACTGATTGAAAAAATGAGGACTAGCCAGCCTACTCTGTCGCGCGCGCTCAGCCGGCTCCGCGATGAAGTGGTGCGCCTAGGTGCTGCGCGATCTATGCAATATGCGCTTCGTGACACTACGCGCGGCTTGCCAGATATACCCGTGCATCTGGTGGATGCAGAGGGTCAGATTCGCTTGTTGGGCACCCTGGTTGCGGTGCGCCCGGTAGGTTTTGTGATGCACCAGGCGAATGGAGTGACGTTGCATAGCGAGGGATTACCGTGGTGGCTGTTTGACATGCGCCCACAGGGTTTTCTTGGGCGGGCTTATGCCGCCAGATACGGCGCCGAGTTGGGGCTACCGGCACGGCTTGGCGATTGGAACGATTACCATGCCCTGCGAGCATTGCTGGTGCATGGGCACGATGTAGTGGGCAATTTGCTACTAGGCGACTTGGCGCGAGATCGCTTTCTCTCTGCCCCCGCCCCAATACCTATTGCCCAGGATCAAAAAGCCGGGGCCTATACCCGCCTGGCCCGCGACGCCGCCAGCGGCGAGGTGGCGGGCACTTCGGCAGGTGGCGAACAGCCGAAATTTACGGCCTATACCGCAACACCTGGGGGGCCTCGTCACTTGCTAGTCAAGTTCAGTGAGGCGGAGGACAGCCCGGTCAGCGAACGCTGGCGGGATTTGCTGCTGGCCGAACATCTGGCGCTGGAAACCTTGCGCGAAGCGGGAATCCCTGCCGCGCAGACGTATATTTTTGACTACGATGGCCAGCGCTTTCTTGAGATTGTGCGATTTGACCGTATCGGCAATCTGGGGAGGCGCACGTTGCATTCTCTCACCGCCCTGGATGCCGAATTCGTGGGTGCCGGCACTGGAGGCTGGCCGGCGATTACCCGCCGTCTTGCCAACGCAGGCTACATCCAGCCACAGGCAGCGGATGGCGCTGCGCTGTTGTGGGCCTTTGGCATGCTGACCGGCAATACCGACATGCACAACGGCAATTTGTCGTTCGTTGCAGGGCAAGGCCGTGCGTACGAGATCGCACCGGCCTACGACATGACGCCCATGGCTTTCGCACCGCGCGGCGGAGGCGGCCTGCCAGACAGGATCCCCGCACCCCATATCCAGGCCGATGTGCCCAACGACTTTTGGCGGCGCGCGCAATTGCTGGCAGGTGCGTTCCTCACCAGGGTACGCGCGGCAACCGGATTCAGCCCTCGCTTTGCGGTCTGTGCCGCCGCGCTTGAAAAGCATATGGATGCGGCGAGAGCCGCGATTTCAAGACTGGGCTAGCGAACAGTAAAGATATGGCGATTCCTGGAACATATGCCTTACGACGTGATAAGACAATGGCGTTTTTTATACATGTCTCGGATGATTTGATAAGATACCCTCGTTTTCTTATCACGTTCTTATGTAGAGGCGAAGGATGACCGAACTGGATATCCCCAAGTACGCCAGTCTTGAAGTTAAGGCGGTGTGGCAAGGCGTGGCCGAAGCGCACCGCCATCTGGCTGAGTTGAAGGGATTGTGCGAGTCCTTGCCCAACACCGCCATTCTGCTTGATACGCTTGCCATTCAGGAGGCAAAGGACAGCTCCGAGATCGAGAACATTATCACCACGCACGACGAGCTCTATGCCTACGACCAGAGCAGTTCGGCCTCACCCGCCGCCAAAGAGGTACAAAACTATATCGCGGCCTTGAAGGTGGGGTTTACCGATGTGGTGAATTCGGGCCTCCTCCGCATGAGTACGATTCTGCGGGTACAGGAGCAAGTGGAGCAAAACAACGCCGGGTTCAGAAGGCTTCCGGGAACTGTGTTGAAAAACCAGGCGACGGGCGCGGTGGTCTATGAGCCGCCGCAAGATGGCGTGCTGATAGAAAAGCTGATGGCGCAACTGGTGGACTTTATCCATGCGGATGACGAACTCGATCCTTTATTGCGCATGGCGATCGCGCATCACCAGTTTGAGAGCATCCATCCGTTCTATGATGGCAATGGCCGCACCGGCCGCATCCTGAATTTGCTGATGTTGCAGCGCGAGGGGTTGATGAATTTGCCGGTGCTGTATCTGAGCCGCTATATCACCGCAACCAAGGACCGGTACTACCGCTTGCTGCAATCCACGCGGCAGACGCATGACTGGACGGACTGGTGCGTTTATATCGTGAAGGGCGTCGCACTCACCGCCAGGAGCGAGACCTGGCTGATCAAAAATCTGCGCACGTTAATGCAAGCAAGCAAACACCGGTTGCGCGATGAGTTGCCCAAGATCTACAGCCAGGATCTGCTGAATAATCTGTTCCGCTATCCTTATACCAAAATCGAGTTCATCGAGAGAGACTTGGGGGTGTCGCGGATTACGGCGGCCAAGCACCTGGATACGCTGGCGAAGAATGGCTTTGTGGAAAAAAAGAAGATTGGGCGCACGAATTTTTATATCAATCGTCCGCTGTATTCGCTTTTGACGCAAATTACTTTGGACGATACATGATGCCGAAACCCGCGCTGAGCACATAGACCCAGCGACAGAGAAGCATCGAGGAAAGCGCCGGAGTCCGGCGGGCAGAACGGGATCAGGGCGGCATCGGGATGCGCTTTGACTACGTCCTCTTGGACAGCAACAAAACGGATAGGGGTCCATTCGAATGACCTTTCAAGAAGTATTCTCCAAAGACCCAGCCCGGTTCGGATCTCCAGATTCCCCATCAGGGCATGGATTTGTAGCACTTGCCAAGTCTGGCCGAGAAACTTGGAATGCCCGGACGCCGCCCATACCATGCGCCGAAGATCTCTCCAATGCTGACGGATACTCGGGTGGCCCTGGTTAAGGAGTTCGCGCGCGGTAGAAACCAGATCTGAAACGCCATGAAGGCAACCACTTCCCGGGTGCAGTGTCGGATTTCTTTACATGTCATCGATCTGAATATTTCTAGACACTCATATTCATATGATTTTATGTAACTATTCAGGTATTT
>JBJXEY010000184.1:0-6159 GCA_046153355.1 Burkholderiales bacterium
GGCCTTCGCCCCTTGTATATCCCCGATGTTAGAGGGAAACTTTAAATGACTTGCTGGGATACTGAACTTGATCAGTGTTTCCTTAGATGCGACCACTGATGCTTGGAATATTTTTAAGCGGAATACATGATGCCAACACCGGCTGCTACGAATAAAGACGAGGATAAACAAATCGGCGGTCGCGAACCGCTGGCGCTCGATCTCAGCAAACGGCTGGGTGAGGGCAGGGTACTGCGCGATACCAAAGCCATCAGGCGCTTCCTGCGCGACAACTCCTGGCTCTCGCCGATTCTCTCCGAACATTTCCGAGGTGGCGGTGGTGGAGAAGGACCGCCTGTCATCGACGCCGACATGGTGGTGACGCCGGAAAATATCGAAGAGCTTCGCGACATCATCGCGCTAGCCGTGCGCCATAAGTCGCCTATCGTTGTCAGGGGAGGGGGCACCACCAATTTCGGGCAATCGATACCGCTGGAAGGCGGCGTCATCATCGACTCGCGTAAATTGAATCGAATCCTCGAAGTTAGCGATACCTCGATCACCGCCGAGGCTGGCGCGTTTCAGGGCGATGTCGATGCGCGCGCGCGCGAACGCTCGCGCGAATTAAAGGTTCTGGTAACCACCTTCGCCACGGCGACGGTGGCCGGCTGGGTGGGCGGTGGCCATGTAGGCTTAGGCGGTACGGTACACGGCACCATCTGGGATGGCAATGTCACCGGCATCAAGTTGCTCACCGCGGAGGATCCGCCGCGCGAAATCAGTTTGAAAGGCGACGACGTGTGGTTGGTGCTGCGTACCTCGGGCACCACCGGCATCATCACCGAAGTCACCTTTCCGCTGGTACCCGCCTGCCGCTGGTTGGAAGCCGTGGTGGTATTCAATAAGTTTGCCGATGCGTGCAAATATGTTGACGAGCTTTCGGCGCGCCGCGACCTGATGGTGCGCGCGGCGGCGGCGCAGGAAACACCGTTGCCCAACTCTTTTACACCGATCACCGATCTATTCACTAAGGATCAAGCGGTCGCGGTGGTAATAGTCGATGCCAACCAAGAAAAGCAATGCGAGCAGCTCGCCACGAGCCTCGGTGGCCGCTTCCACACATGGCAAATCACTGGCGAAGACAACAAGGTGCCAATGGCATTTTTATCTTATGGCCATCGCATGCTGTGGGTGAAAAAAATCGCGCCCGAAGCTGGATTCCTCAATTGTTATCTCGCGCCGGATCGCTACATGGAGCAGTTCGAATTGCTTAAACGCGAATTCGGCGATGGCCTGTTGCTGGAACACAAGCTCATCATTTCACCGTGGGTGGCGCGGTTGCGTGGGCTGCCCGCCGACACCATCATCCCCGCGCCACTGCTCACCGTGGTGAAAGGCAATCGCGCGCAAGTCGAAGCGGTGATGAAGTATTGCGACAGTATCGACGTGGGCTACCAGAATCCGCACACCTTCTCGATCGCCGAGAGCGGCATGTTTCTGGATTTCCAGCCGATCGTCGATTTTGCTCACCGGGTCGATCCGCATGGATTGCTCAACCCCGGAAAACTGCACGGAACTTTTTTCGCTTCACCGGCTGGAGGAACCAAACAATGATAGGCGCACTGGATCATGTGGCATTGGGCGTACGCGACCTGGAGGAGCGAATCGCGTTTTTAACCGGGTCTTTGGGAATGATTGTTAAGCGCCGCGGAACGCATTTCAAGTCGGGTCGGCCAATCGCGTTGCTCGCCGATAAGAACGGTTTCAAGCTGGAATTGATCGAGGCAGATGTGGAGGAACCCACTTTCATGCATCTGGCTTGCCGGGTCGACGACGTGGCCGGCGATTACGCTTACCTGTTGAAAGCCGGATGCGAAAGCATTCGCGGCCCGCATGAGCTAAAAGCAGCGAAATCCGAAACCGCTATCGTTCAGGATAATTCCAAGCTGCAGGTGCAAATCATCAAGTACGAAGCCGATAGTCCGGACCTGTAAGAGTACTTTCCATGAAAACAAAATCCTTCCACGGCGTATTTCCCTATCTCGTTTCCCCGGTGGATGCCGCTGGGAATGTGATGGAGCGCGTCCTCAAGAAACTTTGCAATGACTTGATCGCCGCCGGCGTGCACGGCTTGACCCCCCTGGGTTCAACCGGCGAGTTCGCCTATCTCAACTGGGCGCAGCGTCGCCGCATCGTCGAGATTGTTGTTAAAGCGGCGAAAGGTCGCGTGCCGGTGGTCGCGGGCGTTGCCGCCACCACCATTGCCGATGCGCAATTTCAGGCGCGTGAATTTCAAAAACTAGGCTGCGACGGCATCCTTGCGATATTAGAAGCCTACTTTCCGCTTTCCGATGATGGGGTGTACAGCTATTTCAAGTCCATCGCAGATGCGGTCTCGTTGCCTGTGGTGCTCTACACCAACCCCAATTTTCAACGCTCCGATCTGTCACTGCCGGTGATCGACAAGTTGAGCCGTATCGACAACATTCGCTACATTAAAGACGCTTCCTTCAATACCGGGCGGCTGTTGTCGATCATCAATCGCGTCGAAGGCAGGATGGAAGTGTTTTCCGCCTCGGCGCATATTCCCGCTTGCGTGATGTTGATTGGCGGCAAGGGCTGGATGGCGGGTCCTGCTTGCGTGGTGCCCAAACAAAGCGTCGAACTCTACGAACTTTGCCGAAAGCAGAAGTGGAAAGAGGCGATGAAACTGCAGACGCGCATGTGGAGCATCAACCAGGTATTCGCCAAATACAATCTGGCGGCGTGTATCAAAGGGGGATTGAAGTTGCAAGGCTACGACGTAGGCGATCCTTTACCGCCGCAGGCGCCATTGTCTGCCGAAGGTATCGCCGAGGTCAAACAGGCGCTGATTTCTCTTGGTGCGCTACGCGCTAGTGCGTAGAAGAGCAGCTCGCGGCTCAATGCCGCCAGGAAAACTTTCCCGACTCACCAGCGAATAACTGCCACCTAGGCAGATTGCGCGCCTGCAATTGCTGGCGAATGGGTTCCATTAAGGCAGTTTCCGTGAAGATCTGGTTGTCCGGAAAATTCATCTGCTGAACGACTGTTTCACCACTGATCGCGGCAAATTCGCATGAGAGCGGTATAGCCATTAATTGCCGATGGGCAGTCCCGAGTTGTTCCAGATGCGCGTCCGCCTTGGCGTGATCTTCGCGCACGGCCTCCAATTCCTCACTGACCTTTCGATACTTCTCGCAAATCGGTTTGAATTGAGCGGCGAGCCTGTCGTAGGCGGTTCTTTGCTGCAATGACAGTTTCATTTTTCCACTGGCGAACCGGGATTGCAGTTTTAAAAAATCAACGAAACTTTTCGATTCTTCCAATTCCATTTTGGCGGCACTCAACTCGCCGATTTGACACAGAGCCTCAGTCAAATCCCTGTTCGCCTGGTTTTGCCCTTCGATGTATTCGCTTTCGTTGGGCAGCAGTATCGAAACCAGGGTTTCACGGCCGCCACGCGATCCGGCGCGTTTTATCTTCACCAACCGGGCCGCGATGTTGCACCCTTCGGCAACACCGAGAATTACCTCTTCGGCGATGATCTCGCAGCCCACCGCCTGTTCGATCTCGACTCGCTTGGCGAATATCTGACAGGCCTCGGCGAGGCGCATGGTCACCGTACCGCCGGGCGCATCGATCAGTGACGAAGAGGCGCGACCTAGAACGATCACCTCACCGCCGGGGTTCCTCAACTTGCCATTGCCGAAAGTTTTTTCCAACAGCACTTTTCCGCCGGTGGAATTAAGTTGGCCAAAGACATCGGCATGAAAGCTCATGTTTCTGCCTTCGACGACCCTGTGTGGCTCGACTTCGCCAAATTCCTCGAAATCGTTTTCGCCCATGCGAAGATTTCCCGTGGTGCGAATACTTACGCCTTCGCGCCCGACCATTTTTTCGGCAATACATATACGTTTGCTTGCTTTGTCGATGTCGATAAATCCATCCATGTCGGCGACGATGTATTGCCCATCGGCGCGTTTTTCGATGCGGGTTCCGGGGCCTGCAAGAACCGTTAGATCAAAATCTTTGGGTGGCTCGGGAGCGATCTGCGCACCGGACATACTGCGGCCGGGATCACCATTTATCGGTGCGGTCTTTTTCATCAGCAATTCGTTTTTGCGCGCCTGCGGAAAGCGATTGCCAAAGCTGCAAAGATCAACCTGGCCGTTGGCAAGCTGAATCGGAGCATTATCGCGACGCAACGACCTGCTCTTATCTTCCAAGCCGGCATCCTTGCCGACCTTGGGTTTAAGTGTCCTGGCAACCACAATCCTGCCGTTTTCTCCTCTGCCAAGTGCCTCCTTGATGCGCGCCGCGTCGATGCCAAAACGTATCCCGTTGATCCAAAAATGCGCGATCAGTTCATCGAAATCCAGTTTCGCCGGTTGTGAATTCCCCACGCCGGCCAAGGACGCTCGGTGCGGCGCGCCTTGTGGGTTCGATTCCGGTTGTTGCGATGGCGCCTCTTCGGCCTCCAAATACACCGGTTCAAAAAAATATTCCGCCTGCTCGCCCCTCGTTCCCAGCGCAACGCCCCTATACAAAGAACGTCTCTCTGCTTGAAACGGGCCAATGCCGTTGGCGATGCGCACCGCACCCTTGGGGCGACTTGCGTCATTCTCGGGGCTGTATAGCAGCCGTTCAAAATTGCCGTACTCAAGGCCCAGAAATAATTCGGATCTAGTGAAAATTCGTTCGACAAATGCGGCAAACCGTTCGCGATTCTGCATAAGGACGGTGTCGACATACAGTCCATCGGCGCGTTGATGAACAAACGACGACACGGCCGCTGCAGGGGCGGTTTGCAGGCGTGGATCGAGCGCAGCAAGTGCCGCCGTACGTGTCGGGGCGTCGGCCGGTGTCGATGTATTTTTCAATAATGAAATGGCAGGCATGGCGAATCGCTCTAAAATTTTGCCACGGGAATTTCCCGCTAGGTTGATAACGGCAAAATATTGAAACAATTGAGAGCTCACCCTTGTTCTGGTGGATTCGCAAGCAAACTCGCCAGAGAACTTGGGTGCGAATCCGGGTTATTCTTTTGCCTTGGTTGCCCCGTACTTGGAAAAGCCGCATGAATACTCGTTCCCTACAAAACTTCCCAATGAACTACCGGATAGCTGCAAGCCTAGTCGCCGCGGCGTTGTTGAACCCTTTGTCGATCAGCGCCGCCTTTTCCCAAACCTATCCCTCTAAAGCAGCGCGAATCATCGTGCCATTTCCCGCCGGTGGTGCCGTCGATCAGTTGGCCAGAACCCTGGCGCAACGCATGAGTACAGGGTGGGGCCATCCGGTGATTGTGGAGAATCGCGCCGGCGGAGGCGGCATCATCGGCACCGATGTGGTGGCGAAAGCGGCGCCTGGTGGTTAATGTGGGTCTGACCCATATTCCGTATCAGGGTTCAGCGCCTGCGGTCGCGGCGATGTTGGGCGGTCACGTCAGCATGATGATCGGCGCACTGCCCGATGTGTTGCCGCATGTTCAAGCCGGAAAGATGCGCGCCATCGCGGTGGCCATGGACCGTCGCACCGACACCCTGAAAGATCTGCCTACTGTCAGCGAGGCGGGGGTAAAAGGGTTCGACTCCTGGTCTTGGTTTGGCATGGTTACCGCGAGCGGTGTGCCGCGGGAAATCGTCAATCGCATTGCCGCGGAAATGAATAAGCAACTGCGTGTAGTCGAAGTGCGCGAAAGGCTGGATGGCCTTGCGCTTTACTATATGGAATCCTCGCCCGAGGAGTTCGGCGCGGTGATCAAGGACAATTTCTCGAAGTACGCACGGGTGATCAAGACAGCTAATATCAAGATCGATTGATTCGAGCAACGATTCACGGCTACCTTTTGCCTTCGCGGATAATCAAACGGAGATACATCGCATGACCTTGGACGAAGTAAAACTCGAAGTCGCACTGGGCAGCCGCATATTGTCTATGACGGGCTTGGCGGCAGGAATCCGCTCTTCCATGGGCCATGTGAGCCTGCGCGATCCGAACGATTCGGGACGCTTCGTGGTGAAAGGCCGCGGTTATCCGATCGATGTGCTCAATCGCATGCGCCCTGAGTACATGGTGGTGTGCGATTTGGATGGACGCTTGATCGATGGTCCTCCTGGGGTAGTGCAATGCAACGAGGTGATGATTCACGCCTCGGTATTC
>JBJXEY010000188.1:0-4622 GCA_046153355.1 Burkholderiales bacterium
CTGGTGGCCGCGCCGGAAGTTCTCCATGCGCGCAGCCAGATAAAAGCGCAGAAAGATCCGCCGCGACCAGGACAGCACCATCACAAAGGCCATCAGCGGCCGGCGCGCGCGGCCGATATTGAAGTGACCGAAATGTCCCCAGTCCACTTGGCCTTGTTCACCGGGCAGAGTGCGAAGCCGCAGGTAGGCCTCGCGACTGGGACGCGGCCGGTACAGGCCCACCAGATGGCGAAAGTGATCCGGACCGCCGATATAGCCGCGCTCCTGCACCATCGCGTACAGACGACTGGCGGTGAGCGTGGGGAATTTCTCCAAGGTCTGGTCGATGAAGACTCGATAAGCATCTATCCGAGAGGGGCGGCGCGCCACCGCGCTGCTGGGCACCCCGGCGTTGGCTAGCACTCGGTGCACCGTGCCACCGTGCACCTTCAATTGGCGAGCGATGGTGCCGATGCGCCATTTCTCGACGTGGTAGTAGCGCAGGATCTGCGCTTGGATTTCAGCCGCTACGGTCATACGGGGTTCCTCTTGGGTGATCAGTGATATCGCGAGAGCACTCGATGACGCAAGGGACCGATTCGAACAAACTGCGAACACGCACAGCCACAAAAGTGACATTGCGGTGTTTGCGGCGTCCTGGGAATTACCTGAATTGCGACGGTCACTGCACCAATCGAGCTCAACCCCAGTGGAACATCGGGCGTGGGCGCAGGGGAACCCTGATGCGTCACTTTATTTCGCCGGGCTCGGTAGTGGCGCGCTCGCTGGGCGTGCGCATGACGGCCACGGCTGGTGCTTTGGTAACGCTGACCTGCGGCCCGAACCGAATCGCGTCGCGCTTGGCAGGCGCAAGGCCCAGCGCAATAAATCTGACCGTGGTCGCAGTCGCTGCAAATCACCACCTGCACCCGGCAAGCAGCGCATACAACCAATCGGCCCGTCGATTCCATTGGCGATCCAAGTCACGCCAACGAGAGTTCGACAGGGCTATGTCAATCGTGAAATACTTCTCCCCGCACCCGTGCCCAGCACGGCGTGGGGCACGACATCGGACTGAACTTGGCGGTTTGCGCCGGTGTCGTGCCTGTTCTCTTTGGCGGTGTTGTTCTACCGCATCTTGAGTCTGGCCGCCATCACCCAAACACCACCGAACCCCGCCACCTCAGGCCCGCCGCGCCGCACGCCGCAGGGTGCGTCTCCAGTCGCCCTACGGGCTCGTTGCAACGCACCCTTTGCCGCCACTCGATCAATCAACAGAAAAATCGCCAACGTAACGACAACCATCGAAAATCACGTCGTTACAATTCCACCGCCATCTTTACGCGGGTTTAGACCGCCATTCACAACCGAGGCAGCTCCGTGACGAACCACAGTCTTGCGGCTAACCAACGCCCGAATATCAGCGTGATCGACCGTCGTCTTTGCAGTGCCCGCCGCGTCCCTTATCGGGTCCGTTAGAGAAAAACATGCTTGGCAGGAAAAAGCAGGGGACGACTACGCCACTTGACACCATTTAGCCATATCAACGTCATGGTCAACGACAGGCGCGCGTGGTGGTCAATGAGAAAGTCATGACCGCTTTCGCCTGTCCGTTGCACCTAAAGTTGGGCGGCATTTGCTAAACGCTCGGACCGCGCCCTCGGCTTGTATGCCACAGTGAAAGCACTTCCAATTTAGATCGCCGAACGCGGTAATACAAGTGGTAACTGATTTTGTCCAGCAGAAATCGGCGGACTTCTGGCGATCGACCTGTTTCAACTTTCGTGCCAATGCCCGGATGTTCGACGAGAATTGTCAATGCGTCTTCCAAGTCCTTTCGGACCGCGCCCGGCGCGGCGAGCCGATTTTCAGCCCACCATTCCGCAGTCTTCTCGATTTCGCGCTTGGCGCGCGCCTTAATGAGGTAGGTAAGCGCCACGGTTACCCGTAGCGCTTTAGGCTCTCGATAAACTCAGGACCAGCCCCACCAACTTCTTGGTCTGCCTCATCAATTGCAGCGATAAGTTCCTTCTCCAACTCCGGGGCGAGTTTGACGATTTTGTCGTCTTCTGGCGTAAGCACAGTCACAACCGTCCCCTCCGGAAGGGAAAGCCCTTCAACCACGATTTTTCCGCCTACAACAGTGCCAGTAGATATATGCATACCTAGATAGTACCCGAGCCGCAAAAACGTGCAACCAATGACGCCCAACGCTCGCCATAACCGGCAGTGAAAAGCGGGGCGACGAAGGAGCGCCGCTTTTCAATGTCCGCGTTGATGGCGTTGTTAGGAGCCGATTTGTTTGATTTCATTTTGCTCGACACCAAACGCAGCGCACAGCGCTGCATGATGGGTTTCTTCAGTTTGACTGAACAGCAGACGATCCGGCTTATGATCGTCTAGCCAAATAAACAGATGAACTTTCCCTTTTTCGTCTTTAATCCGTCCGTGTGAGAATTGCCGATAAATCGGGTGTGCCGTTCCGTCATTGGCGTAGAAGTTTCCAGTTAATATTCCCAGCAGATCGTTGAACCCACACATGTCGTCGTGATTTACTAGCGCGAGTATGTTTGGGTGTCTTTGGTCTTTGTTTACTGCATCAAACTGCTTTACGGCCTCATGAATGTCTTTTGTAAGACGGTTGAATATTGGATCGTTCCTCGCGCCACCCGCCAACTCGCCAGGAGCAGCACTATTTAGCTGATCGTCGAGCCACTGATCTTCGGGGCTGGATTTAACCTCGCAATAGAACAAAAACTCCCCGTTCCGGAATACGCGAAAGTCAGGGGTTTTCCCCGCACGTGTTTCCGTCTTGGAAAAACGTTTCACCGTGAATCCGCGATCTTCAAGGTGGCGCTCAACCTTCTCTTCGTCGGGGTCCATTTTCGGCTCCTAGACAGAATGGCTATGCATAGTTGATAGGCGGCCCGCCTCCTGGGTATCGTGGATTACGTGCTCGCGCACGCAGAGCCACACGTTGAACGCGTTGGTATCAACCACATAAAGGAGGCAGGCCATGAGTAAGTCTAGCAAGCTATACGTAGGAATGGATGTGCACAAGGAATCGATCGATGTCGCGGTGGGAGATGAGTCCGGAACCGAGGTACGCCACCACGGCAAGGTGGGCGGGGACATGGAGTCGGTGAAAAAGTTGGTGAGGAAGATGGAATCCACCGGCAAGGCGTTGATCTTCGTCTACGAGGCCGGCCCCAGCGGGTTTTGGATCTATCGCTACCTTCGCAGCCGCGGCCACGAATGCTGGGTGGTCTCCCCAGGGCTCACACCGCGTGCCAATAGTGATCGCATCAAGACCGACCGGCGCGATGCGATGAAACTGTGCCGCCTAGCGCGCGCCGGGGAGTTGCGCGGGATCAACGTGCCCGATGAGGCCGACGAGGCGATCAGGGATCTGGTGCGCACCCGCGAGGACGCAGTGGACATGCTGCGCCAGGCTCGCCAGCGCTTGGCTGCGTTACTCCTGCGTAACAACATCCGCTACACCAAGAAGACCGCCTGGACCGAGGCGCACCGGCGTTGGATCGCCGAGTTGAAATTTCCGCATCACGCGCAGCACATCGCGTTCGAGGAATACGTGAGCGCGATCCAGCAGGCCGAGGAGCGCATCCAGCGGTTGGAGAAGTCGATACGCGAGGAATTGGAGACCTGGCGCTGGAAACCGGCGGTGTTGGCGATGCAGGCGTTTCGCGGCATGCCTCGCAACAAAATCATTGTTGCCTTGGCGCGCGAGTTGGCAGGTTTTGTGTGGGCGCTGGGGCAGCAGGTCAAGCCCGATGCGGTGGCGACATCGAAATGAAATCGATGCCATGTCATCGATAGCGAAAATCCCCCTCCACTCGACAAAGGAGCAACGAGCAACCTAAAAAAGTAGTTGCAGTCCGGACCCGATAAGCGACGCGGTGCGCACGCGGTGGAGAATCCTCGATGACGTTATTGAACCGAATCTGAGGCAACGCAGGTTGACCCCAGGCTAGGCACCTCAGACCCTAGACCGATGTTATCGGTGCAGCAGACCCGCAATTATTTGGCGCTTAAAGACCGAGCAAAGGTGTCAACAACAAAGGGCCTTCGCAGGCCCCTTTGTTGTTCGGTTCGACGGTGGGTAAAAATCAGAAAGGCGGATCGTTAGCGTCTTCAGGTTTCGAATTGTTTTTCGGATGCGTTTGTCGTTGCTCGCGCAGAAGGGTTTGAATGGGGATCTGGTAATGCTGCCAAATACGTTCGCATAAATCATCGAGCAACGCGAATACCGCCAGTGCCTCGTCGGGAGTCCAGTCGTCTGGGAAGTTAAAGGACTGTCCGTGTTGGCGGCCAGAAGGTAAGTGTCTGGGCCTCATGATTTTGCTTTTCGTCGCCGCGAAGAACGTTGCTCGGAGCGTTCGCGTGCTTCCTTCAGCCGGTAGGATTCGCCTTCGATGGAGATCACCTCGGCGTTATGCACCAGGCGATCAACCAGCGAGACCACGCAGGCGGCATTGGGAAACACCTCCGACCACTCGGCGAAGGGTCGATTGGTGGTCACCAGGGTGCTCTTGGTTTCGTAGCGGCGGCTGATCAATTCGAACAACAGATCGGCATGCCGATTCGAATAGGAAAGGTAACCGACCTCGTCGAGTTTTTTTTTG
>JBJXEY010000206.1:0-39299 GCA_046153355.1 Burkholderiales bacterium
GTGGATAACCTTGCGACCAGACGGCGGCGGGCTGTAAGCCCAGGCAAAGTAAACAGGAAAATCGGATCAGAAAAAATGTGCTCCCTCGTGGCGACTGAGGCGCGCGAGTTGCCGGTGCGCATACCCGGGAGTGAAGTGACAAACGAATCAATCGCTTTTTTGTGTGTTTTGCGCCTTCGAGGTCTATCATGTCCGCTCGCAAGCTCTGGTTCACCGGCGATCTGGCGTTCCTTGCATCAGGAGATATCAATGAATTCCATCGGCAGGACAGCGTTTTTTCTGATCCGATTTTCCTGTTTACTTTGCCTGGGCTTACAGCCCGCCGCCGTCTGGTCGCAAGGTTATCCACTGAAGCCCGTAAAACTGGTGGTCGGTTACGTCGGCGGCGGCCCCACTGATCTTGCGGCAAGAGTTCTTGCGGAAAAACTGCTTCCGCTATGGGGCCATCAGATACTGGTTGAGCAACGTCCGGGCGCAGGGGGCAACATTGGCACCGCTTACGTCGCCAAGTCGGCGCCTGATGGGTACACGTTGAATCTCGCGACCGCGAGCCATGTTTACAACGGCGCGCTTTTCGGCTCGCTGCCATACGACCCTATGAAGGATTTCGCACCGATTTCCATGGTGGTGTCCTACGCGGCGATCCTGATGGTCAATCAATCGGTGGCGGCAAACAATCTGCGCGAGCTGGTCGCATATGCCAAATCCAATCCCGGCAAGCTCAATTTCGGATCGGCCAGCAGCGGCACCCTTTCGCATTTTGCGGCTGAATTTTTCCGCCGTGCCGCAGGCATCAACATCGTCATCGTCCACTACAACGGCGCGGCGCCCGCGGCGCAAGCGCTGCTTGCCGGCGATCTGCAGGTGATGTTCAATAATCCCGTCTCCGCCATTCCGTTGCTCAAGTCAGGCAAGGTGCGCGCCCTGGCGACCACCGGCCTTAAGCGGTCGCCAACGGCTCCCGACTTGCCTACTATCGCCGAATCGGGCTACCCGGGCTTCAAGACCGATACCTGGTTCGCGGTGCTCGGACCGGCGGGCATGCCGCAGGATCTCGTCAACAAGATATCGCGGGATATCGGAACGGTTCTAAATATGCCCGATGTTCGTCAGCGCCTAGAAACCCAGGGACTGGAGGCCGTCAGCAGCACCGCTGCTCAGCTTGGGGCCATCATGCAGGCGGACCACGAAACGTACACGACGATTATTCGCGATGCGAAAATAGTCGCGAACTGAACCGTTGGCCAAGCGCAAGCGCGCGGGGAATAGAGCAGGCACCCCACTCCGCGCACATCCGCTACAGTCGCCCTTCCCAGCCCTAAGCTGACCGCCTGACAGGAAAAGTACCCGATGGTCAAACTTCAAGCCGACATCGAGAAACTGGTTGTCTTCAATCGCTTCCTGGTCGTTAAGGTATTGACTATTGCGCGCCGCAGTGCCGCGTTCACCGGCCGGCAATGCCGCGTGTTTCCGACGGCTTTGCATGGACAAGGCGGGCACGACGTTGCGACGACTTTGACGGGGGCACTGCGCCGCCTCCAGGCGGCAATATTGAACTGGCGCCGTTTTGGCATTGCAACCGTGCTGTTCGTTATCTGTGCCGCGACCGCGGGAGCGCAGGATTGGCCGGCACGGCCGGTACGGTTGGTGGCGAATGCGGCGGCCGGCGGCGCTATTGATTTGGTCGGCCGCATCATCGCCGAACCCCTGACCAAGCGCCTTGGAATTGCAGTCATCGTGGAAAATCGGGGTGGCGCAGGAGGCGTGATTGGTGCGGATTATGTTGCCAAGTCGACGCCCGACGGTTATACATTGCTGATCTCGAGCAGCTCTGTGGTGGTGGCGCAAGCGCTCTACAAATCGGTGCCCTACGACGTCGAGCGCGACTTTCTGCCGATCAGCCTGGTGGCAACCACGACGACCGTCCTTGCCGCGCGTTCGGGATTTTCCGCAAATAGCATTGCCGACCTGATTCGCATTGCGAAGGGGGCGCCGGGGAAGTTTACTTTCGGCACGCCAGGGGTCGGCACCACCAACCACCTGGGCGGCGAGTTGCTCAAATCGATGACCGGCATCGACCTGGTGCACGTGCCATTCAAGGGAATCGGGCCGGCAATGAATGCCTTGGCCGGCGGCCAGATCGATTTGAGCTTCGGAAGTTCCCTGGATCTGGCCCCACGCATCCGCAGCGGCCAGATCAAGGCGCTTGCCGTGACCAACGCGATGCGGTCAGCAGCCCTGCCTGAAACGCCAACCATCGGCGAGACCGTGCCGGGATTCGACGTTGCCACCTGGTTCGGACTGTTTGCCCCGGCAGGCGCTTCTGCCCAAATTGTCGCCAGATTGGCCGGCGAGATCTCGCGGCTTTCGAGTCAACACGACCTCAAATCTCAGTTTGAGAAAACCGGCGCAACGCTGCTTGCCAGTCCGCCGGAGGAACTTGCCCGAACGGTCCGCGATGAGTTGCCCAAATGGCGCCGCTTGATACAACGCGCGGGAATCACAGCAGAGCAATAGGCCGCCGTCTTTTGCCGGCGTTAAAAACGCCGGGGTGTGTGTACCGCGGCGCCTCCGAGGTCTGAGGTCAATGCGTAAGCGCAAAATTCAAGTTTTGGCATTGAAATCGATATTGATCCTTTTGTCGGGAGGCAATTCGCTCATTCGGCAACGGCGGAGCGCGTTTTCAAGGCCGAACATCCTCGGTGAACCATTCATCAGGTAGATTGATGCCAATTCGTCGCTCATCGGCAAGCCGGCAGACCAGCGCGCCAACCGCGGCAAACTGCAGTCCCAAGCCAATATTGTTTATAAAACACGTGATGTGTCTCGGATCAGCACGCGGGTTGACCCCGCCGCCAATAACGGTATGCAGTTCGTCCGCTTTTTCCCAGCCACTTTCA
This sequence comes from Burkholderiales bacterium, assembly GCA_046153355.1. Taxonomy (GTDB): domain Bacteria; phylum Pseudomonadota; class Gammaproteobacteria; order Burkholderiales; family SG8-39; genus 2-02-FULL-62-17. The sequence continues at coordinate 2,901 of JBJXEY010000206.1, forward strand.
CTATCGATGTGCTCGCCTATTTCCGTTGGATCGTGACCATAGATCTTTTTCTCACCCTGCCCGATCATGTAATTTTCCACGGCGATGGCGCTGGAGTGAATGGCGACGAAATCCGCCTTTTCAATGACCGCCTGCCCGTATTCAAGATGTTTAACGCAGGATAAATGCGTTCCCGGCGATATCCATTCGGGCTGCAAAACCGGCGTGATCGAATTCGTCGTCGTCGCAATGATATCCATGCCACGTGCCGCGTCTTCCGGCCGTTCCACCGGGATCACCGGTATGCGGGCAATCCGGCTCATCTTGTTCGCAAAAACCTCTCGATTAGCCTTCGTTGGACTATAGACCTTGATGCATTTCAATGGCCGCACCGCGCAGGCGGCTAACACTTGGGTTTCTGCCTGCCAGCCCGAGCCAAACAACCCCATTGACTCGGCGTCGGGGCGCGACATGTGCTTGATCGACAGACCACTGGTTGCGGCGACCCTGAAGCCCTGAATGACACCGTCGGGAAAAATGGAAATCATTCTCCCGGTATCGGTATCAAACAAAGCCACCAGACCGACCCATCTGCCGTTTGCCAGCGGACGCTTTTCCTTGCGGGTGCCCGCTTCCGTCTCGCGCCATTGGATGATGTCGGAGTTGATTCTCAGCGCCGCGATTTTTCTCTTTGGCAGAAGGGCTTCCATGGACTTGAACACGTAATACTGCCCGGGTTCCGTCGGCGCGTACAAATCCGAGCGGGGACGACTCAAGGCGCGCTGATGAAACCGCTCGATATACGACTCCTCGAGCGCCTCGATGCAAGCAGGCATTGTCAGCAACGAGCGAATCTCTTCATTGGAAATGATCAGCATGGTCTCTCCGGCATGGGGTCTACAAGACAGATTATTCGTTCGAGCACACGGTGATCATGTATCCGAGCTTATTCAAACTTCACGTTTGCGTCGCGTATCACTTTCGCCCACTTGAGCGCGTCTTGCTTCAGGTATTCCGCGAACCATTCAGGGGTGTTGACGATTGCTACGTAACCAAATGGGTCGAGATTTTTGGCGCGAAACGCGCTGTCCGCATAGATCCCGTGAATCCCGGTGTTGATGCGGTTAATTGCTGCTCTCGGCGTATCCTTGGGGGCGTTCAATCCAAACCATGCGCTTCCTTCGAATCCGGGCACGCCCGATTCCGATATGGTGGGCACGTCGGGATATTGGACCAGGCGCTTCGCACTGGATACCGCGAGCACGCGCACCTTGCCTGCTTTCCATTGCGGGAGCACCAGAGCGATAGTCCCGAGCAGCATCTGCGAATGGCCAGCGACAACCTCGGCCAACGCCGGCGCGCCCCCCTTGTAGGGAATATGGGTCATCTTGATCCCCGCCATCGACTGCAACAGTTCGGTCATCAGATGCCCGTTGGTTCCTACGCCGAATGACGCGTAGTTGATCTGCCCCGGTCGGGTTTTCGCTAGTTCAATCAACTCGACAATGCTTTTTGCAGCGAGCGAAGGGTTGACCGCCAGCACCACGGGCATCGCCACTAGGCCGGTGACAGGCGCGAAATCCTTGCCTGGATCGTAAGAAAGATTTTTGCTCGTCACCAGATAAGTTGCCTGGGAGGCTCCGGAACACAACAGTGTGTAACCGTCTGGCGTGGATCTAGCCACGTGTTCGTACCCGATTACGCTTTGCCCTCCTGCCCGATTCTCCACAATGACTGGTTGGCCCCAAGCATCGGAAAGCCGTTGAGCGGTGGCCCGGCATAGTGCATCCAGTCCGCCGCCAGGCGCCACAGTCACGACCAGACGCACTGGTTTCGCAGGGAAATCCTGCGATTGCGCGCATAAACTGAATGCAACTGCGGAAAGCACCGTCAACGCTTTCAGAACAAACTGCATGGTGTACTCCTATGCGGCGAGTTGAGAGAGGTTAGCATTTTTCGAAGACCACTCGGATACCTCGCCTAAAGTATGACCGTTGCTACGCTTACGAAAAACGAGTGCTCGCAAGCGTGCATCGCGGGGTGAAAACGGAATCATTTTCAAACGGAAATAGCGCGATCCTCTCATCATGCCAACGGATCAGATCGACTTTAGACGCATTTTGCCAGCACGCAATCCCTGCATTCTCGGCCAAGCGGCGGAAGCCATATACTCACATCGTCAGCACCTGACTGGAGATTCAAAGGCGGGGCATGATCGCCTTTGTAATCCTGGCTGGTAGTATTGGAAAATGCACACTTGGAAACCAAGTGTGCAAAAAAGGCCGGTCGGACATTCGGGGATTCTCAGGCCTTGGCGCGCCTTGGCCCGACGCATCAAGAGGGGTAAGTCTCAAGAATGGAATCCTGGATGATTCATACGGGCGGAGCGCAAACATCGCTTGCGCTCCGCCAAGTCGAAACGCCAGAACCGGGAAACGGGCAATTGCTCGTGCGAATGCGCGCGGCGGGCATTAATCGGGGCGAGTTCATGGTCGGGCATGGACTGCTCAAGGCAGGTGCCGTGAAATCGATCGGGCTTGAAATCTCGGGCGAAGTCGTCTCAATCGGTCCCGGCGTCAACGGCTTTGCCGCCGGTCAGCGCGTACTTGGCCGTGCACCTGCGGCGTTCTCGACCTATGCCCTTATGGATGTACGCGAAGCGATGCCCATGCCGGCGCACCTGTCGTGGGAACAGGCGGCTGCCGTGCCGGTAACCTTCATTGCAGCCTATGAAATGCTGATTGCCAACGGCCGGCTTGCGACTGGCGAATGGCTTTTGGTGACTGCCGTCACCTCGGGGGTCGGCATCGCGGCCTTGCAAGCAGGCAAGATACTAGATACGAAGGTCATCGGCACCTCCGGCTCCGGCGAAAAGCTGCGAAAACTGGAGGCCCTCGGCCTCGACCTTGCCATCCAAACGCGTTCGCCGGATTTTTACGATGCCGTCATGGCTGCTACCGGGCAACACGGCGTCGACATGGCCGTAAACAACGTCGGCGGCTCTGTTTTCGCCGAATGCGTTCGCTGCCTTTCGCCCATGGGACGGCTGGCAACCATTGGCTACGTCGATGGTGTGCTCGAAGCGCCCATGAACATCGAGGCGCTGCATGCTCGTCGCCTGAAGATTTTCGGCATGTCCAACAAGTTTCTCAATAACGGCCAGCGCGCCGCAGCAGCAGAGGGTTTCATCACTACCCTTTTCCCCGCCATAGCGGACGGCTCAATCCAGCCCATCGTCGATCGCACCTTTGCCTTCGAGGACCTCGCGGCCGCCAAAGCCTACGTGGAATCGAATGCCCAGCTGGGCAAAGTGGTCCTGCGTGGGCCGCTATGAATAACGGTTGAACTTCCCTGGACATTGACCAACCATGCGCCTGCTATCCGAATCAGTCGTCGACAAGATCCTGCCCCTCGACCTGGCGATCGAGTCTGCCGTCGAAGCCTTTACGTCGCTCTCCAATGGCAGCGCCGACGTGCCGCTGCGCTCCGAGATGTACCAGACAAATCCCAAAGGTGTCGTACTGGTGATGCCCTGCAAGGTAGGCAAGGACATCCTGGGCGTGAAACTGGTTGGCAGCGTGGTCGACCCAACCATGGCCGCCGGCAAACACACCACCTGCATGATGATGATATGGGACGCGCGCACCTTGCGTGTTCGCGGCATGATTGCAGCTGACCGGCTCAACGAGCACCGCACGGCCGCTGGTTTCGCGGCTGCGACCCGAGTGCTGGCTAGACCTGACGCCACGGTGCACGCGGTCTTCGGCGCCGGAAAACTGGCCTATACAGCGGCGCTCCATGTGGCCCACGTGCGCCCGATACGACGTGTGATACTGGTGTCGCGGACTGCGGCGCGCGTCAAGGCACTCGAGGCCCAATTGCGCGGCGCGCCAGGTTTTCGCGACGTGGAGATAGTGAGTGACATGACCGCCGATGACGCTGCGGCCAACGCCGACATCATCACTACCGTGACCAGCGCCGAGCATCCGGTGTTCGATGGCCGCCGCGTGCGGCCTGGAACCCATATCAATCTCGGGGGCGCAGGGCGCCCGCACGAGCGGGAGATGGACGATGCGGTAGCAAGACGCGCCACTATCTGGCTGGACTCGTCCGATGCCTGCCGCGTACGCACCGGGGATATCGTCATCCCTCTAACGAGTGGCGCAGTCGAGGAGAGCCAGATCGCCGGCGAGATCGGGCAGTTGTTCTCTGGGCAGGTGCGCGGCCGCACCAGAGTAGATGAAATCACGGTATTCAAATCGCTTGGTGTCGCGACGCAGGACGCGGTGCTCGGTGCGCGGCTGCTGGATCTTGCCGAAGCGCAGAACCTGGGCGCATTCTTCGATGAGAAGAGCGGCTGACTGCAATCTGCGCGTGCCGTCCGCCGGCCACGACAATGAGGTACTGATATGTACGGCTTCAAAGCAAAAATCGGACTGGTGATTCCCTCCAACAACACCGTCGTCGAACCGGAGATGTGGGCCATGTGTCCAGCCGGCGTGACCGTTCACGGAAACCGCATCCTCACCCATGGCAGCACCCCCGAAGGCATCATCGAGATGGAAAAAAGCGCGGCGCGCGCATTTTCGGAACTGGCCGCCGGGCAGATGAGCGTGATGGCCTATGCGTGCCTGGCCACAAGCCTTGTCAAGGGAATCGACTGGACCGAAGAAGTCGCACTCAAGATCAGCGCGGACACCGGCCAACCTGCAACCACTGCAGCGACAGCAACGGTGGATGGCCTGAAAGCCATCGGCGCGCGGCGCGTTGCCGTGGCGACGCCCTATGTCGACCGGATCCACGCCTACGTGCAACCATTTTTTGAAGGATTGGGCCTCACGGTCGTGGCGGAGCGCAATCTGAATGTTCGCAATTCGCTCGATTTGTGGCGAATCCCCGGCGAGCAGGTGATGGCATTTGCCCGCACCGTCGATGTGCCCGAGGCCGAAGCGCTCTGCATTGTCGCCACCGACCTGCCCGCTGCGGGAGTCATCCAGCAACTCGAAGACCAGCTCGGCAAACCGGTAGTCACGACCAACCAGGCCATTCTCTGGAAATGCCTCGCTCTCGCAGGAGTCCCGGATACTGTCACAGGCTACGGCAGACTCCTGCAACAAACACGCGCGCCGCTCAATTGAATATCGGCACGAACATGCTCCCCACCCAAGCCCCTTTCGACGCCAGCGCGATGCTTTCGACTCGTATCCGCCGGATTGCGATGAATCCCATCATTCGTCTGCTCACCCAAGTACAGGCGATGGAGCGTGCCGGCCACAAGCTGACCAGTTTCACGCCCGGCGAATCGGACTTTGACACGCCCCTGTATATTCAAGAGGCTGCCATTGCGGCGATGCGCCGCGGCGAGACCCGCTACACGCCGACCGACGGCACCGCAGACCTGAAGGAAGCGGTACGCGACAAGTTCATGCGCGAGAACGGGCTGCGATACGAAACCGCGCAGATCAGTGTCGCCTCCGGTGCCAAGCAGATCATCTTTAATGCCCTCGCATGCACATTGAACGACGGCGACGAGGTGATTATCCCGGCCCCCTACTGGACCACCTATCCCGAAGTGGTGGCCGTTTGCGATGGCAAACCGGTGATCGTGCCGTGCAGCCGCTCACAGGGCTTCAAGCTGCAGCCACAAGACCTGGCGCGCGCCATCACGCCGCGAACCAAGTGGCTGATTCTGAATTCTCCGGGAAATCCGACCGGCGCGGTCTACAGCGCGGAGGAATTGTGTGCCCTTGCCGCGGTGCTCATGAAGCACCCTCGCATTATGGTGATGTCCGATGATATGTATGAGCATCTGCTATACGACGGCCTTCAGCACGCCACCATCGCACAGGCCGCGCCAGAGATGTTCGATCGCACCCTGACCGTCAATGGTGCATCCAAGACCTACGCCATGACCGGATGGCGCATCGGCTACTCGGGCGGACCGTCCGTCCTGGCACGGGCCATGGCCGCCATCCAGTCGCAAGCAACCTCAAATCCGTGCTCGATCAGCCAGGCCGCGGCACTGGCCGCGCTTACGGGCCCGCAGGATTTTGTGGTGGCGAACAAAGCCGTGTTCGAGGAACGCCGCAACCTCATGGTGGAACTGCTCAACCAGATTCCCGGCATCAGTTGTGTCAGTCCGCAGGGTGCCTTTTATTGTTTTGCCGATTGCACGCCTTTGATGGGCAAGCGCGCGCCTGGTGGAGCCAGGCTGACCACCGATACCGAACTGGCGACTTACTTTCTCGATGCCGCGCGAGTGGCCATGGTGCAAGGTGCGGGTTTCGGGCTCTCGCCCTACCTGCGTCTGTCCTATGCCACTTCGCTGGAGAACATCGAGGCAGGATGCAGGCGCATCGGCGCGGCGGTCGCGATGCTAACCTTCGCATAGGGAAACAAACCATGATCGAGAATTCCTACGATGCCGCCGTGGCGGCCGTTTCCCAGGAGCGCCTTTGGCAGCGCCACATGGAACTCGCTCGTATTGGCGGCCTTCCCGCCGGGGGGGTCAAGCGACTCGCACTGACTGAGGAAGACATGCTGGCGCAGCGCGTGCTGTTGCATTGGGCGGGCGACCGCGGATACAAATGCTGGCGTGACGAGATTGGCAATATTTTCGTGCGCCGCGATGGCAGCGATTCCGAGGCGGCGCCGATCATGACCGGTTCGCACCTGGACACGCAGCCGACTGGAGGCAAATTCGACGGGGCCTATGGCGTGCTTGCGGGGTTCGAGGTGCTCGAGGCATTCGACGATGCCGGCGTCACAACGCGCCGCCCGGTCGAAGTGGTGGCATGGATGAACGAGGAAGGCAGCCGCTTTGTCCCCGGCGCGATGGGGTCGGCGGTGTTTGCCGGCACCGCCGCGCTCGCTGACATGCTCGCCAGGACCGACCCGGCCGGCATTAGCGTGAGCGCCGCGCTGGCACAGACAGCAGAGGCCTGCCCGATTGCCGCGCGTGCTTTGGGCTCGGTGCGCCCGGCAGCTTATGTCGAGGCGCACATCGAGCAAGGACCGCGTCTCGAGGGTGAGGGCGCGACTATTGGCGTGGTCCTCGGCATCCAGGGAATCCGCCGCTTTTCGGTCGAGGTCATCGGAGAAGAGGCGCATGCCGGCACCACGCCACGTCGCCATCGCAAGGATGCGGTGTCGGCGGCCACTGCCGCCATCGCCGCGCTCGAGCACCTTACCGCCGATAACGAGGATGCGATTCGCTTCACGGTTGGCCGGATGGAGGTTTTCCCGAATTCGCCGAACACCATCCCGGGCCGCGTCACGTTTTCTATCGACCTGCGGCACCCCGACGAGGATTTGCTCACCCGACTGGGCGAGCGTATTCACGAGGTCGCGTGCGACGCAGTGGCCACGCGTCGATGCACCGCGACGGTTGTCAATATTTCCTTCGTGAAACCGACGACATTCGCGCCAAAAGTCGTCGACTTGGTGCGGCGCATGGCAAACGAACTGGGGATCCGCAACCTGGACCTTCCCTCTGGCGCCGGCCATGACGCCATGCACCTGAGCAGGGCCTGCCCGACCGGCATGATCTTCGTGCCCTGCTTGCACGGTGTTAGCCATAACGAAGCGGAGAGCGCCACACCGGAGGACTTGGCGGCAGGCACTCGGGTATTGGCGCGTGTCGTATTGCAGATGGCCAATGAATGACCCCGATGCGACCGTCCTGCCCTATTATCTGTCCGGCTTTAAGGGTGCGGCCTGCCCGTTCTTTACGTCATGAGGCTCGTTGCGCCAAGCTATTTTCAGCAACAACCCCGAGCAATCTGTCGCACATCGATACCCCGGAGATAATTATGAAACTCAGTGTTATTTACCGCGCTTGGCGCCACACCTGGACCGTCGCCGCGTTGTGCATGATCGCGATCCTGACGTGCCCATTCGGCGCATGGGCGCAGAGCGCCTATCCGAGCAAGCCGGTGCGTCTGATCGTACCGTTCGCTCCGGGCGGCGTGACAGACCTGATGGCTCGCCTGGTTGCGGAGCGGATGTCGCGCAGCCTCGGTCAATCGATGTTCGTCGAGAATCGCGCCGGCGCCTCCGGCAATATCGGTGCCTCAGCCGTCGCCTCGGCACCACCCGACGGATACACGCTGCTGCTGGGTTTCGATGGCACCCTGGTGATCAATCCGCACCTCCTTGACAAGGTGCCTTTCGACAGCGTCAAGGACTTTGATCCAATCGGTCGGATCGGCTATTCGGTCTCCATGCTCGTCGCCCACCCGAGCACTCCGGCGAAAACTCTGGCGGAGGTGATCGCACTATCCAAAGCGACGGCGGGAGGCCTTTCCTACGGAACATCGGGCGCGGGCGGTTCAATGCACCTCGCAGGCGAGTTGCTCAAACAACGCAGTGGCGCGAACCTGGTCCATGTGCCGTTCAAGGGTTCCGCACCCGCAACACTCGCGGTCGTCGCTGGCGAGATTCCGATTGCCCTGGTCGCGATTGGCGGCGCTCAAGCGCACCTGCGCTCAGGCAAACTTACCCCCATCGCGGTCCCGGCAGGCAGACGGTCTGCCTCCTTTCCCAACGTAGCGACTTTCATGGAAAGCGGTATCGCCGATTACAGCATCGCCTCCTGGTTTGGCATTCTGACCGCGGCACGGTCGCCCAGGGTCATCCTCGACAGGCTGAGTTCGGAATTGAACACGATCCTAAAAGATCCCGAAATCGTGAATCGCCTCGCTGCCATGGACGTCGCGGCCGCACCCGGATCTCCTGATGAATTTGCCGAGGAGATTCGACGCGATCTGGGACGCTTTGGCGCCATCGTCAAATCCGCTGCGCTGAAAAACAACTAGTCCCGCTATGCTCGATCTGGTGATTCGCGGCGCAACGGTCGTATCGGCCGAAGCCAACCTGAATGCCGACGTGGGCATCGAAGGTGGCACTATCGTGGAGTTGGCGCCTCAGGGCGCGACCTTGAAAGCGCGAGAGACCGTTGATGCCGACGGACTGTGGCTGATGCCAGGCCTGGTCGATGCTCATGTGCACCTGCGCGAACCGGGGCTGGAGCATAAGGAAGGTTTTGCGTCAGGCACCCGAGCCGCGGCGGCTGGCGGGGTAACCACGGTAATGGTCATGCCGACCGACAATCCGGTGACAATCACGCCCGCGCATTTCATTGAGAAACGGGCGCTGGCCGAACGTAGCGCACAAGTGGACTTCGCACTTCAAGCGGGTCTCGGTGCGGATGGAAGTCATATCCCGGAACTGGTCGACCTGGGCGCGGTCTCCTTCGAGATATTCCTGGCCGATATGCCTGATGCATTGTTGATCGACAATGCAGAAATACTGCTGCAACTCTTGACCCGTATAGCGGCCTGCGCATCGATTGCCGGCATCACCCCAGGCGATCACGGCGTTGTCAGTTCACGCACCCGCACGATCCGGGCAATTTCAACCGGCGCGGCAGCCGACTTTCCGGGCACGCGCCCACCGGTGTCCGAGGCGCTGGGCGTTGCGCGCGCCTGCATCGCGGCTGGCGATACCGGCGCACGGGTGCACCTTCGCCAGCTCTCCTGCCGAGCGGGCGCAAGCGCGCTGGCGGCGCTGCGTGGCGGCGGCGCCATCACTGCAGAAGTCACTCCCCACAACCTTTACTTGGACGCAAGTGCGTTGCAAAGGCTCGGCCCGTTCGCCAAAGTAGGGCCACCGCTGCGTCCGATCGATGACGTGCGGGCAATGCAGACCGCCTTGCAGGCGCGCCAGATCGATATCGTCGCGACCGACCATGCCCCGCACCTGCCCGAGGAGAAACGCGCCGGCGAAACAGACATCTGGAAGGCACCCAGCGGCTTGCCAGGCCTGCAGACATTTTTGCCGGTGATGCTCAAGCTGGTCGAATCCGGCGTCATCGGCATCAACGATCTGGTGCGTGTCTGCGCGAGCGAACCGGCGCGCATCTTCGGCCTGCAATGCAAAGGGCGCATCGCCACCGGCATGGATGCCGACCTGATCCTGCTCAACCCGCGCGCGACTTTCCAGGTACGCAACGAAGATCAATTGAGCAAGTCGCGAATCACGCCGTTCGCCGGCCTCGAAACGCGCGGTCGGCTGGATCGCGTATTTCTTCGAGGCTGCGAAATCCTGCGCGATGGCAAATTGATTTCAGCGAACAAGGGAAAATTCATCTCCCCCCGCCGCTAGCTTTTTCACACACTTTCTTCTGACAGTCTCACGGGACCTTCTCATGACTTTCAAACCCTTCGCTAGCGCACTCTCCGATCTTACGGTCCTCGATCTGACCGGTGCCCGCTCCGGCCCCACTGCTGCGCGGCAATTTGCCGACTGGGGCGCAAATGTAATCCGCATCGAACCGGCGAGCGAAGGTGGCTTCGGCAACCTGGGCCGCCGGCATGCCGCCGACTTCCAGAATTTGCATCGCAACAAACGCAGCCTTGCCGTTGACCTCAAGGCCGAAGAAGGCCGCGAGATCATTCTCAAGCTGGCGCGCAATGCAGATGTCGTGCTCGAGAACTTCCGGCCCGACGTGAAACGCCGGCTGCGCCTGGACTACCCGGCGTTGAATGCCGTTAATGCCGGAATCGTACTGGGCAGCATTTCTGGCTTCGGCCAGGCGGGACCCTATGCCAACCGCCCCGGCCTCGACCAGATCGCACAGGGAATGGGCGGTCACATGATGCTGACCGGCGAACCGGGTCGCGGCCCCATGCGTTCGGGAGCCGCCATTACAGATGTCTTCGCTGGCATTCTGCTCTGCAACGGCGTGCTGACGGCGTTGCACGAGCGCAATCGAAGTGGCATGGGTCAATGGGTCCACACCTCGCTGCTGCAAGCGCAAATTTTCCTGCTCGATTTTCAGGCCGCACGCTGGACCATGAGCGGCGACCTGCCCGGCCAGGAGGGCAACAACCATGCAAACATCGTCCCCATGGGCGTGTTCCGCGCAAGCGATGGCTACGTCAACATCGCGCCATTGCCTGCAATGTGGGAGAAGTGCTGCGAGGCGCTGGGTCTTCAGCACCTGGCTAATCACCACGACTACGCCACACAGGATGCGCGCAAGCTGCATCGCGAAGCCTTGCTGGAGATGATGAACACAAAAACCGAGCAACAGGACTGCGCATACTGGATTGAGTTGTTGAACCGTGCGAGCATTCCCTGCGGACCGGTATATACGGTTCAACAGACCTTCGACGATCCGCATGTACAACAGTTGGGAATGACCGAAAGCGTCTATTCCGAAGCGCTGGGTCATGACCTCTGTCTAGTCGGACAACCGATAGGTATGAACCGTTCCCCGACCTGCATCATGTCACCCGCACCCGAGTGCGGCGAACACACCGCCGAGATTCTCGCCGGTATCGGCTACAGCGATGCACAAATCTCCGACCTCAATGCGCGCAAGATAATCCTTGCTTTGCGCCGATAGTTGTCGCCAGACTCAACCAGGGATGAATCGCAGCCCAAACCCCGCAGCACCCCCGGAAATCCTCGCCACATGCGGGGCGCCAAAGTGTGTGGGAAACAACAGGGCCCCGGACTCAGCACAGTGCTCGAGAATTCGCTTGCGCGTCACCTGTGCGAGCGGCGGGTCCTCGTCGGCAACGTGGTTCCAGTGCGGTGCATAAACCTGCAGCGCATGGTGGATGGCATCACCGCAGAACAAGGCGCGCTCGCCTCCCTGTTCGAATTTGACGATGACGTGGCCGGGTGTATGTCCGGGCGCCGGCTCGATGTGCAGGCAATCGTCGATGGCGTGGTTGCCCTCGACAAGCAACGACTGTCCGGCTTCGATCACCGGCAGAACGCTGTCGACATAGGCCATGCGACGAGGATCGCTGGTCATGGCGAGGTTGACACTGGCGTCCCAGTATTGCGCTTCGGTTCTGGAGAACAAATAGGTTGCATTGGGGAACGTGGGAACCCAGCGCCCATCGCGTTGCACGGTGTTCCAGCCGACATGGTCGGCGTGCAGATGGGTGCACAGCACCATGTCGATGTCTTCGGGGGCGGCGCCCGCCGCGCGCAGTCGCTCGAGAAAGGGCGTGTTCAGCTGGTTGAAGCGCGGTGTCCAGGGCCGGTCTTTGTGATTGCCGGCGCAGCAGTCGAGCAGAATCGTACGCGCTTCGGTGCGGATCAGCCATGAATGCACACTGGATATCACCCGGTCGCGCTCGATGGAGTAATGGTCAGGCACCAGCCAGTGCAGATGGCGCTCCAGCACATCGCGCTCAAAGCCGGGGAAATATTTCTCCGGCGGCTGGTTGGCGATGCCCAGTTGCTCCTCAATGCGCGTAACGCTTACACCGCCCAATTGCCAGGTCGCCATTGCCTGAAATTCTCCATGCCCGGGTTGTCACAACCCATGTTCTTCGGAAGCTATCGTTTGTCGAGAAACACTGCCGCCGCTTCAATGCGTATCGAACACGGCCTGATATTGAGCGAGCTTTGTGCGTACCGCATCCTGTTCTTTGGCGGTCGGCCTGGCGGGATCCGCGGCCGCGGGCAGGCTGCCGAAGCGCATCAGGCACGCCATGAGCAGCAGCCTTGCCTTGGTGGCCGTCAGGTTCTTCCCCCCGAGAAAGCGGTCCACGGGCTGAGTGAAGCCGTCGTTGTTGCCGCGTCCGACACGCACTACCGGCAATCCGCTGTGCACCGCGCGCAGCAACGCCTGCTGCCGCGAACCCGAGGTGGCCGTGCCATAAGGGGAATGGCCTTCGTACACAAAACCCGCGAGCGGCGCCACCTGCAAATAGCGTTGCGTGAGCGCCAGCACATCGACCTCCGAATCGACGTCCGGCTCGTAGTCGTCGGCGCGATAGTTGCCGTCCTTGATGATAGCGACGCGGGGAATGGCGCCTTCGAGCAATTCTCCCGATTCGTCCTTGATTGGAACCGCCACCGTTACGATGCGCAAGTCACCGGCGGCCTCCAGGCGAACGCCGTTCACCGACGCAGGCAGTCGCGTGATATTGACCTCCGAGCGATAGGTATGACGCGTCGCCGGCAGGTAATTGAGCACCGGCGGCCCTTCATGACCGACCGCCCCCAGGATGCCGCCGTGCCCGCCCGTGGTGACGTACCCCCCGGGACGGGCATCGCCTTTTTGCACATCGCGAACGGCGAATACCTGCTGCTCCTGGATCAGCACCAGTCCGGCGCGATTGCGGCCGTGTTCGTCGGCCCATACGCGCGAAGAGATATATTCAACCGAGTCGACGATGTTCTTCGGGCCGTCGCTGCCAATCTGGCCGTGCGTGCGTTGCGCCGCGTTGCCGCACACAGGCAGCGTCGTGTCGAGCAGCAGGTTGAGCCAATACATCGTCTCCTCGATGCGCGGGCTGCCCTGGTTCCAGATCGCCCCTGTGTAGTCGCCGCCGGCAAGAATTTTCTGCAGGGCGTTGGTGATTCGCGCAAGCGACGGTCGCGCCGGGTGCGCACCCAGATGCACCGGTCGATAGGGGAAAAATTCACGCCCGCGGCTCTCCGCGGGAATGTCGCCCGGGCCGGCGTCGGTGCGCTGCGCGGCGGAAAGCCCCTTGGTATATCCGCCGGATGGAATGACGCGGTAGAAATCGAGTTCGGCGCGCGCGGCAATTAAATTGCCGGTGCCGTGCCCGCCAATACCCAGGCGCTCTATCTCCTCGACCAAACGCGCGCCATCGGGAAAAAACGGCTGTCGCGCGCGGCTGGCGTCGGCGCCGGGTTCTGCGACGTCATCGTCCCAGGCGTGCTGATTGGCCTGCCGCGCCATATAGGGCATGGGATAGAGGCCGTCTTCAGGCCGCAACTCCACCTCGTAGACGGGGGTATCGCCGGCATTGACGCGTTCCTTGTTGAATTGTCCCCGCCCGTCGACATAGCCGTCGGGGGGGCCGTACAGTTCGAAGGCGTCACGCTCTAGTGGATGGGCGCTGAATTGCTCGAGGTAGACCGTGGCCGGACGCGCGAGACGTTGCGGTCGCAGCACGTCGTAGCGCGCGGGCGAACCATCGGGCAACTGCAATGGCGCGAGGCCGTACTTGGCGCGCGCCTTGTTGCTGGTGACCAGAGGCGGACTGTTGAGGATGGTGGCATTCGATCCTGCCAGATGGGCAATGCGCGGCTTCTTTGTCATGACTGTGCTCATTGACTCTGGGTGATGCCGTTTTCCTTGATGATCTTCGACCAAGTCGCCAACTCCTCTTTGAGCAGCTTGGAAAGCGTCTCCGGGCCCGCAACTTCACCGCGAAAACCCTGGCGCTCGAACTGGCTGCGCACCTCGGTCTGTTGCCCAAGGCGTGCCATCTCGGCTGCCACTCGAGCGGTCACGTCGGCAGGCAGCCCGCGCGGCCCGAAAATGGCGGCCCAGGTGGTCACCGAGACGCCCGGCTGGCCTGCTTCCGCCGTGGTGGGAACGTCGGGGGCCGTGGGGCTGCGGCTGGGCAGAATCACCGCGAGCATGCGCAGCCGGCCCTCCTTGGCATGCGCAAGGCCAGCCGCGAGCGGCGCGATGCCCATGTGCACGCGTCCTTCAATCAAATCCGGAATGGCCTGTGCCGCGCCTTTGTAAGGAACCCGGACCATGTCGATGCCCGCGGCGTTGAGTAGCTGCGTGCCCGCAATGACATCGCCGATGGTGCTGGTGGCGTAGGAGAGTTTGTTCGGATTGGCACGGGCATGGCTGACCAGCTCGGCAAGCGACTTTGCCGGCAGCGACGGGTTGGCATAGATCACCAGGGTCATGCGGCCGACAAAGGACACCGGCGTGAAATCGGTAAGCGGGTTGTAGGTGACCGCCTTGTTCAGCAGCGGGGCGCCGACCACGGCGGTATTGTTGGTGAAAAACAGCGTGTAGCCATCCGCAGGCGAACCGAGCACTGCCTGGGCGCCGATCGCCCCATCCGCGCCGGGACGGTTTTCGATTATCACGCTCTGGCCCAGGCCTTGCGAGAGCGCCTGGCTGACGATGCGAGCGACATTATCCAGCGGGCCGCCGGCGAGGATCGGCACGACCAGGCGCACCGGCTTGACGGGATACTGCGCCTCGGCACGCAGCACACCCAGCGCGAGCATCAACAACACAATCACCTGCTTTTGCATCTGCAGCCTCCTGAACGGTTGAACCTGTTATTTGCTGCCGGCCGGTGAGCGCTCCGGGTTCTGCTCTTCGTACAATCGGCCCGGCGCCCCAAGCGACTGCCAGTATTCCAAAATGCCCACCATGCCTGCAAAGCGCACCAGGAGGAACGGGTGCAGTCCGAGGTAGTAGAGCTTGAGCAGATTGCGCTCGCGCATGGCCGCAAGCTCGTCGTCGGGCAGGTTGTACTGCTCCTTGAAGTAGCCCGGGTCGCTGTCCAGTTTCTTCACCAGTTCCCGGTCGCGGATCATGTCGCTGGCGATGATGTTGAGCATGGTGTGGAGATGGCGCGACTCGACCGCGAAGCCGTGCAGGATTTCCTTGATCTTGGTCATTTCGGTCATGTCACACCTCCCAGTAAAAATAGCCAAGGCCGATGTGCCAGAGCCGCACATATTCGACCACCTTGGACTTCTTGTCGCCGCAGATGCCCGCCGCGATGATCCAGTTCACCAGCTCGCCATTGCCATGGTGCAGCAACTCGTCGGGCGTCAGGCGTTTGAGCGCGTCATTGTCGCCGCGCGCAAACAGATCCAACAAGTGGCGGTCGAATTCCTCGTCCACCTCGCCGTACAGCGGCGTGCCGGGGTAGTGCGACATGCCGCCGGTGGCCAGCACCAGCACCTTGCTGTCCGAGGCATCGATGATCTCGCGCATGGCCTGGCCCAGTGCGAAGCAGCGCTTGGGCCAGGGCAGCGGCGGCACGTAGCCGTTAGTGAGCATCAACACGATGGACTTGTCGGCCTTGGGATTGAGGAAGTTGGTGGTCAGCACCAGTTCGCCGTCCATGGTGCCATTGGAGGTGAAGGGGATGTCGAAGTCGCGCTCCATCAGACCCTTCAGGAGCTTCACGCTCAGGTCGGCATTGGCGCTGTAGACATAGGGCTTCTGGCCCTCCCAGTCGGCCATGTGCTGGGGGATGCCCTTGGGCGCGGATTCGTAGCTGGTCTTGCCCTCGTATTTGCGGTAGACGGCGCCGGTGATCTTTTCTATTTCGCCCGGATCCATGACGCCGCTGCCCTTGACCTCCTTGCCTACGAACAACGCAAACGGTGGATAGCAGCGAAAATCGAAATTGACGAAGTGATCGTCGTGGATCAAGAGGATGGTATCGGCGCCGGAGCGCTCGACCACATCGCGCAGCACAAACATGGCCTCGCGGCCTTTCAGGACGTCGCGCTTGTAGCGCTCGCTCTCCGCGGGCCGGGTGAACAACTGCAAATGCGAATGGGGGGCGGCAACCGCGCCGACTAGTGGCATGACATGGCTCCTTTTGATGAATTCAGCGAAACAATTTCAGTGTTGGGCCGCGACGGTGACGGGTGCATCATCACTTTGATGCACGATGCGGCCCCCGACAAGGGTCATCACCGAGCGCATGTCCTTGATCCTGTCCTCGGGCACGCTCAGATAATCCTGGTCGAGCACCGCCATGTCGGCGAATTTTCCCGGTTCAAGCGTGCCTTTCAGGTTTTCTTCGAAAGTCAGGCAGGCACCGCCATAAGTGGCGGCGCGCAACGCTTCCTCGCGGCTCAGCCGCTGCGAGAACGCGATCTGCTCGCCGGTGCGCGCATTGCGGCGCGCCACGCAATGCCATAGGGGGTGGAACAGGGACACCGGGGTGTTGTCGGTCGCAAGGCCAAAGGGCACCTTGGCCTCCGTCAGGCGGCGCAAAGGCACAATCTCGTCCTCGCGCGCGGGACCCAGTCGCGCACGCAAGACACTGCCCTGATCGGCGATCCAGCGATTGGTTTGGGTGGTAACCACCACGCCAAGGTCGCGTATGCGAGCGATTTCGTCCGGCGTCAACGTGCGCAGATGACTGATGATCCAGCGATTCTCGGTGATGGAGCGCACGCGGTTCGCCTCTTCGTACAATTCCAGGCAGTCGGCGTAAATCGTGCTTACTCGCATGCCATTGCGCGCTGCCTCGAGCACCAGCTCGCGCACCAATTCGCGCGAAACCTCGGAGTCCGGCGCGTAGCCGGAAAAATTCAGGTAGGGCATGGCAGCGGCGCGCAGGCGGTTGTCGGCGCCGCTGCCACCGATGCGTGTGTAGATGCCACCCACCCGGACCATGTCGCTGCCCCTGCCGCGCCCGGCGCACCAGCCATAAACGTCGCGCACCATCGCCGCGACATCCTGTGGCGAAGCGCCCTTCCAAGACGGACTGATCACAAGGTGGGCGCGCACCGTGCAGTTCCCCGCTTGCTCCAGCGCGCGATAGGTTTGAATAACTTCATCCATCACACCGTGGGTCTCGACCACACTGGTGGTGCCAAAGGCGTTGTACATCGCCATGGAGCGCCGCAGCGCGGGCAATCGGTCTTCGTTTGAAAACGCCGGTGCCACCCGCATCAAGGTCATCTCGACCAGGGAAATTTGCGTCCATTCGTAAAAGATGCCGTTCGGTTCGCCGGTGGTCAGGTCGCGATCCATATGGATGCCGCCCCAGGGCGGCAGGGTTTCCCGCCCTATGCCTGCCAGCTGCAGCGCGCGGCTGTTGGCAATCGATACCAGCGGAAAGCCGCCGAGACCGCGCCAATAGCCGAGAATCGGTTTGATGTAGACAGGGTTCACGGGCGCGGCCTTGTCAAGGTCATGGCGTGACGGATAGCGGGCCTCCTTGAGACACTCCGCGCCATCGCGGTAGTAAGGCGGTGTCCCGATCGGCATGGTGACGATCCACTCGCCTGGCTTGGCATGCCTTGCCAGCTCTGCAATCCGGTCCTGAACATCGGCGATAGAGCGGCAGCCGGTGAGCGAGGGAAAAATGTTCTTCAGACCCTCGTTGTCCATGTGCGCATGGCCATCGATGAGACCGGGAATTACGGTGCGGCCACCCAGATCGATGCACGTGGCGCTCTTTCCCGCCAGAGCAGTCATCTCGGCATTGTTGCCCGCCGCGAGCACCTTGCCATCGGCCACCACCATGGCCTCGACGATGCGCGATGCGCTGTCCGCGGTGAGTATCTTGCCGCCGACAAGCAATAGATCCGGCGCGGCCTCCCGCGGGTGCGAATCGGTAAACGTTGTCGCCACGTTCAGATGCCTTTGACCCGGTTCTGCATCGCTCAATTCATTTTTATATCGGCGTCGCGAATGAGCCTGGAATATTTCTCCAAGTCGAAACGCATGCTGGCGCCCAACTGTTCCGCGTTGCTGTACGCGGGTTCCAGGCCGAGTCCGGCGAGCGCCTTGCGTATTTCCTGCATCTCGAGCACTACGGCAGTCTCGTTGGAAACTTTGCCAGCGATATTGCCGGGCAGTCCGGCGGGCCCGATCAAGGCAAACCACACTCCGGATTCGAAGTTCGGATAACCGGACCCCGAAACAGTGGGGAGAGAAAGATTGGCAGCGGGTTTCAGGCCGGTGGTGGCGATGGCGCGCACCTTGTTGCTGGCGACATGCGGCAGCGCGGAAACCGGATTGTCGAACATGGCCTGAAGCCTCCCGCCAAGAAGGTCATTGGTTGCCGCGCCGGCGCTCTTGTAATGCACGACCAGAACGTTGACGCCTGCCGCGCGCTGGAACAATTCCGCGGTCAGGTGGGACCCGGTTCCCCCGCCTGCGGAACCGAAAGCCAGTTTGCCGGGATTCGATTTTGCGTAGGCGACCAATTCGCCCACGTTGTTCGCCGGCAGGGACGGGTGGGTGATCAGCATCAGCGGATAGTAGGAAACCCGGGCGATCGGCGTGAAATCGCGGAGTGGGTCATACGGCAGATTGTTGAACAGCGCCCCGTTGTAGACGTGGCTGCTCGCCGCCAGATTCAGGGTGTAGCCATCGGGGGCGCTCTTGGCAATGAAGGCCGAACCGATGGTGCCGCCCGCCCCAATGCGATTGTCGACAACCACAGGCTGGCCCCACGCCGCCTGGAATTTTTCGCCAAGCAGCCGGGCGACCACGTCCGTGGGGCCCCCGGGGGCAAAGCTGACCACCAGCCTGATGGGTTTCACGGGCCAGGTCTGCGCGGTAGAACTGGCGGCAAAAAACACCAGGCAAGCGGCAACAAAAGTCTTAAGCGTCGCATGCAAATTCATATTCTTGGATCCTCAACTTCAAAGAGACAAAATTCGCGTCTGACGGCCGGAACTTGCTTTTTGATTGTAATGGTTTTACAACCCCAAGCGTTAAAGAGCCGGCGCGATGATTTTCACCGCGGCTTCCTTTAATTGATGATGTTTGTCGAGGAATTACGCTGGGCGTTCGCTAGCGCACCACCAGCAGGCGGTGAACTGCGCCTCCAGCGTTTCATTGCATTTTGGGCACACCCAGCTGAAAGGTTGCGATGGCATCAACGCCGGGCGACCCTGCAGGAAATCGCGCACCAAGCGGCATGCCTCCTCGTAACGCGCATCGTCCTCGATCCACACCCCGCAGACATCGAGCGGCAATTCGCCGACGCCGCCGGCGAGGAATTCGCCGCGAACCACAGCGTGAATTCCGCAGGATTCCAGATAGCCGCGAATGAGGTGGGCTTCGGCGGGTTGACGGGCGGGGTGGAGCAGTTTCATGGCGCCTGATCGTGGGTCTTTTCTTTTTCAAAATTCCTTGTCTTCGGGATCGCCGGCGAATTCGCCTTTTGCCGAGGCGAGCAGCAGCCGCGAAAGTGTGCAATCGCCACGTCACCCGGGCCCAGATTCTCGCGCGTGCGATCGACAATCGCGCCCATAGTCGCTGTAGAGCCCCTCGGGCGTGTGCGGCATGTCGCGGCCGCCGCACACGCGCCCGGCATGCTCCGCCGGCATTGACTCCCAACCGGTGTAGATGATGTGGCCATAGGGGAGCTTGCGCCCGTCGTGGTGCTGCATGGGATCGATAGGTTCGCCGACAATCTTGCCGTTCCAATCGACTTCACGCAGGTAGCCGCCTTGCGCGTTAAATCCGCAATTGACATGAAGACTAGGGACCGATCCCACGGTTTCTCGGCCCACGATTGAATTGTCTGTCATTGACCTTTACGCCCCCGCACAAAATCCGCCCCCCTCTCCGCAATCATCAACACACAAGCATTGATATTCCCGCACACCAGATCCGGCATCACCGACGCGTCGATGACGCGAAGTTTCTCTACGCCACGCACACGCAGCTCCGCATCCACCACCGCCATGTCATCCGCTCCCATGCGACACGTCCCCATGGGGTGATGGGCGGTGAGGGCGGTGGCGCGGATGAAGGCGAGTATTTCGTCATCGGTTTGACGCGCGGGGCCGGGGGAGACTTCTTCGGCGCAGTAGTCTTTCATGGCGGGTTGGCAAAGGATGTCGCGGGCGAGGCGCACGCTGGTGATGAGGGTGGTGCGGTCCAACTCGGCTTCGAGAAAGTTAGCCTGGATGCGCGGGTGGGCCAGGGGATCGGTTGAGGCGAGGGTCAGTTGGCCGCGGGACTCCGGATGCAACAGCACCGGACGCAGCATGATGGCGTCGCGCCAGTCGGGGCCTTTGATGGGCCACCAGGGCTTCGCATTGACGGCGGCGCCACGAAACAAGAACTGAATATCGGGCACTTCTACATCCGGGCGTGTTTTGATGGGGGCGGTGACGCCGCCAGGCAGGAGCGTCGCGGGGCCGGTGCCGGTGAGGTAGGCCTGCAGCATGGCAATGGCTATGCGGTCGTAGCGCAGGGTGTGTTGCAAGGGGCTCACGCCCTTGCGAAAGTTTGTCACGCCAACCGAGAGATGATCTTGAAGGTTGGTGCCCACGCCGCGCAGGGCCACTTGTGGGCGGATGCCTTGTTTTAGGAGCGCTTCGGGGTTGCCGATGCCAGAGAGCATCAGTAGTTGCGGTGAGTTGATGGCGCCGCCTGCGAGCAACACTTCGCGGCTGGCGTGGGCTTGTTTGGACTGGCCGTTTTCCAGGTACTCGATGCCGATAGCTTTGTGGTTTTCTATAAGAATGCGCGTTGCATTCACCTGCATGCGTAGCGTCAGGCCAGAGCGTTTTAACGCGGGCCGCAGATAGCCCACTGCGGCGCTGCAACGCCTGCCGTTGCGGATGGTCGATTGCGAGCGGCCAAAGCCCACAGGATTGGGCCCATTGATATCGTCGGTGATGGGGAAACCGGCGCTTTTCGCCGCAGCGAGAAATGCATCGGTGATAGGGTCAGTGACGTTGGTGTGCCGCACGGTGATCGGCCCTGACCCGCCGCGATATTCGCTCTCGCCGCCCTCCCAGGATTCGGTGCGCTTGAAATAAGGCAGGCAATCCTTGTAGGTCCAATTCGGCAGGCCGTTTCGCGCCCAGCGATCGTAATCGCCGGGATTGCCGCGGATGTGCGCCAGCGCATTGATGGATGACGACCCACCAAGCACCTTGCCACGCATCATTTCGATTTCACGATTATTGAGACCAGGCTCGGGCTCGGTGTCGTAGCCCCAGTCGTGTTTGCGGTGTTCCCACATCTTGCCAACGCCCAGCGGAATGTGGATCAACGGGTCGTGGTCTCGGCCGCCGGCTTCCAGCAGCAACACTTTTACGTTTGGGTCCTCGGTGAGCCGATGCGCCAGCACGCAACCTGCCGAGCCGGCGCCGATGATGATGTAGTCGAATTCTTCATTAGCCATGAATGCCTCCCGGCGCAATTGTCACACTTGCTACGGCAAAAGGAAACGCTTTCTGTCACAGCGTGTCGGCAGAACGCCTATAATCTATCGGCAAATGCCACAGAGGTTTATATGACTGCAATTGCCCAGTTGACCACGACGCAACAGTCCGATATCGCCGAGTTCTGGCGGCAGGTTTGCGGACGCCTGGGGTTAAAAAATACGGTAACGACGGAATTCGATTTCTTCCAGGCCATACATCAGGGTATTGGCTTAAGAGCCATAGATACCTTGAAAAAAGAGGGGCTCCTCGCCAGCGAAATTGCGCTCATTATCGAGCCGCGCACGCTATCGCATCGTCGCACCAAGCGCCAGCCTCTCTCGCCGGAAGAATCGGAACGGGCGGCACGCGTGAGCCGTATGTTGACGCTTGCAACGAGGGTCTTCGGCTCGCGCGACAAGGCGCTCGCCTGGTTGCGAAAGCCGCAATCCCGTATCGGCGGGCTTGCGCCGATGGCGTTGCTCTCGGGCGAATCGGGCGGGCGCATCGTCGAGGAAGCGCTTATCCAGATAGATGAAGGCTATTTCGCCTGATGTCCGTGATCTGGCGGATCAGCAACTATGCTGATCTTGAAGGATTGGGTGGATTGAAGGCAGGTCAGCGATGGCACAGCCGCGGGCGCAGGATTATCTATTGCGCGCCGTCGCCTGCCGCGGCGATTCTGGAGGCGCTGGCGAATTTCGAAATCGACAGCATCGATGAATTGCCGTTGACCTACCAACTGCTGGCAATCGAGTTGCCTCAAAAATTGTCGAGGCAACGTGTCGAATTGGAGGATTTGCCCAAGGATTGGCTGGAACCGAAGCGCCTCGCTGCCACTCGAAAAATCGGCGATGCCTGGCTCATGGCGGCAGAACACCCGGCGATCGAAGTGCCTAGTGCTGTGGCGCCTCTGACATGGAACACGCTACTCAATCCCGCGCTCCTCCCAGGAGCCGGCGTTAGAATCACCGGGGTTTCCCGCTATCCGTTTGACCCCCGCCTTTTTAGAGCCATTGCTCGATAGTTCTTGATCCTGACCGGAGTTCCCGATGTTTTCCCGGCAATGGCAGACCTCCAAGCGTCAATACAGTGTGGTGATTGAGCGCGACGTGCGCGTGCCGGTAGGCGACGGCATGTCCATCGTCGCGGATATTTACCGCCCCGATGCGCCTGGCAAGTTTCCGGTGTTGCTCACCATCAGCCCTTACAATCGCTTGGAGCAGGGTGAGGAGATGGTGCCGCAGGGGTTTCCGGGAAAGCAATTTAATCGCGGCATGTTGGAGGTGGGTGACTTTAGTTTCTACGTGCGGCAAATATTTCGGCGCAACCCGATACCATCGAAACAATTCAAGATTAAAACTAAGAGGCAAACATGAACACATCCGTCGTCAATAAGCCCGCAACCGGTGGTGCATCGAACACCGCGGATCAAAGCGCGAAATTCGATTTTAATAAATTCCGCCTACGTACCTTTATGAATCATCTGGCCGGCATCGGCGAGCTCGAGGTGCGTGACGGGCCTTTGCAGATGACCGACATCACCGCGATCATCGAGAACTCCCCCAAGGCGATTCATTTTAAAAATGTCGGCCCGCAGAAGTACGAGATGTTCGGTGGCTTCATTGGCAACAAGCGCCGCCTGGCCGCCGCCTTCGGCCTGGATGACACGAAAAAAGTGTTACCCGAATACATGCGCCGCCTGCAAAACCCGCAGAAGGTGGCCGAGGTGCCTTCGAGCGAAGCGCCGGTGCACGAGGTGGTGTTGAAGGGTGACGATATCGATCTCACGCAGTTGCCCTTTTACCTGCAACACCACCTGGATGGCGCGCCGTATATTTCTTCGGCCATGGACTACACCATCAACCCCGCCGATGGCAAACCCAATGTGGGTTGCCGCCGTCTGATGTTGCGAAGCAAGCAAGAACTGCGTTGCAACCTCACGCAAATGTCGGATCTCAAACGCATCTACGTCGCCGCCGCCGAGCGAAAGGAGCGACTACCCTTGAGCTTCGTGATCGGCGCGCATCCGTTGGATTTCATGTCGGCAGCCATCAAGGTGCCAATGGATGAATTTCAGTTAGTGGCGACCATGCGCGGCGAGACGCTGCCGATGGTGCGCGGCATCACCAACAATATCCCGGTGCCGGCGGATGCCGAAATGGTGTTGGAGGGGTATCTGGATGAGTTGGGCTATTCGGAAAAGGAAGGTCCGTATGGCGAGCTCTATGGTTACTACGGCCCGATGCACGATGACCCGGTGTTTCACGTTACCGCCATCACCATGCGCAAAGACAGGCTCAACCACACCGTGCTGCACGGCGGGCCGCAGATCCGGCGTAATGACGCTTCGTTGATTGGCGGTCTATCTACTGAAGCGCGCGTGTGGCAAATCCTGAAACAGGAGAATTTCGATATCGTCGATGTGCATTGCCCAGAGAGCGCCACCGGTCTACATATCTGTCGCGTTGCGTTAAAACAAAAGGCCGCAGGTGATGCGCGCCGCGCTATTGAAGCCTTATTCAAAATGCCGCTGATGCGTTTGATCTACATCGTTGACCCGGATGTTGATGTGCACTCGCACGAGGCCATGGACTGGGCGCATTGCACGCGTTTTCGCGGTGATCGCGACATCATGACCGAGGGCGGGCACTTTGCTTTGACCATGGACCCGACCATCGACGAGCAGGGAAAAATGGTGAAAGTGGGTTACGACTTCACCGCGCCCTTTGATGCTCCGCCGAAAATCGAGAACTTATTGTCCTTCGCGCCTGCCATCAATACGGCGGCGAAAAAACAATCCATCATTGAAACGCTGACCTCGGGCCCCAAGCATTTCTATCAATTGATGGAAGCCGCCGGCACCACCGATGGAAGAGCCATCACGTTGGAGTTGGATGTGATGCGCGCCGAGAAAACCGTCGGACGCACGCCCGATGGCTTGTGGTGCCTGACCAAAGGATAAGCCGGCAGCGGCCAAATTGTCTTCACCATGTTGTTAAATTTAATTACCGATAATGGTGGAAATAAGCACCAGTGCTTGGGTTTCGCCAATGAAAGTGTAACTTGTGAGCCTGACTGACGCGCCGATAGGGGTGTTCGATTCGGGCGTCGGCGGATTGTCGGTGTTGTGCGAGATCCGTGCGATGCTGCCTTGCGAAGAACTTATCTATGTGGCCGATTCGGGCGCCGCGCCGTATGGCGAACGCTCCACGCAATTTATTCTTGATCGGGCCAACGCCATCGTCGGTTTTTTTGCCGAGAAAGGCGTCAAGGCAATTGTTGTTGCCTGTAACACCGCGACGGCTGTGGCGATCAAATCGCTGCGCGCGACGTATGCGATGCCGATCATCGCCATCGAACCGGCGGTGAAACCCGCCGCCGCGCAAACGCGCACCGGTGTCATCGGCATTCTCGCCACCAGTCAAACCCTGACAAGCGAAAAATTCACCGATCTGGTGAACAATTTTGGGCAAGGTGTGCGGGTTCTAACTCGTGTCTGCTCTGCTTGGGTTGCGCAAGTTGAGCGCGGCGATTTGCAAAGCGAACGCACGCGCGAGTTGGTCGCGGCCGAGGTGCATCCCCTGATTGCCCAGGGTGCGGATACGCTAGTGCTGGGCTGTACGCACTTTCCGTTTCTGTCGCCGGTGATTCGAAACTTGGTCGGCACGGAAGTGGCGATTATCGATCCGGCCGGTGCGGTGGCAGGTGAATTGCAAAGACGCCTTGCGTTGCTTCACATGCTTCGACAAAGTAGCGAGGTGCAGGGTGAATTGTTTTGGAGCAGCGGTGATGTCAACGAGGTTTCCGCTGTGATCACCCGATTGTGGGGCGCGCCGGTGACGGCCCGACCTCTACCATCGCGATTTTCGATCGATTGAAGCCGTGATAAACGGCCTGCGCGGGTTGAAGCTTGGTATCGCGGTGATGCTGTTACCCCTGCTTGGCAGTTGCGATTATTTCCGCTCCTTCGAGGCGATATGCCAGGCGCGGCTTGCACCGGCATCGGTGGTCGCGCAGGCCGAGCCGATGCAGGTTCAAACCGATTTCACCCTTTCGATCGAACAACTGAGCGCAAAAGGCGCCGCATCGACTGGCCGTTTGGTGCTGGGACTGGTGGAAACCAAGCTTGCCGGCAGCGTCGAATTCACTGCGCAGGGCATCGTCAAGCCATTTTCCGGCCGCTACTGCATGCGTCCATCGCTCGCGGTGAAGCTCGCGTTTAAACCCACTACGCTGTACGTTGCCAGCCAGCATGCGCCCGGATCGTGCGAATTCGATATCACCATGGCGCATGAGCAAAAACATATTCGCGTCTATCAAAGCTATCTGGATGAGTTGGCGCGGGAAGTTGAGACAGAGTTGCGTGGAAAATTGGGCGGTGACATTGTGTATTTCGACAGCGTGGCCGCGGGCGAGGCGCAATTGCGCGAGCGCGCCGCCACCCTATTGCGCCCGTTTCTGGATCGCGGTGGCGACGAGGTCGCCAAACGTCAGGCCAAGGTCGATACACCGGAGGAGTATTTTTTTCTGGAGAGTTTTCAAGCACGTTGCGGCAGTTAAGAATTTCACCCCCGTTTGTTTTTTAATAAAGGAATTCGATGAATTATTTACGCGCGTCGATCAGCTTCATTCAGATGTTTGCTTGCTGCGGCCTCGCGTTCCAGGCGCGAGCGGCCGAATTGCTGTTGCGCGAAATCACGCCATTCCCGATCACGCTGGAGGCGCCGCAATTCCCCGATCAATTGCCGCATAGCCGCGTGTCGCGCGCCGAGGGGGCCTTATCCACGGCGTGGCTTGCCGGCGCGACTGATCGTTATAGGCATGGCGTGTTGGGCGACGCGCTGGAAGCATCGCGTCTCATGGCGCAGCCGCGCGCGGGCAAACCCTTGCGAGTCGATTTGCCCGCCAACCGGGTATTCGAGGATTTGCACGCACGTATCGTCGATATGGGTGAGGGCGATCGCGACCAGATTTTGTTGGTGGAGAGCGATTTGGCGCTAGGGGCCTCCGCAGCCATTTATGGCGTGGTAGCGGGCAACCTCGCACGTCGCGCGGCGACGCCGTTTATCGGTCAATCGGGTCGCTGGTTGAATCCCTTGGGCGTGGGCGATTTTGATGGGGATGGCAAGCCCGATGTGGCGCTGGTGATTACTCCGCATATCGGTGGGATTCTGCGTCTGTATCGTCTTGAAAACGGCACGTTACGGCAATTTGCCGAGCGAACCGGTGTGAGCACGCATCGGTTGGGCAGCACTGAACTGGGGATGGGGCGTGTGGTGAGCAATGCCGGTCGTGACTGGCTGTTGCTGCCGGTAGATGGCCAGCGCGCGTTGATTTTGCTCGAATGGTCGAACGGGCAATGGAATGAACTGGCGCGCGCGACGCTGGCGTCGCGAATGAGTTCTTCGTTGTATCCGGCGGGCCTGGATCAGTGGCGTTTCAAAACCGAAGATGGACGTTTCGCGCAGATACAACTGATACGGCGATGAGAGCGCTCAGCGCCCCATGGTCGCCAGGCCGAAATCCGGACGGCGCGGTTTGGCGGGCGCAGGGGAAGATTCGGCTTTTGGTCCTACCGGTGCGGCGTCGCGTGCCGAACTCGGCCAAGTAGCCATCGATGGAGAATCATTTTTGGCGTTGAGCGTGGACGCAGTTGGTGCGCTGGAGGCTGACGTTGCGACGACCACCGGTGTTTCGTTGGCGGCTTGCGCATCGGCGGCACGGACAGCGCTAGACAATACCGCCATCGACGTCAACATGGTGATGAAAATTGCCTTGGTATTCATTGAAGTCCTCGCGTAGAAATTTGCAACGGTGCGCACTGTAATGGAATCGAATGTGGGGATGTATGGTCGAGCGTGAGAATTTACAAGGCTTGACAATTGGTCCGGCGATCCCGCTCGCGATCAACGCTTGCAGACGGAAAAGAAGGAAAATGAAGGGGCAATTGCAAATAATTGTCAATCAATCCGGCCGTTTTTTGAGGCGTCTTGATCTGGGAGAGTCAACTTGAGCCAAGCCAAAGATACCTTTGCCGCGATTCAATCCAATATCGAACGCGTCATTCGTGGACAGGGCGCGCTACTACGTCGGCTTCTCGCCGCTTATGCAGCGGGAGGGCACGTTTTGTTGGAGGATCTTCCGGGTACAGGTAAGACCACGCTGGCGAAGGCGCTGGCCATCTCTACCGGCGCAAAATTCAAGCGCGTGCAGTTCACGCCCGATTTGTTGCCCTCTGACATTCTGGGTGTGTCGGTCTACAACCCCAAGGATCAAAGTTTCGAATTTCATCAAGGGCCGATCTTCACCAACATTTTGCTCGCCGACGAAATCAATCGCGCCTCGCCGCGCACGCAATCGGCGCTGTTGGAAGTCATGGCCGAGGGCCAGGTATCAATCGACGGCAAGACATCACGGTTAGACGATTTCTTCGTCATCGCCACGCAAAACCCGGTGGAGTTTCGCGGCACCTATCCCCTGCCCGAGGCGCAGATGGATCGTTTCGCCGTGTGCCTGACGCTGGGTTATGTGGATGCGCAGACCGAAGCGGAAGTGGTGAGCGCCCAGGAACGCGCGCATCCATTGGATGCGCTGGGCGCCTGCGTTGGCGCGGCGGACATCACCTCACTGCGCGCGGCCGTCGGCGGTGTGCGTCTCGCCAACGAGGTGCGCGGTTATGCCATCGAGCTGGTGCGCGCCACGCGCACGCTGGCGGGCGTCTCCCTGGGCGCGGGTCCGCGCGCCTCGATTGCGTTGACGCGCTCGGCGCAGGCGTTGGCCCTGTTCGATGGTGTGGAGTTCGTGCACCCCGAACATGTGCGCGAGATGGCGGTGGCGGTGATCGCGCATCGTCTAGTGATCGATCCGCAGGCCAAGTTTTCCGGCGTCTCGGGGAAAAAATTGGTTGAGCAATTGCTGGAAACCTTGCCGGTGCCGGCTTGATAGTCGACTAGGTAAGCCGTAGACGCGAGCCTCGCCATGGTGAATCCGCGCAGCCTGTTTTACTACTCCTACCGGCGCTTCTCACGTTTTTCGCACTGGTATGAGCGGCGTTTTACCGGCATGGGCCGCTTGTTGATTGCAGCCATCGTGGCGTTTGCGATTTTCGGCGTGGATACCGAACAGACCACGGCCTATCAAGGTTTTGCTTATCTAGGGTCGCTGTTGGTTTTGGCGATCACCGCGACAACCATGTTTCGCGCGCGTTTGCAAATCATCCGCGACTTGCCGCGTTTTGCCACAGCCGGGGAGCCGCTCGAGTATCGCTTGCGTGTGCGTAACCTTGGCGCTCGCGAGCAGCGTGGCCTCGGCGTATTCGAAGACTTCGAGTTTTCCTATCCAACGCGCGAAGAATTCCGGCTTGCCAGGGAACCGGGTGCGAAGCGCAACCGCATCGATGAGGCGATGGGTTTTTACACATGGAATTGGTTGCTTGCGCAACGGCGCAATGGCGTGGTTGCGCCCAAGGAGGCGCCAACTATCGCCGCAGGTAGCGAGGCAGCAGTAAACATGCGCCTGGAAGCAAAATGCCGCGGTGTAGTGCGGTTCGCCGGGGTGAGCATTGCACGCACCGACCCATTGCGCCTATGCCGCGCGTTCTTTTGCGTGTCTGCGCCGCAATCGGTGCTGGTGTTGCCGCGTCGCTATCGGTTGCCGCCCTTTGCCCTGCCAGGGCGGCGGTTGTATCAGCCGGGCGGTGTCACGCAGGCGGCCGCAAGCGGCGATTCCGAGGAGTTCTTTGGTCTTCGTGATTATCAGCCTGGCGATCCCATGCAGCGCATTCACTGGAAGAGCTTCGCGCGCGTCGGCCGTCCCATTGTCCGCGAATATCAAACCGAATTTATCGAACGGCATGCCTTGGCTTTGGATACCGCGTTCTCCGCTCAAGGCGAAGCCGCGTTTGAAGAGGCGGTGTCGGTGGCTGCTTCGTTTGTCTATACCTTGGATACGCAGGAATGTCTGCTTGACATGCTGTTCATTGGAGACAAGACGCACAGCTATAGCGCGGGCAGGGGATTGCTGCGCACTGAATATTTGTTGGAAGTGCTGGCGGGGGTGACGCGGCAGGAGGGCGATGTGTTGCCACGCCTGGGCGCGGCGGTGCGCGAGCGGCGCGGCCAGTTGAGTAGTTGCATTCTGGTGCTGGCTGGCTGGGATGAGCCGCGCCGCGTTCTGGTGGATTCGCTGCGGCGCGCTGGGTTGAATCTGTTGGTGCTCGCCGTGGTGAGCGATCTTTTACAAATCGATCCGGCACTCGGCATAAGAACCATTCGCGTGGGTAACGTGCAGCAGGACCTGTTTTCCCTATGAGTACGCCGTTTGGCATGGTCGGCGCGGCTTTGTTGTTTTGGGGTTGGCAGACCGGTTGGCTATTGCTTGCCTTGCCTTTGGCCTTGCTCATTGAGGCGAGAATCGTCTGGAAACCCGCGTGGATACTGGATCGCGAAGGTATTAATCGTTTCGCCGACCTGTCATCCTTGGCGTTGATCGCGGTAGGCGCGTGGTTTTTGGTGAGCTTGGAGGCGCCGCGCGCGGCGCGAACCGTGATTGGCACCGCGCAGTGGTTGCCGCTGACACTTGCGCCACTTGCGCTGACGCAGGCCTACCTCACGCGAACACCGCTTGATTTGTCGGTGCTGTTCATCACCCTTCGCGCACGGCCTGACACCGGGCTTAAAGTGGATTTCGGTTTCATCTACGTGATCGCGTGTGTATTGGCGGCAGCCACCGCCAATGTGCGCGACGAAATGTTCTATGCCGGTGCGGCGATGTTGGCGGCCTGGTCCCTGTGGAATCTGCGCTCGCGCCGCTACCACCGCATCGTGCCGTTTGCCATGTTGATCGTCGCCAGCATCATGGGTTATGCGGGGCATGTCGCGCTCAACCAATTTCAAAGCGCCTTGACCGAGTGGGTGGGCGAGATGATCAGCCGTTCGGTCAATACCAATCCATTTCGCACCCACACCGACATTGGTCATATTGGCGAGTTGAAACAATCCGAGCGCGTGCTGCTGCGCGTGCGCCTGCCCGAGGGCCAGCGCACGCCGCTACTACTACATCGCGCCAGCTACAACGTATTTTCCTCACCAAGCTGGGTGGCCAGGCCGCCGATATTCGATCCTTTGACCGGCGATGCGGCCAATGGGTGGTCGTTGCGCGATGCAACGCGTCATGATGTCGATGCCGACGCCGACGCCGGCGTCGCCGGTAAACCCTCCGAGGCTGTCTCCGACGGTGCCAATAGATCCACCGTAAAGCCGCTTCGGCGCGAACAGGCCATCGAAATGCTCGAATACGCTCGCGGCGGCAAGACCATCGCTTCGCTGCCCACGGGAACCGTACATCTGGATGGATTGCAGCCCTCCGAATTGCGCCGCAGTCGCATGGGTGCGACCAACATCGAAACCGCTGGCGGGTTCATTCGCTATCGCGCGCATCGTGGCTCGGGCGCATTGATTGAAAGCCCTCCCACCGATACTGACTATCATGTGCCGGCGCGCGAACAAGAAACGCTTAAAGCTTTGGCTGATGAACTGAGCTTGCACGGTCTCGACCCCATCGAGGCAAAACGAAAAATCGAACGTTTTTTTCTCGACAACTTTCGCTACACCACCTGGATCGAAGCCTCCTCGCCGTTCGCGCCCACACCGCTCTCGGCGTTTCTCACGCGCACGCGCGCCGGGCATTGCGAATATTTCGCTAGCGCCACCACCTTGCTGTTACGCGAGGCGGGCATTGCCGCGCGTTACGCCACTGGATTTTCAGTGCAGGAGAAAAGCGGGGGCGAGGATTACCTGGTGCGCGAACGCCACGCGCACGCCTGGACGCGCGCCTGGATCGGCGGGCAATGGGTGGATATTGACACCACGCCGCCGCAATGGTTCGCTATCGAATCAGGCAAGGGCAGCGCCTGGGAAACCTTGAGCGATGCCTGGTCATGGTTGAAATTCACCTGGGGGCGGTATCAGACTTCGGAGGACGATTCGATACCGCGGCCAGTATTGATCGGATTGCTTGTGTTGCTGTTCGCGGGGCTCGCGTGGAGCATCTTGCGGCGGCCGGCGAAGCGCACTGCGGGCGAGACGCGGGGGCCACAAGTGGCGGCAGTTGTCTCCGGCGCGGATTCGGAGTTCTACCGGATTGAGGCGCTGCTTGCCGCAAACAGTTTGGGTCGCAATCGGTCAGAGCCAGTTTCAGAATGGTTGGCGCGCATTGCGCGGTCTAGCGCGGCAGCGCGCGACGCAGTTCAGGGCGATGCGGCACAACGGGGTGAACTGCGTGTGGAGGAATTGCGCGTTATCGCCGTACTGCACTACCGACTGCGCTTCGATCCCATTCCAATGCAAGCTGCTGCGCGCGATGAACTGCGCTTCAGAGTGGAGCGGTGGTTGCGGGAAACGCAAACCACGCTGAAAGTATAGTTCTTATCAGTTTAATTCCATTAATAGAATTAAAAAACAATTTCAATGCACGCCAGTAATGAGTAATGATGAGGAATTGCCATAGAAATAGTCTCCGATAGACTTGGCAAGCCGACTTGGGATTAATCAAACCAGAGACCACCGACCCAGGCACAGATGAAGTAACTATCCAGAAAACTACCCAGAAAACTACCCAGAAAACTACCCAGAAAACTACCCAGAAAACTACCCAGAAAACTACCCAGAAAATTCTCGCCGTGGTTGCGCGGAATCCGGGGTTAAGTAGGCGAGAAATCGCGGAAGAAGTCGGCGGTATTTCAGAAAGTGGAGTGAAATACCATCTGGAAAAACTCAAGGCATTGGGCCGAATTCGAAGGCACGGCGGCGACAAGGGTGGACACTGGGTAATCCTAAAATGAACGCTATCGGCCAACCAGGCTCGCGCGTCCCAGGGGAAAACCGATTACGGATGTGTCGGCGTGATTTCCGTGAGCCACGGTCCATCCAACGAAGCCGTAATCGCCCGCGCCATGCGGGATAACTCTTCCCACAGGTTGGTAGTGTCCTTGCGGAACACCACATCGGGGCTGGCGTTGACCACGTTCCACACTTTGCGGTCGATCTCGGCGCGCAATTCGCCCGGCCGCCAAACGATATAACCCACGTAGTAGCGCGCGTCGTTGGGCATGTCTTCGATGACTTTGTCGACGATGTTCACGGTCATGGCAAGGAACATATCCTTGGTGAGGCCGATGGTGCCTTTGCCAGGGTCTTTTTCGCTTTTGACCACGGCGACTACGGCACCGCGCGACATGGGGCCGCCAAAGAACACCGGCTCGGAAACTTTTTTCGAAGGTTGGTGTTCGGGGAAGAGGCTCGATAAGGTGCGCCGCGTGGGCCGATTGACGATCACGCCGATGTGACGATCATTTTCCACTGGCACCACGATGACCACAGTCTGGCGGTAATCGGCGTCGCGTAATCCCGGCGAGGCCACCAGGATCACCGAGTCGGGTTCGGTCTTACCCTGCGGTGATTGCGCAATCGCCGCGCTGCAACCGAATAAGCCGACAATCATCAGCGCCGCGTTCTGCCATTGCTTCATTGGTCGGCTTCCTTTCTTTATTTCGTGTGGGGCCGGACCGCGAGGTCGTTTGCCGTTTCCATTGTATAAAGCATACCGGAAACCGCGAACCAGGTGGTTGCCAAAGCTGTACGCAGGCTTCGCGTGTGATGACTTTGCTTTTCCGGTTTTGCGCGCGACGCGCTCAGTTAAACGCTTGTATGCCGGTTTGCGCTCGGCCCAGAATTAGTGCGTGGATATCGTGCGTGCCCTCATAGGTGTTGACCACTTCCAGATTCACCAGGTGGCGAGCGATGCCGAATTCATCCGAAATGCCATTTCCACCCAGCATATCCCTCGCCATGCGCGCGATATCCAGCGACTTGCCGCATGAGTTGCGTTTCATGATTGACGTAATTTCCGGGGAGTCCGTGCCTTCTTCTTTCATACGGCCAAACCGGAGGCACGCTTGAAGACCCAAGGTAATTTCGGTCTGCATGTCGGCCAATTTTTTCTGGATCAATTGATTGGCTGCGAGCGGACGGCCAAACTGTTTGCGATCCAACACGTATTGCCGCGCCCGGTGCCAGCAATCTTCGGCCGCGCCCAATGCCCCCCAAGCTATGCCGTAGCGTGCTGAGTTGAGGCAGGTGAAAGGCCCTTTGAGACCTTGTACGCCCGGCAGTAGGTTTTCTTCTGGCACGAACACGTTATCCATCACCACTTCACCGGTCATCGAGGTACGCAGGCCCACCTTTCCATGTATCACTGGCGCGCTCAACCCCTTGGCGCCTTTGTCGATGATGAAGCCGCGCACGATGTCATCTTCGGTTTTCGCCCAAATAATGAAGACATCGGCTACGGGGGCGTTGCTGATCCACATTTTCGCGCCGGAAAGGCTATAGCCACCGGGGACTTTTTTGGCTCGGGTGATCATGCTTTGCGGGTCGGAGCCGTGGTTGGGTTCGGTTAAGCCAAAACATCCGATCCATGCACCGCTGGCAAGTTTGGCTAGATATTTATTTTTTTGCGCATCGCTACCAAAGGTATATATCGGCAAAATCACCAGGGAACTTTGCACCGACATCATCGAGCGGTAGCCCGAATCGATGCGCTCCACCTCGCGCGCGATCAACCCATAAGCGACATAACCCAGACCCGCGCCGCCATATTCCGCAGGAAGCGTGGCGCCTAGCAGTCCCAATTCGCCCATTTCTTTATAGATTTCGGCAGTTTCGTATTTCTCATGGCGAAACGCTTCCAATACCCTGGGAGTCAGTTTGTCGTGGGCATAGCTTTGCGCGGCGTCGCGCACCAAACGCTCCTGTTCGGTGAGTTGTTGCTCCAGAAGAAGCGGGTCTTGCCAGTTAAATTGCGCTTTGCGTGGCGTGTTGGGTGGGTTCATGGTGGAGAATCTCGCCAAAGAGACGAATTGTAGCGCTGCAGCATTGTCAAACAGAATTTTCGCCAATCCCAAACAAGCCATTTTTTCGTTTGACGTGGCGATGGGAATTGGGCAAGCTGTACCGCAAGATTCGGCTTTAATGGGCAACTGTCCATTGGGGCTGCGGTACCCGGCTCACTGGAGCCGCGACACTTTTGCGGGAGGTGCGCGATGTTTCAGAAAATTTTGTTGGCCTATAACGGTTCGCTTGAGGGTAAGACGGCTCTGCTTTCCTGTGCGGAAGTCGCCTCTTTCACCAAGGCGGAAACGCATCTTTTGGCCGTGGCGGGCATGCCCTCGAGCATGTTCCTCACCGAGGGCTTTTTGCCCGAGGAGTTGATGGAGGACGAGAAAAAGCGTGCGCAAGAAGTGCTCGACGAAGGCATCGCGCAACTGAAGTCGCAAGGCTACCAAGCGACCGGGCATCTGGCGGTGGGCGAGCCGGTGGAAGAAATTTCGCGGCTTGCCTCGGCGTTGAAGGTAGACCTGATTATCGTCGGGCATAGCCAGAAAACTTCCATTGCCAGCCGTTGGTGGCGCGGTTCGGTGGGGAAAACGCTTCTGGATATATCCCCTTGCAGCGTATTGATTGCGTTGCAACGCGTCTGATTGCGGCAATTTCGCACGTTTGGCGGTGTTGACAGGGTGAGGCATCGCCCGCGTCAACCGTATAATCGGTCGCCATGATTCGCTTATTGCCATCCTATTTGTTTGACTCAATATTTGACTTGTCGCGGCAATACAGTCGCTTGACCGCAGTATTGCCCTTGATTTTCGCGATGTCTTTTAACGTTGCGTTGGCCCAATCGCCAAGCCCCAAACCCTCGGCCAAACCGCCTGCCAAGCCCGCTGTCCAGGCGCCCGCCGTTCAACAGCAAGCGCCTGCGGTCGATGACCGCCGTTGGAACGAGCTTGCAGATCTGGCCGAAGACAACTTAGCCAAGGGAAGCTTTGCCGCCGCCGAAGCCGCGGGGCGCGCGTTGTTGGACGAAGCAACGAAAGTTTTCCATCCTGAACACCCCAACATTGCCGCCAGCTATTCGATTCTCGGTTCGGTGTTTTTCAAGCAAGGTCGATACGCGGATGCGGAGGGGCAGTTTCGGCAGGCGTTGAACCTTTACGAGACGCGAGTAGGTCCGGAGGCGCCGCAGACGGCGTCGGGCCTAAATAATTTGGCACTGGTGTTGGAGAAAACTGGTGATTTTCGCGGCGCTGAGTTGTTATTGCAGCGGTCATTGGCGATTTTGCGAAAACTTCGCGGTTCGGATCACGCCGACACCGCTACAACCATGTCTAATCTTGGCCGCGTGCTGGACGCGCAAGGTAAGTTTGGCGATTCGGCGAATATCGCGGCGGGCGCATCGCAAGGCGGCGGCGATGATCCGCAGGCCTTGAGCAACCGCGCCAATGATCTGGCCGCCAAGGGACAGTATCGCGAGGCCGAATCCTTGCAACAACGCGTGGTGCAGATTCACGAAAAAGCGGTCGGCGCCGAACATGCCTTGACCGCCACCAGCGTTTCTAATTTGGGCAACGTGCTATACCTGCAGGGCAAATTCGCCGAAGCCGAACAAGTGCATCGACGCGCTTTGGCGATTCGCATGAAAGTATTGGGGCCTGGCCATCCTGACACCGCGACCAGTCTGAATAATCTAGCCAATGTGCTCTTTGAGCAGGGCAAGGACGAGCAATTGGCGCCTTCCGAGCAACGCGCCCGGGCGCGAGATCAGGTGCGCGTATTCACTGAGACCGAGGAACTCTACCGCAAGGCGCTAGCGGTGCAGGAAGAGTCCTTGGGCGCGGAG
>JBJXEY010000216.1:0-16760 GCA_046153355.1 Burkholderiales bacterium
TAGGGGACTTTAAAAATGCCACGCCGCCCGAATGCCCAGGGCAATGCCAGGAATAGGAGCCATCCTGCGCGTAATGCACCAGCGCGCGAAAAAACGGCGGTGCCAGTGAATCGAGGTACGACTTTGCCTCGCGGATGATGTGACGCGCGAGAAACTCAGGGGTTTCCTCATACATGTGAATGAAGCCATGCAGCTCGCGCAGAATGTCATTGGGGATATGCCGCGAAGTGCGCGTCTCACCATAGAGGTAGATCGGGATCTCGGCATTTTTAAAGCGAATTTCTTCGATGAAGGTGCGAAGATTCACCACGGCAGGATCGAGCTCTGGTCCCGGCGTGAACTCTTCATCGTCGATCGAGAGAATAAACGCCGAAGCGCGGCTTTGTTGTTGCGCGAATTGCGAAAGGTCACCATAACTCGTGACCCCCAGCACCTCCATGCCTTCTTCTTCGATCGCCTTGGCCACGCCGCGGATACCCAGGCCACTGGCGTTTTCCGAGCGGAAATCCTCATCGATGATGACTACGGGAAATCTGAACTTCATCGGCGCCTCCGCTACGGTACTTACCCGCCGGGAGCGGCGAGCTTGAGGCGCTGATTATAGGGACGCGATGTGGAAAACCGGGGACGTACCCCTATTTATTTGGCAGCGCCTGCTGCAAGGCGTGCCAGATCCGGTCCGGTGTCGCGGGTAGATCGAAGTGCTTGACGCCTGCCGGGCGCAACGCATCCAGCACCGCGTTCATGCAGGCTGGCAGCCCACCAGTGGTGCCGGCTTCGCCCGCGCCCTTGGCGCCGAGGATGTTGTTGGGGCTGGGCACGGAGTGGTCGAGCACGCGAAACTCCTGCACCAGATCGGCCCTGGGCATGATGTAGTCCATGAAACTGCCGGTGAGTAATTGCCCGGTTTCGGGGTCATAGAGACACTGCTCGCCGAACACGTGACCGGCGCTTTGCATCACGCCGCCATGTACCTGGCCCTCCGCCATCGCGTGATTGATCGCGCGGCCGATGTCGTCCACTGCGGTGTAGGCAAGGATCTCGCCTTCGCCGGTTTCGGCGTCGATCTCGACTTCGCAGATGTGCACGCCGGTGGGAAAGGTGCGTAGCGCCGGGTTCTCGCCAATCGTATCCAAGGGATGTGGACCGGAGCCGGGGCGGTGTTTGACAATGATCTCCGACATCGTAATGGCCCGGTCGGTGCCTTTCACCACGTAACGCCCGTCGCGAAACTCGATGTCGGAGGCGGGGGTTTCCAGGTCTTGGGCCGCAAGATCGAGGCCCTTCTTGATGATTTCGGTGGAGGCATGGCGGAAGGCGCTGCCTTGGGCAAGCGTGGTGCGCGAACCAATGGCCGCGCCGCCGATCAAGGCGGGGCCATCCGGGTCGCCGGCGCGAAGCACAATCTTGTTCGCATCGATCCCCAGCCACTCGCCCACCATCTCCGGAAAGATGGTCTCGTGGCTCTGGCCGCTCGCGCCGGCCGCCATATAGAGCTGGATGTCGCCGGGCGCGCCGTCACCTGAATTCTTGCCGTCCTTGGCAAATAACACCGCCACCTGGTCTTTCGCCAAACCGCCCCCACCGGCAGGCTCGACGAATACGGAGGCACCTAATCCGCGTAATTTTCCACGCGAAGCCGAATCAGCGCGTCGGTCAGCAAAGCTTTTCCATCCCGCACTTAGGATGGCCTTCTCAATCATGCCAGCATAATCGCCACTGTCGAACACCGTGCCCGTGGCGCTGGTGTAGGGCATGGCCTCACGTGGGATGACGTTTTTCTTCCGCAACTCAAGTGGGTCCATTTTGAGCAGCACCGCCGCTTCTTCCACCAGCCGTTCCACTACATATACCGCCTCGGGCCGCCCAGCACCGCGAAACGCCTCGGTGGGCGCGGTGTTGGTCATGATCTGGCGTTGGCGCCCGTACATCGCTTCGACGCGGTAGGCGCCGGGGCCGATGGTTTTGCCGTTGCCGGTGTTGGTCAGCGCGCCGGCTTGGGTGAGATAAGCGCCGGACTCCGAGCGCCAGTCGGTGCGGATCGCCAGGAACTTGCCCGACATATCCATTGCCAATTCACCGGTCAACCACATGGCGCGGCCGTGACCGTCGTTCAAAAAATCTTCCGAGCGAGTTGACACCCACTTCACCGGTGCGCCCACCACCTTGGCGGCATGCAGCAACACGCCGTACTCGGGGTAGGGCGCGGTGCGCGCGCCAAACGCGCCACCGATGTCGGTAAATTCCACGCGCACCTTATTGGGTGTGGTTCCGAGCGTGGCAGCGAGCGCCTCGCTCATGGCGTTCGCCCCTTGATGCTCGCAGCGGATCGAATACGTCTCGGTGTTCGCATCGTAGGAGGCCAACACGGCGCGCGGTTCCATCGGCGTGGGCGCCACGCGCGGGCTTTCCATGGTGACTTTCACCACATGGTCGGCGCTGGCGATGATCTCGGCGGTTTTCTTCTCATCGCCGTAATCAAACTCAAAACACACATTGCTGGGAATTTCGTCGTGAACCAACGTGGCGCCCGGCGCGAGCGCGCGATCCACGCCGATCACGGCGGGCAAATCGTCATAGTCAACACTTACCAATTCCGTCGCCGAGAGCGCGGCATGGGCGGATTCGGCAATCACCAGCGCCACCGCCTCGCCCACGTAACGCACCTTGCCACGCGCCAGGGCCGGGCGATCGGGAACAATGATTTTCATTCCGCCGCGACCGGGATAAGCCACCAGCGGTTGCAGGCGTTTAAGATTGGCCGGCGCGATACTCTCGCCGGTGAGCACCGCGCGCACGCCTGGCGCCTTGAGCGCGTCGGCGGCGTCAACTTTGAGGAGCTTCGCGTGCGCGCGATCCGAGCGCACAAACACGCCGTGCAACTGACCGGGCAGATTGCAATCCGAGGTGTAGGTCCCCTTGCCGGTGAGCAAACGCGGGTCTTCTCTTCTTCCTTTGAATGTCGTCATGGAATTTGCCTGGTGAAAAAATAGTTACCAAAAAAACCAAACCCACACGCCTCCAGGGATTGGCAACGAAGTGTTAGCGGGCCGCGGCTGCGCGCCGGCTGACACTGCCGGTGCCCAGCACTGTCACGATGGTAGCGAGCGCGACAAATCCACTGACCCAGAAAACATTGCGTGGATCGGAGTGATCCAGTATCCAGCCGTAGAGTACCGGCCCGACGATGCCTGCGAGCGCAAAACCCGAGGAGACAAATCCAAATACCTTGCCCATCGAGCCGGGTGGGGCGAGCGAGCGAACGATCATGTCGCGCGCCGGCGCAAGGAAACCATTTGCCAGTCCGGCAATGGCGAGCAATATGCCAATCACAACCAAGGGCGGATCAAATATCGCGATGGCGAATACACAGGAGGCAATCAGCAGAATGCAAAGCGCGGCCACCACATCCTGGCGTTGGATGCGGTCGGCGACCAAACCACCGGCAAGCACCCCGAGCGGCGCGGCAAACAAATAAACGGAAATCACGAAGCCAGCCGAGCCCAGGGGAAATTGGTAGAGCTCATGCAACGCAGATACGCCGAAGGTGCGGATGCCGCCGTTAGAGATCGACATCACCGCGAAAAACAGGAACCCCATCAAGATGGGCAGGCTAAAGAGCAACGCGGCACCGCTCAATGCCGGCTTTGCACCCGCGTCGGCCACGGTGACTTTGGGTTTCGCCGCCGCGGGATCATCCAGTAGTTCGCCGTTCGCCCACAACAGCGCGGCCGTCAACAGGCCGGCAAAGCCGCATAGAAACATTGCTACCCGCCAATCAAACAATGCCGCGAGCAACAAAATCGTCACCGGGCCCAGTGCATCGCCAAGGTATCCAGTAAAGGTGTGAAAGGAAAAGATCCGGCCGATGCGCGATTTGTCGACCGCAACATTAAGAATCGTGTAATCGGCGGGATGAAACACCGAATTCGCGAAACCGGCTGCAAGCATCAGCGCAACCAGCGCACCGTAAAATGGAAATACGCCGATCAGGCCGATGGCGATGGATTCAATCGCCAGTCCCGCGATCAGAATGTTTTTCGCCCCATAGCGATCCACCAAAAAGCCGATGGGAATTTGCGAGAAGCCACTGGCCACCGAAAAGCAGGACACCGCGAACCCCATTTCGGTAAAGCCTACGCCGTAGATCTCGCGCAACACCGGAAACAACGGCGGCACCAGCAGCATGTGGAAATGGCTGAAGAAATGCCCGGCGCAGATCAGCCCGACTATTTTCGTTTCTTTCGCTGGCATGCCCAGCCGGGCGCTCAATTCCATGTGTGTAGTTACCTTTGGAGTGCCCGCGCCTGTGGCGCGGGATGTCGGGGTTGCAAGCCGCCCAAAAACGCGCGAAGCATAGCAGACCGCCCTGTGAGGCAGGCAGCGCGCGGCGCGGCTAAAGCATGAACATCAGGTTGCCTTGCCAGGTGTCGCGGTGGATGAGAAGAATCTTTTTTTGCG
This sequence comes from Burkholderiales bacterium, assembly GCA_046153355.1. Taxonomy (GTDB): domain Bacteria; phylum Pseudomonadota; class Gammaproteobacteria; order Burkholderiales; family SG8-39; genus 2-02-FULL-62-17. The sequence continues at coordinate 4,462 of JBJXEY010000216.1, forward strand.
CGATCTTCAAGACGCCATCGACTTGCCGCAACTGGTGTTCGACGATGGCCGGCAGGGACTGCACCTCGCCAAGACCGACCTGGGTAAAGTCGCCGGTGCGCATTTCATAGATCACCTGCGTGGATCTGACCTTGGCATTGGCGCCATCGGCTTCAACGATGACATTGCTAATCGCGTGAATGGTGCGCGAGCAGGGCGATTGGGATGGAAACACATTGTGCAAATAGTGGTCTACCCGCTCTTGCCTGCGCATGGCGTTGTCGTAGATGAGCGAGGCATTCGCCGCGACCGGCGTGGATTCGTCGATGGGCACCCAATACAGCGCATCGTCGGTATACAAGGTGAGCCACTCCTCCAGACGCCGATCATCGAGGAGCCGAGCTTCGTGGAACAACAGGTCTTCTGCCTGCGTGCGCGTCACCGCTGGATGCGCCATCACCGGGCTCCTGCCATGAGGCGTTGCCACTCGCGCCATAGTGCACGCTGAGGCGCTTCACTTGCCGGCATGCCGCGATAATCGCCATCCTCAACCTGGACGTCGGTCTCGATGCCGCGCTCCAGAATCAGCCATTCCAGCGCGGTACCGGCCAGACCCTGCTGGTTGAGGGAAAAAATTTCCACGTCATCGGCCTGGCCATATCCGGCCGGGCCATAGAAACGTTCCTGACTGCGCAACATGCCTTCGTTATAACTGTCGGGAGCGCCGACAATTTCGTAGGGATACACGGTCACTTCGGTCAGATCCACGGCGATAGGGCGCCACACGCGAATCTGTTGATGGATCATGCCCAGATTCGGAAACACCGCGGTCGAGCCCTGGCCGGCGATTTTTAGGAACTCTTCGTCACCGTGCTGTGCCTTTAGCGTGGCGTAGAAGCCGGCGTAATCACCATTGAGAAAGGGTTCGGGCGAGGGCGCTGGCTTTTCCAGCACGGCATGGCCGTACTTACAGCTCCAGGAGGCCCCACGTAGGCGAATCGCGCGCATGTCCTTGACCGACCCGCCTTTGTGAACGCCGAAATCGCCGGTGGAGTCGCCATACTTGAATTGCAACTGTACGAAACCCTTGTGGGTATGCATGAAATGATAGGGGTCAACCAGATTCTCGTACTGGAATTTCCAGTTGGCCTTGTAGCGCGAAACATAGGGCCGCGACTTAATCGCGATTTCGCCAATGGGCGACAAGTTAAACTTGCGGTCGATAATGTTCTTCGCGCGCCCGAGAAATTCAAGCAGCGGCGGCACCGCCGCGTTAAAGCTGGCGAATATCATGCCGCGATAACTGTCCACTCTTGGCAGGCGGTAAAGCCCGTCGGGAGGCTCGAAATTCTCGCCGTAACTGCCCTGGTCGCGTCGCTCGGAAACCCCCATGAGTTTGCCGGTGGTGTCGTAGACCCAGCCGTGGTAGGGGCAGCTGAATTCGCGGGCATTGCCGCGCGCTTCGCGGCACACCACCGAACCACGATGCACGCAGCGATTCACCATGACATGGAATGAATTATCGGGGCCGCGCGTCAGAATGACCGGCTGCAAGCCAACGTGCGTGGTTTTGAAATCGCCTGGGTTTGGGATTTCGCTGACGTGAGCTACATACACCCAGGTTGCCGAAAAAACGCGTTCCATTTCCTCCTGGAATATCGCGGCACTGGTATAGGCACGGGTGTGCACCCTGAACTTTAGCGGCGCCTGCATGACTAGCGGCGATTCGCTGCCCTGTGCGACTGGCTCGCGCGTTAGGTGGGGTGGTTGCGTTTGCAGCATGGTTTAATCTCCCTCGACTTTCACTTAATCCATGAACCGGCCGCCGGACAGGCTCATGGTTTCGCCCGTGACGTAGCCTGCATTGCGCGAGGCGAGAAACAAGACCGCATGCGCCGCCTCTTCGGATCGACCGACACGTCCCACCGGAATACCCTTGAGCGTTTCGACCATTTTTTCGGGCGAATGGCCGGCGACCTGAATATCGAAGAGCGAGGTGGCGATCACGTTGACCGTCACCCCGTTTGGCGCCAATTCCGCCGCAAGCGAGCGTGAAAAGGTAATCAGACCGCCCTTGGCTGCGGCATAGGGTGCGACATGCTTGTGCACGCCGGTTTTGCCTGACATAGAAGAAAAGGAAATGATGCGTCCGAACCCGCGCACGCTCATGCGCCGGGCCGCATCGAGAATGCAGAAAATCGGCCCGGTAAGTTCCTGCTCGATGACATGGCGATACTCCGCGTCGGTGAAGTCCAGCGCATTCTTGGTTTTCACTGGCGGCGCGACCATGACCATGATGGCAAGACCGCCGAGTGATTTCTCGCAGGCATCAAAAAAGCCATTGATCGAATGCCTATCGGCAAGGTCCACGGGTAGATGGGTTGCACCGGGCAGATTGGCGCTCGCCCCGCCAAGCATGCCCACGGCCACGCGTGCGCCCTGATCGACAAACGCGCTCACTACTGCGGGGCCTACGCCGAGGTGACCCCCAACAACAACTACCGCGGCATCTTTGAACTCACTCATCATTCGCCCTTGATGTTATTTTTCTTGATGATCTCGGCGAAGGTGGTGAATTCCTTCAGAATCTGCTGCCCCATTTCTTCGGGCGTGGAGGGGCGCACTTCAAGACCAATTTTCTCCAGCGGCGCCTTGACATCAGGCTGCAGCAGGATGGCGCGAAATTCGTTATTCAGTTTTTGGATGATGTTTTTCGGCGTGCCCGTGGGGGCGAGAAAGCCATACCACCCCTCGTCGCTGAAATTCTTTACACCTTGTTCGCCAAAGGATTGCAAATTGGGAAAGGAACGATTGCGTGTCTGACTGGCCGCGGCAATGGTCTTGAGAATCCCCTGGGTGACCTGCGGTACCAGCGTGTGGCTCGCCAGCAGCGCCACATCCACCTCACCGGACAACAAGGCCGTGACCACCGGCGCGGTGCCTTTGTAGGGAACGTGCAAAAACTGCGTGCTCGTTGCCTGCATGAAGCTCTCCAAAGCGAAGTGCGATGGTGAACCGACGCCCGCCGAAGCAAAATTCAGTTTGCCCGGATTGGCTTTTGCGCTTGCGATCAATTCACCCAGTGTATTGAACTTGGATTTGCCACCGGTGACCAGCGTGGTTGTTCCCCAGCCGGCAATGATCACCGGGGTGAGATCTTTCATGGCATCGAATTCGGGCGACGCATAAAGCGATGCGGTGATGGAAATATTGCGCGCGGTGACCACCAGCGTGTGACCATCGGCGGGCGACTTGGCAACCATCTGGGCGCCCAGGTGACCGGACACTCCCAAGCGATTCTCCACCACCACCGGCTGACCGAATTTTTCGCTGAACCGGGGGCCGATTAGGCGTGCGATGGTGTCCATGCCGGTGCCATTGGTAAACGGCACCACGAATCGCAGCGGTTTGAGCGGAAAGTCCTGCGCCCAGGCGCAAGAGACCAGCAGCGATCCGGCAAGTATGGGGAATGCAAAAAGTTTTTTCATGATTTGTCCTATGGCAGTGGAATGACAGGTCGAATCTAAAGGAGTCGATTTATTCCAGATCGATCGAATCGGGTTGTTGCAATACGCAGAGGCGTGTCAATTGACCCAGATCATGCATGGTTTCAATTGACCAGACCGCTTGGATTATTTCGTTCGCACGTTTCTCTCCGAACAACGGAGCGACATTCTCAACCAGTTTTTGTTCGAATTCGGCATCCGAAAACGGTTGATTGGGATGACCGGGTGGCGCCATCGCCGCACCAATATGTAGCTGGCCCTTGGCATCGACGATCTCTACGCGCGCGAGGAAGCCTTTTTTCGCCCCTCCTGCGAGTTCCGCACAAGGTTCCGCAGTGACTTTGTCGATGAGGAATTGCCGCCGCTTTGCGTCCAGCACACGCTCCAAATCAAACGATTCGACCCTGACGAATCCGTCAAGGACCGCCGTCGCAACGATGTAGGGCAGGGAATGGTCCGCGGTTTCGCGGGAATTTGGCTGCCAGGGGTCTTCGCGGCTGCGCACTAGATGGTCGTATGCCGCGTCGTCGCAGAAGATTTTGATAAATTTAATTTGTTCCACGTTGTCGATACTGCCGCGCGCTTCGAGCGCCGCCTGAATGGCGCTTTGACCCCGCGAGCCGACCGGCCAGCGTTTGAACACCACACTATTGATATTGCCGCGCAGCAGGCCGGCATCGAGACGTTGAAAAAGCGCGTCCAGATCAACTACCCCACTGCCGTATTTTTTGAGAAACCCGTGCTTGCCTTCGAATGGGCGCACCACGCCCTCCACGCCGCACTCTGCAAGCAGGCAGGCATACACCGCCTGCCGCGTTGCATCGCTACCATTGAAGCGTTTCCACAGGGTCAGATCGCCGCGGGAATTGAGCTCTGAGGACTCCGCTTCGAGGCTCGCGAAATGAGGCGTTACCGCAATTGCCAGGGCTTCTCGGGTTGTTGCCTCGCTAAGACCCAACAGGCGGGCAGCGGCGCAGGTGGTACCCACCATCACGGTAGTCGGGTAATCCCATCCGCCGCCGTGGTTGTCCAGGGTGTCAAACAGATTGACCGTAATGTCATATCCCAGCGCGATGGCCTCAAGCAGCCGTGAACCGGAGAGCTTGCGCCATTCGGCCAGGGCGATGAGGCCAGGAATCATGTCGCTCGGATGCCCTCCCGCCTTGTTACTGTAGAGATCGTTGTAATCGTATCCGCGCAGCGGTACGCCATTGACGAGCGCCGCGCATTCGGCGGTGACCAGCGTGCCACTGCCCCACACGGTTGCACCGCTAGGGACCGCGGAAATACGGGCGTAGCGTCGTGCTGCAAGCGCGGCGGGGTGGCGCAGCGCCCCCAATGCCACGGCCAGCGTATCCATGAGCGCGACTTTGGCGCCACGCGTGATCTGCGGCGTCAAACTTAAGCTGACGCCGCAGGCAAAGCCGGCCAGCGACCGTTGCAGCCTGTCTACTGGCGCGTTCTGCACCGAAGCCATCAGTTAGATCCCTGTATTACCGGTGTGCCCCGGCCATTGGCGACGCGGATTTCGGCGCGCATCGTCCAGATGCTAAACCTGAGTTCTCCATTTTTCCGGATTCCGCGCATCGCCAATAATTTCGACACATTCATCCCCTGAATCGACAACGAGCCGCGATCTTAAGTGGTCTATCTGAAATCGCCAAGTTTGCGCGCCGGATTCCTTGTCATCGAAATCGTAAGCGATGCTGGTCATGCGCCTGACGATTACTCGGCGTGATGCTTACCCTGCTAATCTTCGCCGCTTTATAACTTCATCAGCGCGCAGGAGCCCATGGACAGCGAAATTCTCAAGACCAAAGCCGAACTCATCGCCATTCAATACATGGTGGCCAATTTGTATGCGTCGATGTTTGGCGAGCGCTTCGGCGTGGAAGCCGGGCCCGCAGCCAAACAATTCGCCGACAGTCTGCGCGACCACATCCGCACCTGGACGATACCGGGCCTGGATGCGGCGATATCCGATCACATGACGGCTGAGATGCAGGAGGCGATTGAGTTCCAGTTGTCGTTGATTCTGGATTTGGTGAATGGCAAGATCGAAGCGTACAAGGCGATGCAGGAAGCGCAGAAAAAGCCCAAGAATTGAAAAGCGATGCGCTTGGCCAAGTTTATAGCGAAGAAGAAATTTAGAAACTAAAAAGGCACGCCCCATGAAACGCAGCACCAACCGAATCCTCACCACACACACCGGCAGCCTACCGCGCCCCGATGATTTGCTCGCACTCATCAAGGCGCGCGAGGAGGGCAAGCTTGCCGATATCAATAGTCTGTACGCGCGCGCCAAGTCCGCAACCGCCGAAATTGTGCGCAAGCAAACCGAGGTTGGCGTCGATGTAGTCAACGACGGCGAGCAAGGCAAGAGCGACTACTCCACCTATATTAAGGATCGCTTCACCGGTTACGCCGGCGGCATCGCGTCGGGTCGCTTGCCCTCGCGCGAAGCCAAAGCCTTCCCCGATTTCGCCGCGGCGCGTGGTGGCCTTGGCCCCACGTTCGTCACGCGCCCCAACTGCGTCGGCCCGATCGCGTGGAAGGATTTTGCCTCAGTCGAACGCGAAATCGCCGATCTCAAAGCCGCGAGAACTGCGCATCCGGCCGAGGATTTTTTCATGACCTCGGTATCGCCTGGGCAGGCGTCGCGTTTTTTGGGCAACGAGTACTACCCGAGCCATGAGGCCTACATTCGCGCTCTAGGGGCGGTGCTGCACGATGAATACACCGCCATCGCCAAGGCAGGTTTCGTTTTACAAGTGGATTGCCCCGATCTGGGTTCCGGATGGAATAGCCAATTCCCCGATTTAACGCTTGCACAATTCATCACCATGGTGGAACTGCATCTGGAGGTTTTGGATGAAGCCACGCGCGATGTGCCACCCGAACAACTGCGCTTGCACCTGTGCTGGGGCAATTACAACGGGCCGCATACCGAGGATATTCCCTTGAAAGAAATCATCGGCCCGGTATTGAAATCGCGCGCCAGCGCCATTTCCTTCGAAGGCGCCAACCCGCGTCACGAACACGAATGGAAAATTTGGAAGGAGGTGAAATTGCCGCCGGGTAAGCTTTTAATTCCCGGCGTGCTCGATTCCACCTCCAATTTTGTCGAGCATCCCGAAGTAGTTGCCGATCGCATCTGCCGTTACGCAAGCGTGGTGGGGCGCGAGAACGTGATTGCCGGCACCGACTGCGGCTTTGGCACCTTCGCCGGGCGCATTGACGTGTACCCGAGCGTGGTGTGGGCGAAGCTAGACTCGATGGCTGAGGGGGCGAAGTTGGCGACCAAACAGCTTTGGGGGTAAGGCTTAGTTATCTAGCGCCGATTCGAAAAAGAAGCAGGCCGGCAGGAATGCTCCGGCAACGGTTTCAATGTCGCGAGCTTCCACACCGCTCGTATGAAAAATCTCCCGCCAGGTTTTGACAACAACAGCAATGGATTCAATTTCCTTGCGCGCCTCATCGATCGACAATCCAAACCGGCCACTCTCGGAGAGCAGGTTGTAGATACTGGCGATGCGCCCGAATGAGCCCACCGTCAACGCTAAATCGCGCCGCTCCTGACTGATTGCGGGAGTGGGCACGAGATCGTAGGCTGGCGATAGCCGCCAGCCGCGCGCCGAGCGAATCGCGGCGTGATTGCGCGGGTGATCATCGTTATTGGTCACGGCGGCATTGAAGACCATGCGACGAAATAGTTCCCTGCAGTCGCGTTGTGGCCTGTCCGACCAACGGCGCAGGTTGTCGGCCAATAGTGGGTATGACCAACGACCGCGGTCAAGATAGTTATCCTCGGCGCCAAGCATAGTTAGGCCACTTACCAAGCCCAATCGCAAGTAGCCATTTTCGGCACGTTGGCGATCGAAACGTTCGAGCATCAATACGTCTCGACCGCCTACGTTCGCAAGCCGCGCATTGCATACGTCCAGGCCGCATCGTCGCGCGAGAAGCAGCGTGGCAAATTCCACGCGCTGCATATTGAATCGATCCATCTTCTCGGGAAATTTGGCTAGCCACAGTCGGTTATCGTCTTCGACCGTGGCCTTGGGCCTGGCACCGCCCAGCGAGGTGCCGGGTTCGATTCCCTCTAAAACATATTCCGGCACGCGCCGGCCTTCCTCGATCAACTCCGCTGCGGCGATAAGTTCGGCCAGTTGGTGTGTTCGGTTGTACCGTCGGAGTGGCGCAGGCGGCGTTGCGCCGAGGCCGAAAGCCAAATTGCCGGCGCCATCCTGCGGGCCGTGCAATAGATAATCCAGTTCATCAAAATCGGCAGGACTACGTTGCAGTTTGCTCTCGATAACGCGGCGTCCCCAGGAATCCGGGCCCGCATCGCGTACCGCACCGGGAAGTCCACCCAGTTTCGTGAACTCGCGCACTGTTTTGTCCAGGGGTAACTCGAACGGATCTAAGGCAAACGCATCGGCGCGTTCGAGATAGCGGTCACCGTAGCGAAAGCGGCCGACGCGCGAGCCGTCGCGCGAAGTTTCCACTTTGAGCAACGCGGCAGGCACCGTCTCCATCGTTCCCGGAAGTTGGATGTAGACGTAGGCTTGCTTCTCAGAAGTCATATTCGTTGGCATTGGAGCGCGAGTGTCGAACGCGCTTGGGCAGGCGCGCCGACTCCAGCGTTTTGCCATGCGAGTCGGCATCGGGATTGGCGACGGCGTTAAGCGTACCCTCTAGACCCATAACCCAAAGGCAGGTGATGTAGGCGCTCATCGCCACGCCGGGTTTGCCTTTCTCTAAAGCGCCCAGCGTGTTGCGGTTGATGCCCGCCTTTTCGGCGAGTTCGGCGATCGTCAATTGACGCCGGGTCCGAGCCATCCGGATTCGATGGCCAAGTTCTTTGGTAAGAGTCAGCGTGTTGATTGGTTCTAAAATTTGCATAATATATTAGGCATTAAATAACTAATAACCTATTATAGTATGCAAAATAAGCTATCGTCCTTGCAGATAACTTTCCATCCACCGCGCATAATCCGCATCGCGCGTGTATTTCTTCATCATCTCGTTCGACGCCACGCCAGCGAGTTTTCCGGTAGGCGTGCCTTCGCGCTGCGCTTTTAATATGTTGTAGGCGGCCTGCACCGCCGCTGGGAAGGTCGGATGCCCGGTCAGCGCTACGCGCACGCGCCGCGTGGCTAGGTATTCCTTGTCGTTGATTTCCGGATTCAACGTGCCTAAAAAAATCGGCAGTTTGATGGCAGCAGCGACCGCATCGAGTTTCTCGCGCGTATCCAGACCAATGAAGAACATCGCATCCACGCCCACTTGTTCGTAAGCACGGGCCCTGGCGATGGCATCCTCAACGCTGGTGATCGAAGCGGCGCTGGTGCGGCCAACAATCATTAGGTCCTTGTCTTGGCGCGCTTCCACTGCGGCGCGCATTTTGCCGATGCCTTCCTCTATCGACACCAGTTTCGCTTTGCCTTTGTCGCCAAAACCGGCGGGCAGCATCGTGTCCTCCAAAGTCATGGCCGCGACGCCGGCGGTTTCCAATTCCTCAACGGTACGGCGCACGTTCAGCGCATTGCCATAACCATGATCGGCATCCACCACCAGCGGCAGGTTGGCGGCGCGATTCATGCGCAAAATCAATCCAGCGAATTCCGAGAGCGTCAAGGTGATGAGATCGGGCGCGCCCAGTACCGCAAGCGACGCCACCGAGCCGCCCAGCATGCCCGCTTCGTAACCCAGATCCTCGGCGATACGCAGGGTGATCGGGTCATACACCGAAGCGGGAATGACGCAGGCGTTGCCGGCAAGGTAGGAACGGAATTTTTCGCGGCGTGGGGTCCAGTGCATGGTTTGAGACTTTCGTGAATGGAAGTAATGCGACATTTTCTCAGAGTCGCAGAAGGCGGGCGCGTTTTACCTTGGCGGCATACAGATACCGTAGGTACTGCGTTAAGGTAAGGCCATGTTGCACTACGACTTAGCGATCATTGGCGGTGGCATTAATGGTTGTGGCATTGCGCGCGATGCCGCCGGCCGCGGCTTGAGTGTGCTGGTTGCCGAGGCCGGCGATCTGGCGGGCGCCACTTCGTCGGCGTCGACCAAGCTCATCCATGGCGGTCTACGTTATCTCGAATACTACGAATTCCGCCTGGTAGCGGAAGCCTTGGCTGAGCGCGAGGTGCTGTTGCGCATCGCGCCGCACATCATCTGGCCGCTGGAGTTCGTATTGCCGCATGAGAGCCATCTGCGCCCGGCGTGGATGATACGCATGGGTCTTTTTTTCTACGACCATCTCGGGCGGCGCGCGTTTGGTCTGGGCGCGAACACCAGCAGCTTGCCCTCCTCGCGCAGCGTACGCCTGACACGGGATGGTTACGGTAAGGGTTTGCGCACCGAGTATGAAAAAGGATTCTCTTATTTTGACTGCTGGGTGGATGACGCGCGCCTCGTGGTGGTTAATGCGCGTTCGGCCGCAGCGCGTGGCGCGCGCATCGCCACGCGAACCCGCGTTACCTCGGCGCGGCGCGAGGGCGACCATTGGCGCGTGGCACTCGAATCTGCCAATGGTTTGCTAAAAGAAGACGTCACCGCGCGCGTGCTGGTGAATGCAGCGGGGCCTTGGGTGAAGTCGGTGCTCGATGGCGAAATTGGTGTTGAGTCCCCCGGCCGAGTACGTCTGGTGCGTGGCAGTCATATCGTGGTGCGGCGGGTGCATGACAAACGGCACGCCTACATTTTGCAAAACCCCGACCGACGCATTGTTTTCATGATTCCTTATGAGCGCGAGTTCACTTTGATTGGTACCACTGACGTGCCGGCGGAGGATGTACCAACACATAAAACGCCAAGCGAAGCGGAGATTGATTACCTGTGTGCTGCCGGCAGCCGTTATACCCAGCGGCCCTTGACACCTCGCGACGTAGTGTGGGGCTACAGCGGCGTTCGTCCTCTGTATGACGATGGCTCGGACAACCCTTCAGCGGTCACGCGCGACTACCACTTGCTGCTCGACGATAACGGGCCGCCGGTGCTCTCGGTATTTGGTGGAAAGATCACGACCTATCGGCGTCTGGCCGAGCAGGTGATGCAAAAACTCGAACCCTGGTTTCCCAATACCCATGCATGGACTGCCAATGAAGCGCTTCCCGGCGGCGACTTTTTCGGAGGTGAATTCAGCGGAGCGTCGGCGACGAATACATTCGATGCCTTGTTCGATGGTCTTTGTGAGCGTTATCCGGAGTTGCCTAGCCAATGGTTGGCGCGGCTTGCACGGCGCCATGGAACGCTGGCTCGCGAAGTTCTTGGCGACGCGCACACGGAAGCCGAGCTTGGCGAAAATTTTGGCGGTGGATTGTTCGAGGCCGAGGCGCGCTGGTTAATCGCTAATGAGTGGGCGCGTGAAGCCGATGACATACTGTGGCGGCGTACCAAATGCGGTCTGCATATGAATGCAGGGGAGCGCGACAGTTTCACCAACTGGATGCAGCGAAATATTTAACTCGCGCGGTTGGAAATTGATCGCCAGCGGAGGTATTGCGGCTAAGCTTCGATGCTTTGCATTGCTGAAAAAGCAGACTCAGCTTATCCATCAGTTCAGGCAACCAAGTATTTTTCACGCGAGGCACGCTTGTTAGCTCAGTTGTTCAAGCAATTATTTCGTCGTAGGCAACCCCCTCTGGAACCCAAGGTGGGAAGTGCCGCGCCAGTTGACGACGTTGTGGTCTTACACCAACGTGCGAAAAAATTGCACTTACAGGGTGATGCCGCGCAGGCGATAACGCTCTACCGGGAGGTGCTCGAGCGGGCGCCGCAATTGACCGAGGCGCGCTTCAACCTGGGCGTTGCGCACAGTGACAACGGCGATAACGAAAGCGCGCTGCGCGAGTGCCTTGCCGCCATTGACGAGAGCGACAAACCGCCAGCGGGCTGGTTGGATTCCGCGCGGCGCTTGGCCGATGGTGTCGGCTGTAGCGACGCGCTAATTCCCGATGGCGGTGATCTGGCGCGCCAAATTCGACGCGGCAATGCGCTGCGCATCGCGGGTGAATTCGCGCAGGCTGAAATGGCATATCGGGCTTGTTTCGAGCCAAGCGGCACTGAAGAGAGTATTGCGAGTCACGCCAATTCTGGCGAAGACAATACGTCCGAAATCGAGCTGGGGCGCGACGCGCAGCGCCCGACATCGCAGGTGTTCGCCATGCACAGGTTGGCGTGTTTGCTCGCGATACTTGGCCGGGTGGAGGAGGCGGACGTTCTGTTCGCGCGTGCGGCAAGCGCGGGTATAAGGTTCGATGCGAGTCAACATTTCAGCACATCGGCGGATGCGGTAGCTGCCCGGGGGGATGAAACAAATTGGTTCTCCGGCGCGCTGCTCCAGCCAGGGCCGGAAGCGGCGGTGCTGGTGAGTGGCGATCCCTTGTACTTGCGCCGTTTCCTGCCAGCGCTGGTTACCTCCTTGATCGCCAACGCGGGATTCCGCTTTGCGCTGCAAGTACATGCGATCGATCCCGACGCGTGCTTGGAAGATGATTTGAATTTCTCACTCGCGCTCTATAACTTACCCGGAATCGCTTTTTCCTCGGAACGCTTTGAAGGCGAGGGCGCAACGCGATCCACCACCTATGCCTGCGCGCGTTACCGTATAGCCCACGATTTGTTGCTACGCGCCGCGAGACCGGTGTTGGTGCTCGATCTGGATTTGTTGGTGCTTGGAGCATTGCCCCCGCCCGATGCAAGCCAATTCGATGCCGCTTGGATTCGCATGCACGATACGCGTTGGGATCCCTGGGATGCGGAAAATGCCTGCGTGGCGTGGTTCTTGCCAACCCCAGGCGGCAT
>JBJXEY010000227.1:0-11724 GCA_046153355.1 Burkholderiales bacterium
CTGGTGATCGGCGAATAAGACCTCTACTTTTTTGCCGTTGATGGTGTTGCCCATGTCGGCGATCGCCATGCGAATCGCTTCGACGCCGGCGGCGCCATCCAGATCGGCATAGACGCTCGACATATCAGTGATGATGCCGATGCGAATCACATCCCCCGAATATTGTGCCTGGGCCGGCTGCATGCCACCTAGCGCCACGCCAAACGCCAGCGCGCAGGCGGTCACCGATTTTTTGAGTTGCGCCGATAGGGAGGGTTTCAAAGCAATGTTAAGTTTCAAAGCATTCTTAAGTTTCAAAGCAATCTTAAGTTTCATAGCCTTCTCCTTGGTGTGATGAATGTTGCTGTAAAACCGTGGGTTGAAATTGCCTGTCGTTAAAAATTCTTGCCTACCTAAACGCCGAGGTACTCATGTAATCGATCCATCCGTTCGGGCAGTTGCGCCTGCGTAAACTCCTGCATTATCGCGCCATGCTCCATGACCAGGAACCGATCCGCAAGGGGCGCGGCAAAGCGAAAATTCTGTTCCACCATCACGACGGTATAGCCCTTTTCGCGCAAACTTGAAACCATTTCCGAAAGCTTATTTACGATCACCGGCGCCAGGCCCTCGGATATCTCATCCAGTAGTAATAGCCGCGCGCCGGTGCGCAAGATCCTTGCTACCGCCAGCATTTGCTGCTCGCCACCCGATAGCCGCGTGCCCTGACTTTTGGCGCGTTCCTTGAGGTTGGGGAACATGGCGTAAATATCTTCGATGGACATGCCGCCTTTGGCGAGTAGGGGCGGCAACATGAGATTTTCCTCGGCCGAGAGACTGGCGAAAATGCCACGCTCTTCAGGGCAATACCCCAGCCCCATCCTTGCAATACGATGCGTGGCAAGCCCGATGGTTTCGTTGCCTTTAATACAAACGGACCCTTTGCGGCTACCGGTCAATCCCATGATGGCGCGCAAGGTGCTGGTACGGCCGGCGCCATTGCGGCCTAAAAGCGTGACCACTTCGCCTTCGCGCACAGAGAAATTCACGCCATGCAACACATGCGATTCGCCGTACCAGGCGTGCAGATCGCGAACTTCCAGAAACGGCGCAAGAATCGGCGCGAGGGAGACGGTAGTCATCCGTGCGCACCCGCCAATTCCACGGTGGCGCTACCCATATAGGCCTCGATCACCGCTGGGTTTTTGGAAACTAAAGCATAGGGCCCCTCGGCCAACGTCGCGCCGCGCTGTAATACCGTGATGGTGTCGGCAATGCTCGCCACCACGCTCATGTTGTGCTCCACCATCAGCACGGTGCGATCAGCGGAGACTTTCTTGATCAATTTTTGAATTCGATCCACGTCTTCCAGACCCATGCCTTGCGTGGGCTCATCGAGCAACATCAGTTCGGGATTCATCGCCAGGGTGGTGGCGATCTCAAGGGCCCGCTTGCGCCCGTAACTGAGTTCCGCGGTTAAAGAGTACGCGTAGGACTCCAGATCGACCAGGGCAAGTAACTCGATGGCGCGCGGATTGAGAGTTTCTAAAGTTCGTTCGGAGCGCCAGAAATGAAACGAGTTGCCCAAATTTCTTTGCAGCGCTACGCGCACATTCTCCAGCACCGTGAGGTGAGGAAACACCGCCGAAATCTGGAACGAACGAATAATGCCGCGGCGCGCAATCTGCGCCGGTGCTTCGTGCGTGATGTCCTTGCCGTTAAACGAAATGCTGCCCGAAGTGGGCGCATGGAACTTGGTGAGCAGATTGAAGCAGGTGGTCTTGCCCGCGCCGTTGGGGCCGATCATGGCGTGGATGGTGCCGCGGCGAACGTTGAGATCGACGCGATCCACAGCGACGAAACCCTTGAACTCCTTGGTGAGTTGCCGGGTCTCGAGAATGAATTCGTTTTCCATGGAATGATTTTATTCTGTACGCATGGTCATCGCGTATGCAGTGTGCCTTTATTCGCGCAGATCGAAATGCTTCCCCAACCCCTGGGATTTTGCCCAGTCATACGCCCAACTAGCAACGTAGAGATCCGCAGCGCTTGCGCCTTCCAGGTAATAGACCACGCGCTCCTCAGGCGAACGCCTCGGTTTCGTACCCTCTATCACCGCACCTAGCGTCGTGATTTTGTCCTGGGTCAATTCGCCCGACCCAATCAACTGGTCAAACGGCGGCCAGGATTCGGGGTGCAGCAGCGCATCCCAACTCACCGCCACCACCCGCGCCTGGCGCACGAAATCGATGGGGCATTGATTGGGCGCAAGTGCCACAACTAAGGCACCCGGTTTGACCCAGGAAGGTTCGAACAAGGGCTCGCGCAATGCGGAGTGGCCGGGCGCACACAGGTCGACCACATCCGCGCCAGCCATCGCCGCCTGCGTGGATTCAACCGGTTCAATGGGAATGCCAATGCGCGCGCTCATCGCTTTGGCGAAGGCTTCGCGTTTCTCCTTGGTCGGACTGTAGAGGCGAATTTTCTCCAGCGACGGCAGCGCCTTTTTCAAGCCATCCAACTGCGGCTGCGCCTGCCAACCCGAACCGATAAATCCCAGCACGCGCGTATTGGCGGGCGCGAGGTGGCGTACCGCGTAACTGGTGGTTGCGCCCACGCGCAGAGAATTCAACACGCCGTAATCCATGGTGGCGATCAGGGCGCGTGTGGCGACATCGAACAACAGATAGGCGCGTGTATGTGGCGGGTTGCCAAACACGCGCATGCCGCTACGCGCACCATCTTCCGCTGAAACCGATAGCCGCAGACCGTCGGTTTCGCCGGGGGCGATATCAAACAGGTGCTGGTGGCGCAGGCGCGCCTGGTGTTGCACGGCCACTGCCTTCGCCACCGCGTCGATGGCGCCTAACATGTGCGATGCGTCTTCGCGCAGCGGCCGGAAATCTTTCGCGGTGAGTATCAGTGAGTCCGTCATTTATTCGCGTTCTATTTTTGCCAGTTGCGCCAAGCGTCCCCAGCGTTCGGTATCCCGTTTCAACATAGAAATCATCGTTTCAGCGGAGCCAGGCATAGGGTCTATCGCTAATTTTTGCAGAAATTTCTTCGTGTCATCGCTCACCGTGATTTCGTTGAACAATACGCCCAGGCGATCCACGATCGGCCTTGGCGTGCCGGCGGGCACCACCACGCCCCACCAGGAGGGCACGTCCATACCGTTCAAACCGCTCTCGGCCATGGTGGGCACATCGGGCAACCAAGGTGAACGCACCGCGGAAGTCAACGCCAGAATGCGAACACTGCTCGCGCGCGAGGAAAGAAACACAATGTCGGAGGACATCCAATCAAGATCCCCGCGCAACATGTCCAGCAACAAGGTATTGGCATCCTTGTATTTCACCGTCGTGGTTTGCAGGCCGGCGAGCTCCTTATAAAGTTCACCGGCAGCAATCGAGGTGTTCGAGCTGCTGCCAAAATTGCCATGGCCCGTTTTAGTCTTGAGCAGTGCGGTGAGTTCACGCATCGAGGTGACCGGCGACTTGGGGCTCACCGCGATCGCCACGCCGTGCTGCACGATGGTGGCCACCGGGGTGAAATCTTTCACCGGGTCGTAGCCCATTTCCTTAAAAATATGCGGTGCGGCGGCGAGCGAGGCACTCGCCGGGGTGATGTAAATCGTATAGCCGTCGGGTTTGGCGCGCGCCGCAGCCATGGAGGCGATCTTGCCTTGCGCGCCCGGCATGTTCTCCACGATCACCGGCTGGCCCAGGCGTTTGGAGAGTTCGCCGCTGTAATGGCGAATCAGGATATCGGCGCCGGAGCCAGGCGCGGATTGGCAGATGGAGCGGATTTCGCGCACTGGGTAGCTTTGTGCAAAGAGACCATGGGAAAAAACTAAAGAGATGGCAAACAAAGCGCCGGCCCGTATCGTATTGATTCTCTGCATTGCGATTCTCCTGGGGTTTTCGAGGGTAAAGCCTAGTCTATTAGATTGCACGATGGCGAAATCAGTCCGGCGAAATATTAAGCTGCTTCGCGAGTTCACCAAAGCGTCGATATTCGGCTTTGATGAGATTAGCCATCTCCGCGGGCGTACTTGCCCTAGGCTCGAAGCCCACCTTGCGATAGCGTTCCTGCACCCCGGCCTCGGCCATGACGCGAACAATGTCCGCGGAAATGCGACGCACCAAGTCGGGTGAGGTGGCGCGCGGCGCCATGATGCCGCCCCAGGAATCTACGTCCAAGGCTTCCGGCCCGCCGGCTTCCTTCATCGTGGGTACCTCGGGGTCGCTCTCCAGCCGCGCGGGCCCGACAACGGCAAGAAATTTCAACCTGCCCGCACGCACTAGCGGCGAGGCGGAACCCGACCCTGCCATGACAAACGCGGTGTCGCCATTGGCAACCGAAATGAAAAGCTGCGCTGCCTCCTTGTAATGCACCGGCACCATCGTGGTGTTGGTCAATTGGCCGAGCAACGCGCCGCCGATATGCGGCGGACTGCCAACGAAGGGGCTGCTGTAATTGATCTTGCCCGGATTGGCGCGCGCCGCCGCGACAATATCCTGCACTTTTTGATATGGGCCATTGTTTGCCACCACCATGAGAAACCCGGTGCGATAGATCATCGATACCGGCGAGAAATCGTTGATCGGATCGTAGGGCACCGATTTGAGAATGTGCGGATTCAACGTGAGCTGCGACCCGGTGATCAGCAGCAGCTCATGCCCATCTGGCGCGGCGCGCTTGAGCGCCTCGAACGCGGGGAAACCATTCGCGCCCGGCCGCGGCTCAACCAGCACCGGCTGCCCCCAGACATTGGAGAGCCGCTCCGCCACCACTCGCAGCACCACATCGGGTGTGAGGCCAGTGGGGAATACCGAACTGATGCGCACCGGTTTGACGGGGTAGCTTTGGGCGGATCCCGTGGTGGCGCCCAAAGCGAGGGTGATTGTCAAGATGAGGAGAAAAGCAAAACGATTCCTATTTCTCATGGGGTCGCCTTCGGGGTTATCGCGTTTAGTTTTCGAAGTTCTTGTATCAGAGAGGGAACATCGTCTTCTATGATGCTCCACAGCGTATCGTTGTCAATGCCAAGGTAACCATGAATTAATCTGTTCCGCGTGGCGATGATGAGTCGCCAAGGGATTTGTGGATTGGATTGGCATACTTCATCGGGGATGTGCATTGCCGCTTCCCCGATCAATTCCAAATTTCGAACCGTTGCGTCGTAATTTAATCCGCGAGCGATGAATCCGATCTGATCCAGCCCCTCGGTATACGCGAGAACTTTTTCGGCGAATGCAATCATGTCTTCAAGGTAGAAACGCCATTCTCGCTCTGTCGATTCAGACACGGAGCGCAGCTTTTTCAATGAAGGGGCGTAGTTCGGGTCTGAGTGCTTTTTTTGTCACCAGATCGACAGGGCGGCCCAGCAAATCCTCCAAATAAAACTGAACGCCGAAATAACGTCGAGAAGTGGCGGGGCCGTCAAAATCGACCAGAATATCAACATCGCTATCGTCTCTAGCGGCGTCGCGAGCCGTCGAACCGAAGACAGCTAAATCCTTGACGTCATACAGCCGCGCCAATAACGGTTTGTGGTCGATCAATAGCTGCAATATCTGGGATCTGTTCATAGCGATGTTCGGCATTTGCTAAACGTCGCAATTGTGCCACCATTCCATTTTATTTTAGGATGGATTCATGAGTAGCGCGATTTCCTTCCCCGAATACTTGTATGCCATCAACACCTGGTGCACCCCGAAAAACACCTGGCTTCTAGATATCGAGCAGAGCGCCGCGGTCGGCGCGCTCGCGGTGGGTCTGTGGGAATCGAAGTTTCGCGATGATGAGGATGAGGCAGTGCTGGCGGCACTGGAGAAACATGGGCTTCGTGCCGGCATCGTCATGCCGCACCATTGGACCATTCTGCCCACGCCGCTCGATCCGGGCGGTATTGCGATTGGCTGGGAGAAGAAATGTGAGGGGATCTGCGAAGCGATCCGTCGCTTTGCCAAATTCAAGCCGGTGGGGTTGATGGTGGGGCCGGGTGTGTCGGGCGATGCCTCCAAGCGCCTGGGGCCGGTGGAGCATGTCGCGAAGGGTCTTGCCATGGTTGCCGATGCGGCAGCGGAGCACGGTATGACTATCGCTTTCGAGCCGCTGGCGCTGCGGCGCGGCGCGGCGGTGGCGACTTTGCCTGAAACGATTGCCTTGCTTGATTCGGTGGGGCGGGACAATGTAAAGATTCTGCTTGATGTCTGGCACAGTTGGCCCGAGGACAATCTTCACGCACATATCCGCAAACACATTGATCGTTTCATCGGCGTACAGATCAACGACGTGCGACCCAATGAGCGCAGTTGGTGCGATCGTGTATTTCCGGGCGAAGGCCGCAATATCTGCACGCCCATCGTGGCAACGCTGATCGACGCCGGGTTCAAGGGTTGGTACGACTTCGAGGTGTTTTCCGATGACGGTCGTTGGGGCAACGATTTTCCTGAATCGCTGTGGAAAATGTCGCACGCGAAGTTTCTCGATCACGGGCAGCGCGCGTTTGCCAAGTGTTATGCGGATGCCAAGGCGATGGTCGCCGCGGGGCAGGCGCCGCGTTAGTTAGTCATTCCGTGGTTCGTTATTACTTGCCGAATGCAGGGGGACATACCCTACCGGTGATGCCGCCATCGGCCAGCAGCACTTGCCCGGTGATGTGCGATGCCATGTCGGAAGCAAGAAACAGGATAGGCGCGGCGATCTCCGAAGGTTCGGCGGCGTGGCCAAGCACGGTAAGCTCGCCGACTAAGCGCCATTGCTCTTCATCGAGCATTTGATTGAGACGCGGGGTGCGCGCAAAACCCGGCGCAATGGCGTTGATGCGCACGCCGCTCGGGCCCAGTTCCTTGGCGCTGCTCGATACCAGTTGATGCAGCGCCGCCTTGGCAGTGCCATACGCCGTTTGGCCGGGGAGGTTGGTCATGCCCGACATCGACCCGACAAACACCATCGAACCGCCACCCGCCGCGGCGATCGCACGGCCGCCGATTTGTATGGCGAGGAAAGCATGCGTGAGCACCAGGTCGAACTGTGAGCGCCAGCGCGCGTCATCCATATCCAATATCGGGCTTAGGTGTGCGATGCCGACGATGTCCACTACGCCGCGCACCAGGCCTGCGGCATCAATCGCCTCTTTGAATACGCGCTCCATGTCGGCGCGTTGCGTGACGTCCGCCGCTATTGCGATGCCATCGACCTCTTTGGCGACTTGCGCCGCAAGGCCAAGATCTTTATCCACGCACACCACACGCGCGCCGGCTTGCGCAAGCGCGTGCGAGGCTTGGCGCCCGATGCCGTTGCCGCCGCCCAGCACCACGAACACGCGGCCGTCCAGGCGCAGGCGCTTGAGATAGTCGGGAACCGGGCTGGTGTCGGCCATGGTGGTGCTTGGCGAGCCGTTATTTTGCGCGCGGCAAGCTACTGAATCGCGAAGTTGTATCGCTTGACGAAAATTTCGGCATCGCGCCGGTCGGCGCGTAACGTATTGGTGAAATCCTCGATCGATCCCACGCCATTCTGTACGCCTTGTTCCTCGAGAAACTGCCCGAAGCGCGCTTCGTTGAAGAGTTTCACATACTCGCCGTTCAAGCGGCGCGCAATCGCCTCGGGCAGCGCCGAGGGCCCCATGATGCCGATCCACACGCGCATGTTGAATTGCCCCACGGTTTCATCGAGCGTGGGCACGGCCGGCATAATCGGCCAGCGCTTGGTGCTATCCACCGCAATTAGCTTGATCTTGTTCGCCTTCATCTGGCCGATGGCGTTGAACACGCCTATCCAGGTGAAATCGGCTTCGCCTGTCATCACCGCGGTAATGATTGCAGGCGGGCCGTTGTAGGGGATGGCGGTGGCCCGCATCTTCAGGCCATCCTGCACCCACTGGCGCACCGCGTCGGTGTTGTTGCCTACGCCGAAGGTCGCCCAGTTAAAGTTCCTGCCTTTGCCCACCAGATTGCGCAACTCATCCATGTTGTTGACCCCGAGCGCCGGATTGGCGAAGAACCCGCCGATCACCCAGAAAAGATTCACCACCGGTTTGAAATCTCTCTCGGCATCATAGGGTAGTTGCTTCATCACGAAGGGCGCGTACGACACCGTGCCCGGGGTCATCACGCACAGCGTGTAGCCATCGGGCGGCGCTTTCGCACAGGCCTCGCCTGAGATCACGAAATTTCCGCCCGGCCGCGCTTCGTGCACGATGGGTTGTCCCAGACGCTGGAACAGATCTTCAGCCGCGCGGCGGGTGACGTTGTCAGCGCCCGCGCCGGCGGTGAAGGGTGTGATGAGGCGGATGGGCTTCGCCGGATAACTTTGCGCGAGACTTGCCGCGCTGGCGATGGCCAGGGAAATGCCTGCTAAGTATGCAATGGCTTTCACGATACCTCCTTCATCGATATGGGGTGGCATTCATTCTAGTCGAGCGGGCGGGAGTACGCCCCAGTGCCGTCGCTGGCGTATAACGGACACGGTGCGCGGCACCGCTAATCGAGTTTCAGATTCAGATCCTTGATCACCTGACCCCAGCGCTCATTTTCGTGGTTGAGAAACTGCGCGAACTCTGCGGGCGTGCCGCCGGCGAGTTCCATGCCGCCGCCCGTCAACCGCGCGCGTACCTTGGCATTGTTGATGGCGGCGTTCATAGCGGCATTCACTTTGGTGACAACGTCGGCCGGCATGCCCGCCGGCCCCACGATGCTGGTCCACGTCGACACATCAAAATTGGGCATGCCCGCTTCGTCGAACGTCGGCGTATTGGGCAGTAGCGGCGAGCGCTGCGGTCGCGCGGTGGCAAGCGCACGCAGTTTGCCTACCTTGACCGAGGACACCACCGGATCGGGCGTGGAGAACAAGACTTGCACTTGGCCCGCGAGCAGCGCCTGATTCATCGTGGCATTGCCCGAATACGGGACGTGCACCATCTTGAGCTTGGCCTGCTTCATCAACATGCCCATGGCCAGATGCGGCATGCTGCCCGCGCCGTAGGTGCCGTAGAACACACTATCGTCCTTGGCGCGCGCGAAACTGATGAATTCGGCGAGCGTCGACACCGGCACCTGCGCGTGGGTGAGCAGTACCGTCGATTGGCGCAGCACTAGGCCGATTGGCGTGAAGTCACGGCTGGAGTAAGTGATCTTGGAATAGAGCAGCGGGTTCACGACCAGAATCGGAAACACCGTGAGGATGAGGGTGTAGCCATCCGCCGGAGCCTTCGCGATGGCCTCCATCGCGAGAATGCCGTTGGCGCCGGCGCGGTTCTCGACGATCACCGGTTGCTGTAGGAACTCCGCCATCGGTTCGGCCAGCACGCGCGCGGTGAGATCGGTTGGGCCCGCAGGTGGCGCTGGCACCAGCAGGCGAATGGGCTTGCTGGGATAGGACTGTGCCCAGTTAGTGATGGGAGCACTCAGTATCAGTAGCGCCGAAACAATAGAAACTGAAAAACGACTTGGTAACATGCAGAGCCCTTTATCAAGAAAATGATACGCACACGCGGTGAAGTTGACGGGAGCGCGGTCGCAGTAGACGCAATTCCAATTCAACGCCGCTCAATTATGATCGCGATTCGAGGAGGCCGATATGCGCGAACCCGTACAAACAGGAAACTTTTCGCCATGGAAACTGCGCTATCGCGCGCCCTCGATCCGGGCCTCGCAAATCGCCGACCAGGCACCGGCACGGGGTCTCGTGGTCAGCACACACAGCGGCAGTGTTCAATACTTTGCCTGGAATGTGCCAACGGGCGAGTTGCGGCAATTGACCGAAAGGCCTGGAGGCATGCCGGGCATTCCGGTGCTTTCGCCCGATGGCCGGTATTTTTATTATCTCGACGATCACAAGGGCAGCGAAATGGGGCACTACGTGCGGGCGTCCTACGACACGCCCGAGCGCGAGCCGCTGGATCTCACGCCTTTGATGCCGCCGTATTCGTCGCGCATGCCCTATGTACCGAACTTCGGGTTGAGCCGCTCGGGGAATCGATTAGGTTTTCTCGCCGTCGACGATCAGGGTTTTCATGTTTTTGTCATGGACGTGGGGCCGAACGATGAGCTCGGTCCGGCGCGCGAAATCTATCGCAGTGAAGTTCCCGCGGGAGGCCCGCTATTTTCGGCTTCGGGCGACATTGCCGTGGTGATGACCTCTGCGCGTACCGCGAAACGATCTTTCGACCTGGTCGCATTTGATTGCGCGAGTGGAGAAAAGCTGAACGAACTTTCGGATGGCGGCGGCAGCATTATTGAGATGATGCTGACTTCGCCGCTCCCGAATGACCCGCGGCTGGTGGCATCGACCAATCGCAGCGGCATAGAGACCCTGCTTATCTGGAACCCCCGTAGCGGCGAGCGCACCGACCTCGCCTTGGAGGGCGCCACGGGCGCGGCGCGGGCTTTCGATTGGTCGCCCGATGGAAAGAGCATTGTTCTTCGCACCATCAACAAAGCAGTGCAGCAACTTTTCCTTTATGTCATCGAGAGCGGTGTGACTTCGCGCCTGTCTTGTCCGCCAGGCACCCACTCGCCTTACTTCGCGCCGGAGGGCGGCGAGATCATTTCTCATTGGCGTGACGCCTCCACGCCTACGCAAGTTATCGCGCTCGACGCGGTGAGCGGCGCGAAGAAACATGTCCTGCTGAAAGCGGGCGAGGTTCCGCCTGGTCGACCATTGAAGTCGGTGAGCTTTAACTCCTCCGATGGACAAGAAATTCAAGGTTGGCTGGGCACGCCTGACGGGGATGGGCCATTCCCGTTAATTTTCGAGATGCATGGCGGACCGCATTTGGTGGTGACCGATACTTTCGCGCCAAACGCCCAGGCTTGGCTCGATCATGGCTACGCTTTTTTCTCCCTCAACTATCGCGGCTCTACCACGTTTGGCAAGGCATTCGAGGAGCAGATTATCGGCAATCTCGGGCAATGGGAACTTGAAGACATGATCGCCGCGCGCGACTATCTGGTGAATGGCGGCATCGCCCGACCGGATGCCATCCTTCTCACCGGTTGGTCCTACGGCGGTTATCTCACGCTACTGGCGTTGGGCAAAAAGCCCGGGCTGTGGGCCGGTGGCATGGCGGGAATCGCCATGGCCGATTTTTTTGCGCAATACCAGGATTCTTCGGAATTCCAGCGGCGATGGCAGCGGGTAATGCTGGGTGGATCGCCCGAAGAAAAACCCGAGCTTTATGCCCAATGCTCGCCCATCACCTATGCCGAGCATGTCGACGCTCCTATATTGATCATCCAAGGCAGGCACGACACGCGAACGCCCCCTCGCCCGGTCGAATTGTACGAAGCGCGGCTAAAGTCCCTGGGCAAATCCATCGAAGTGCACTGGTACGATGCCGGACATGGCGGTTCGTCCAGCGATGTGGAGCTAGGCTTGCGACATCAAGAGTTGATGATGCAATTCGCCTATCGCGTTCTAGGGCAAAAGAAAGCACCTTAGTCAAATAAGCTTGAATCTGACCAACAAGCAATATTCATGGGGCCCGCGATGATGGTCAATATCTACGACGCCAAAACCAATCTCTCCGCGCTACTTGATAAGGCCATGGCGGGAGAGGAAGTCATTATCGCGCGCGCCGAAATGGTTGGGTTTTCGGAAGCTTCCGTGTGGGAGATTGGTTTCAAATGGCGCAAGGGAAAAATCAATTTGCAGCCGAGACGCATCGTCGAGCAAGCCCTGCGCGACGGTTATCGCATGATGGCGCTGTCGATAGAACCAATACTGCTCTCCTGC
>JBJXEY010000237.1:0-28652 GCA_046153355.1 Burkholderiales bacterium
CGAAAACGGAAACGGAAACGAAAGCGAAAACGAAAACGACGGAGACAGCGACGGCAGGTTCCACCTTCAAGCCGCGCCTGGTCGAGGGTTACACCTTTGCGTTTCTTGCCTGCTTTGGCTGGGGCTCCTCGCCGGTGCTGGTGCGCGCGGGGCTCGATGGCCCGGGGCAGGCTCTTGCCGGCGGTATTGTTTCGTATGCAGCCGCCACGGTGGTGGTCGTGCTCTTGATGCTGGTTTCCGGCCCGCGCCGCGACCTCGCATCGATGTCCTTCCGGAACCTGCGCTGGTTCTTGGGCACCAGCATCATGACCGCGGTCTCGCAGATGCTCTTGTACCTCGCCATGGCGATCGCGCCGGTCATCGTGGTGCAGCCGCTCCTGCGCTTCCAGACCATCGCCTCCACCATTGCGGGCTGGTACCTCAACCGCCAGCATGAGTCTTTCGACCGGGGCGTGCTGTTGGCAATCGGCGTATCGATGACCGGCGCGGTGCTGCTCGCGCTGGACGGGGAGACGCTGATGTACGCTCTTGACCTGCCCGCGTGGCTTATGCCGGTGTTTGGCTGGAAATGGCCGGGCTAGCAGCCTGTCGGTCTTATGTGTATTGTTGGCGGGCTCGCGGTTCGCGACACCGGCTTTATCGGGCATCACACCCGGTAGGCGAATAGATGGTGAACGCTGACCGGATTGTTGTTCGCGCATGATCTACAAGGACCAAACGATGATGGAAACGCAAGTCAAATCCCCGGCGTTATCGCCGGCAACCTCGAAAAAGACGCACGGCGCCGAGCCTTTTTGCCGAGGTGTACATCACCTGGTGTTCAACACCGATGATATGAAAAAAACCGTGGATTTTTATGTGGAGGTTCTCGGCATGCCGCTGGTTCATGCGATGCGCGTTCCGCCTGGACTGGGAACGGGCCCCGGCAATCGTGGCAATCCACCCTACGAGGAATTGCGCCACTACTTTTTCGACATGGGCAATGACAGCCTGATTGCTTTCTTCGAGATTCCCAAAGGCGCCGAGCCCGCCAGTCACAGAAATGCCATCGGCGCCATGCAGCATTGCTCGTTTGTGCTGCCCCCGGACCGCTTCAAAGAAATTGAACGGCGCCTAAAGGCCAATGGTGTGCAATGCATCGGGCCGCTGCCGCAAATGCCGGGCCTGCTCGGCCTGTATTTTTTTGATCCCAACGGCATCCGTCTGGAGTTTTGCTGCCAGCCGGATGATGGCGAGGTGCAACAGGTGCTGGGTCTTGCCACGCAGGCGCGTGCCGAGACGCAAAAAGAACTGGCAACTCTTCCGGGCGCCACGCAACAATGGATTCGAGAACGCACCGCTCACCTTGAGGATGAAACGCCATGACACAGTGCTTCCCGATCGGCCGTGCGCTGCTAGGCCTTGCCGCCACTTTGAGTAGTAGCTTTGCCTGCGCTCAGGGACTTCCCACCAAACCAGTACGCATCATCGTTCCGATCGCCCCCGGCGGCGTGGTCGACTTGATCGCAAGAGCCACCGCGCCGATCGTTTCGGCGCAAATCGGGCAGCCGGTGTTGGTGGAAAACCGGCCGGGCGCGGCTACCTTCATTGGTATGTCCGCCTGCGAGACCGCCGCGCCCGACGGTAGCACCGTATGCCTGACGACTTCAGACAGTCTGGTGCTCAATCCCTTGCAGTTCAGCAAACTGCCTTACGACGCGGAGAATGGATTCTCCTTTGTGACGGTGCTGGTGAGAACTTATGGCGTCATTGCCGCCAACCAGTCGCTGCCGGCGGCGAGCGTGCCCGAACTCATCAATCATGCGCGTGCGAATCCCGGTGCGCTGAATTGGGCCACCTGGGGGCCAGCCAGCATCTCGGCCATTTATTACGAGTGGTTCAAGCGGCAAAACGGCGTTGCGATCACCTCGATTCCCTACAAAGGGCTGGGCCCGGCGATTCCCGCGCTGGCTTCGAATGAAGTGCAGCTTTCCTACTCCGCGATTGGTCTAGCGCTGCCACACGTCAAGGCTGGGAAGATGAAATTTCTCGCGGTGACTGGCGCCAAGCGCTTGCCGTTTCTTCCAGGTGTTCCCAGCCTCGCGGAGTACAACTCGGACCCCGGCTTGACCAGTTACTTTGGTATGTACGCGCCGGCCAAAACACCCGCCCCCGTGGTTGAACGCTTGAGCGCGGAGTTCACCCGCGCCATGCAAACGCCCAAACTCCAGGAATTCGTGGCCGCGCAGTACGTGGAGGCCATGGGCCTCACGCCCACCGAATTTGCCGCTTTCCACAAGACCGATCGCGAGAATGCAGCGCGTATCTTCAAGGCTCTTGGTATCAAACCTAGCGATTCGCCGCCGAACTGACCCGGGCCTCGATCACGGCGAGCGCCGGGGAAAAATCCCGCAGGTTAAACGCGACGCGGCCGCAGGCATTGTTGTGCCCGCAGATTTATTCCGGCTTGATGTTGTTCGCCTTGATCAAGGCGCCCATGCGCTCCATGTCGGCCAAGATGAATTTATCGAATTCTGCGAGCGCGATCTTGCGCGGCAGGATGCCTTGCGCTGCGAGTTTCTCGCGGATGTCGGGTTCGTCGGATACGCGTTGCAGTTCATCGGCCAAGCGCGTGAGGATGGGGCGCGGCACCTTGCTTGATGCGAGCACGCCGTACCAGGTGGTGTAGGAATACCCCGGCAAGCCCGCTTCCGCGGCGGCGGGTGCCACGATGGGTGAACGGATCGCTTCGGGGCTGGTGATCGCCAGCGCCAAGAGCTTCCCTTCCTTGATCTGCGGCATTAAAAATGCCACCGGCGCGAACATGGCTTGAATGCGATTGCTGATGAGATCGGGAATCAGCGAGCCACCGGTGTAGGCCACGTAGGTCAGGCGGATATTGGCGTAATTGGCGAAATCAGTGCCCGCCATGTGCGTGGCCGATCCGGGCGCCGCGCCGGCATAGTTGATGACGCCGGGTTGCTTCCTTGCCAATTCGAGAAACTCGCGCAGCGTGCGCACGCCCATCTGCGCGCTGACACCCAGCACGCTGGGCGCATCCGCGAGCAACACCACGCCGGAAAAATCACGCACTGCGTCGAAGGGCAAGTTGGGCAACAGCCGCGCGCTGATCGAGTGCTGCGAATTGGTATAAAACAGCGTGTGACCATCGGCGCCGGCCTTGAGTACCGCATCGGCTGCGATGGTGCCGCCGGCACCGGGGCGATTGATGATCGCAACCGGCTGGCCCAGGCGCTGCGTGAGTTTGTCC
Source organism: Burkholderiales bacterium (assembly GCA_046153355.1). Taxonomy (GTDB): domain Bacteria; phylum Pseudomonadota; class Gammaproteobacteria; order Burkholderiales; family SG8-39; genus 2-02-FULL-62-17. The sequence goes on from JBJXEY010000237.1 coordinate 3,251, forward strand.
CCCGCGAGCCGCGCGAGAATGTCGACGGTGGCCCCGGGGGTTATGGGCACGTAGAGCTGCAAGGGTTTATTGGGATATTTATCCTGCGCTTGCGTGGCGCTGATCGCGCCAACCAACACGCCGGTGAATATCAACCGCCACATGGATAGAGTCATCGCCTGGCTCCTTTATAGGTTGTAGGCATTATAGGTTGTAGAGTCGTTGCGGCCCATGCCGCTTCACCTCCCCATCACGCAATCGCCCGTCTGGAGGAATTGGGGATATCACAATTGGCGGTGTAATCTATATCAAAATTGAATGTAATTTATGCTTTCATTGTCTATGAGTATAGTGTCACTCATAAAAAGTTTAAGATTCGTGCGAGCTGATCGGCTCAGTCATTCACCGCCAGAGCGCGCTGCCGGGGCACCTTGGCGAGGCCCCAATTCTGCAATGCCCATGCCCAGACCTCATCGATGCTCGATCGAAACAATGACTCAGGTGGTGCTTGCCCGAGAAACCGCAATGCGCGCACCAGTTCTTCTACTCCGCGTGCCGAGTTGATCGGCGCTGCCAGTGTCTGCTTGGACAATTTTTCGCCGCGGGCATTGATGGCCACGGGCACATGCGCGTAGTTTGGCGTCGCAGTAGCCAATAATCGTTGCAGCAATATCTGTCGCGGTGTCGAAGCAAGCAGGTCTGCGCCGCGAACGATGTCGGTAATGCCTTGTTTGGCGTCGTCCACCACCACGGCAAGTTGATAGGCGTGGATGCCATCGGCACGTCGCAAGACGAAATCGCCAATGACGCGCGCCAGGTCTTGGCGCACTGGGCCCTGGATGGCATCTTCGAAGCCCAGGGCTTCATCGCCCACGCGTAAACGCAATGCGCGCGCTTCCCGGCCGGGCGCTAAGCCATGCTTGCAGGTGCCCGGATAGACGCGTTCGCCATCAACATTGAGCGTGGAATCGGAAATTTCTTTGCGGCTGCACGAGCAGGGGAATACGCGGCCTTGTGTGCGCAAATGCTCAAGCGCCTGCGCGTAAGCCCCGGCGCGCCGGCTTTGCGATATTACTTCGCCATCCCAGGCAAAGCCCAGGCGCTCCAGGGTTCGCAGGATGTCATCGGCCGCGCCAGGTGCCGTGCGTGGCGTATCCAGGTCTTCCATGCGCAACAGCCACTCACCGCCATGGACGCGCGCCTCGCAATAACTGGCGACGGCAGCGACCAATGAGCCGAAATGCAGGGGGCCGGTAGGAGAGGGGGCGAAGCGCCCGCGATAGGCAGTCATGGGTGGCGATTTTCGCATTTCGTTCGCTGACGCACCTCAATGGGCGTCGAGTGTCACGTCGCCTCTGTATTTCATTCGTGATTCGCGCCGCTTGTAATAAACTGTGCGCCGCCCGAATCGCGGGCATCTCAAGGGGCGGCAAATGGTTGAATTTCGCGGGGTGGCAAGGGCATCGTTGATGGCCTTGGTGCTGTCGATCATGTCGTTTAATGTAGTGGCGCTAGAAGCCGCGGGTGTTCTGAAAAAAGCATCGGACGCGATGGGCGCAACCGATCTGCGCAGCCTTCGCTATTCCGGCAGCGGCATGGGCGCTTCGTTCGGTCAAGCGTTTAAGCCAGGCGTGCCATGGTCGAAGATCAATCTGCCGCGCTATGTACGGGCGATTAATTACGATACCGCTTCTTATTCGGAGGAGACCACCGCGACGCGCGCCGAACCGCAGGGCGGTGGCGGCGGCTTGGTGCCGTTCGGGCAGCCAGGTGAGCGCCGCACCAATACGTTTGTCAGTGGTCCCTTTTCATGGAACATGGCGGGGAGCAATCCTGTTGCCTCGCCGCTTAATGCAACCGACCGGATTCACGAACTGTGGATCACGCCGCACGGCGTGATCAAGGCGGCGGTTCGCAATAACGCGACGTTGGAATGGAAAACGCAAGGTGGCAAGTCGCTTGCCGCGGTGAGCTTTACCGAGCCGGGACGCTTCAAAGCCACCGCCTATATCAACGAAAAATATCTGGTCGAGAAGGTTGAATCGCGCGTGCCCAACGGGGTGCTGGGTGAGACGCCGATAGTCACGGCGTATGGCGAATACCAGAGCTTCGGGCCGATCATGTTTCCGATGCAAATCAAACAGACCGCGGCAGGTCACATGGTGCTCGATATCACGGTGCGCGAAACCCAGCCCAACAACCCGGTTGCCATTACCGCGCCGGATTCGATCAAGGATCCGCGCGAACGCGTCACCACGGATAAAGTCGCCGAGGGCGTGTGGTTCGTGGCAGGTGCCTCGCACAACAGCGTCGCCATCGAGATGAAAGATCACCTGCTGCTGGTGGAAGCCCCCAATGGGGATCGGCGCATGGAGCCGGTGCTCGAAGCGGTGAATAAGCTGGTGCCCGGCAAAACGGTGCGCAGCGTGATCAATTCGCATAATCACTTCGATCATGCGGGAGGTTTGCGCGCCGCCGTGGCGGCTGGGGCGAGCATAATCACGCAACAGCAAAATAAGGCTTATTACGAGCGCGCCTTCGCAATGCACAGCAGCGTGCGCGGCGACAAGCTCACCGAGTCGAAGAAAAAAGCGGTGGTGCGCGGCGTTGGAGAAAAATTGGTGTTGACCTCGGGTGAGCGTTTGGTTGAGATTCATCACATCCGCGGCAACGTTCATACCGATACGTTTTTGATGGTGTGGCTGCCCAAGGAAAAATTCTTGATCCAGGCCGATGCCTTCACGCCCTCGCCAAAACCGCCGGCTCAGCCCAACCCTGCCACGGTCAATCTGGTGGAAAACATCGAGCGCCTGAAGTTGCCGGTGGAACGCATCCTGCCCTTGCATGGCGAGGTGGTGCCGGTTGCGGCGCTGTATGCGGCGATTGGCCGTAAGCAATGATGCGCGCCTGATAAAATTCGGCATTGCATAACGAGGAAAAAAGCATGGCGACGCTCGCACTCACCAAGGACAATTTCGAAACCGTAGTGTCTGGCAATCCGATGGTGATTGTCGATTTCTGGGCACCCTGGTGTGGACCGTGCCGCGCGTTCGCTCCCACATTCGAGAATGCCTCGGGCAAACACGAAGACGTGATATTTGCCAAAGTGAATACCGATGAAGAGCCCGAGATTGGGCAGGCATTCAATATTCGTTCCATTCCCACCTTGATGATTTTTCGCGATAACGTGGTGATTTATTCGGAAGCCGGCGCCATGCCGCCTGCGGGTCTGGAGGAAGTGCTCACCAAAGCCAGGGAATTGGATATGGCGGAGGTAATGCGCCAGATTGAGCAACGTGAAGGCGGCGAGCAGGGCGGGGAGAAACAATAGAGCTCGGCCGCGAGGCGCCCAAACAGAAGTCTATTGTCGCGGCGTTCAAGCGAATAGGAATCGCTGCGATTTTTTTTGCGGCGGCAATTTTTCTCGGGGGAGCCGTGGGTTTATTTAGCGGACAACGGCCCGACAATCTAGGCGTACGCGAGGGCAAGCTCTCGCCCTGCGCGGCCAAGCCCAACTGCGTCGCCAGTCAAGCCGATCCCAACGATACTGGTCATTACATCGCGCCATTTGTCATTAGTGGGCCGGTGGCGCCTGCCTGGGCGAAGCTGGTCAGTGTATTGCGCGAACAGCCGCGTGCCGTCATGGTGGTTGCGGAATCCAGTTATCTTCATGCGGAGTTCACCAGCCGTCTAATGGGCTATGTGGACGATGTTGAATTCGTGCTCGATGAAAATAATCGGGTGATTCATGTGCGTTCTGCCTCGCGTCTGGGCACCAGTGACTTTGGCGTGAATCGCAAGCGAATTGAGGTGCTTCGCGAAAGCTGGCGGGCGCGGCAAGCGCCAAACGTATCCCAAAGCAGCTAGGGCATTGGGCTTGGATACCAACGCCCGCCTGCGCTGGACGCTGCTGGCCTCCTCCAGCTTTTCCGTGATGGCCAATGCGACGATCGCGGCTTCAATGCCACACATGGCCGAGGTATTTAGCGACACCCCCAACGCACCGTTCCTCGCCAAACTTATTCTCACCACACCGGCTTTGTTCATCGTGATCTTCGCGCCCTTAGGAGGGTTGTTTATTGATCGCTTCGGGCGGGTGAAGTTTTTATTTGCCAATATGTTGTTGTACGGTTTCGCCGGCGCCTCGGGATTTTTTCTCTCCGATCTGCACCATATTTTGGTGGGGCGGGCTCTGCTCGGCGTGGCGGTGGCGGGCATCATGACCACCACCACCACCTTGATCGGCGATTACTTCGCCGGCGCGGAACGCTTGAAATACGTCGGGCTGCAGGGCGTGTATTTCTCATTCGCTGGCGTGTTGTTTGTCGGCGCCGGGGGAATACTCGCGGAATTCGACTGGCGCTGGCCGTTCTTGGTATATCTTAGTTCCTGGATAGTGCTGATTCCGGCGATCAAATTTCTGCACGAACCCTCGCACGAGGCGCGCAACCAGGGCGGTGGTGGCGCCTCGCCGGTGCCGACGCAACCTTTGATATTGGCCTATGCATTGACGTTTTTCCTTCTAGTGGTGTTTTACATGACCCCCGTGCAAATTCCATTTCTGTTGCGCGACATGGGCGTTCATTCCAGCGGCTTGGCGGCACTGGCGATTTGTCTGGGGTCGTTGACGAGCGGCGGCGGCGCGATGATGCAGCGTCGCTTTCACTATCGCGTCGGCTTCGTCTCGATTTATGCGTATTCAATGATCCTGGTCGCGGTCGGTTACGGCTTGATCGCCACCACCCATAGTTATGCCATGGTGCTGGTGGGTACCGCGATATCGGGTTTTGGCGCGGGGGTGTTGTTCCCCAATGCGGCCATGTGGGTGACTACGCTCGCGCCGCCGCGCCTACGCGGGCGCTTGCTGGGCATGATGACTGCCTCGATGTACCTAGGCCAATTCTTCTCACCCATCTTGGTGGAACCAGCGGTGGCGGCGGTGGGGCTTTCGGGCGCGTTTGCGTTGGCCGCATTGGGGGCAATTGGTATGTCAATTTTTTTATGGGCCACATGCAGAAAGTTCGATCGCCATGTGGGATAGATGGTTGCCATAAGTAGGCCGGGAGTCTGAAATGCATTTACTTCAGCAAGCAGCGATTTTTCTTCTGGTGGCGGTGCTTTTGGTGCCGCTGTTTCAGCGCGCCCGGTTAGGCGCGGTACTCGGTTATCTTGCCGCCGGCATGGTGATCGGTCCTTCCGGCTTTGGCATGGGCGGCGAATTGGGCACGACCATGGAGATCGCCGAGTTTGGCGTGGTGCTCCTATTGTTCCTGATAGGGCTGGAACTCGAGCCAAGGCGTCTTTGGGTATTGCGTCGCCCGGTTTTCGGCCTGGGCGGCGCTCAGGTGCTCGCCAGTGCCTTGGCGATTGGGCTTATCTGTTTGCCACTTGGACTTGATTGGCGGGCGGCGCTGGTTGCCGGGTTAGCGCTCTCATTGTCCTCGACGGCGTTGGTGTTGTCGTCACTTGCCGAACGTGGGCAACTGACGGCGCGTCATGGACGCGAGGCGTTCGCGGTGCTGTTATTTCAGGATCTCGCCGTGATTCCCATGCTGGCGCTGCTGCCGTTGTTGGCGGCGCAACAATCCGAATCCGCCGGTGGCTGGTTGGCGGCGGCCAAAGGGGTGGGCGCCATTGTTACTGTCATTCTGGCCAGTCGAATCGTGATTCGCCCGGCGCTCAAGGCGATCGCGCAATTCGGCGGCCGTGAGGTGTTTACCGCAGCGGCATTGTTGCTGGTGGTAGGGGCCGCCTTGTTGATGCATTCGATTGGGCTATCGATGTCATTGGGAGCGTTTCTCGCCGGTGTGTTGCTGGCGGATTCGGAGTTTCGGCATGAGCTTGAGGCCGACATTCAGCCATTCAAGGGTTTGTTGCTGGGTCTATTTTTCATGGCGGTGGGCATGAGCGCCAATCTTAGCCTATTCGCGGAACAACCTTTGACGATCACGGTCCTGGCATTGCTTCTGGTGGCGGTGAAGCTGGCGGTGGTCTATCCGGTGGCACGCTTGATGGGCGCGGCAAGTGTGTCGGCATGGCGACTCGCGGTGGCGCTTGCGCAGGGCGGCGAATTTGCCTTCGTGCTTTTTGCCATGGCGGTTACCTTGGGCGTGCTGGAAGCCCCTCAAGCGCAATTGCTGGTATTAGTGGTCACCCTGTCACTGCTGGCGGCACCACTTTTATTCTTCCTGCAAGATCGGGTGATCGAACCCATCATCGAAGCGCGTAGCGCACCAGCTTTCGATGTCATCGATGAGGGCGCCAATCCGGTGATCATCGCCGGTTATGGCCGCGTCGGACAGATCGTATCCAGGGTGCTGCGCATGTCGGGCACCGCATTTACCGCAATCGAGGCGAATTATCAGCAAGTCGATTTCGTGCGTCGCTACGGCGGCAAGGTGTATTACGGTGATGCCTCGCGCCTGGAACTTCTGGAAGCGGCCAAGGCAGGGCAGGCAAAACTATTCGTGCTGGCGATTGATGACGTGGAGGCCTCGGTGCGCACCGCGCGCGTGCTTCGCCACCATTTTCCTTCATTGCCGATTATCGCCAGAGCACGCAATCGGGTGCACGTGTTTCGTCTTCGTGATCTGGGGGTGAAGAATATTTTTCGCGATACCCTGCCTGCCAGCCTGGATATGGCGCGCCTGTCGTTACTGCGTCTGGGAACCGGGGTGACCGCTGCGGAGAGGACCGTTTCTTTATTTCGTCAGTCAGACGAAGAGCAACTGGACGCGCAATATGCGGTGCAACACGACGAAGCCAAGCTGATTCAAAGTTCTCAGGAAGCTGCCGAGCAGTTGCGCGAATTGTTTGAGACCGATGTGGCGCGTTTTGCCTCTGCGGGAGGCGAGACCATTGTCAAGAAGGCGGGTGGCGAGAGCGAGAAATCGCGGCAAAGCTAAGCGGGCAGCCAGTACAATGGCGGCATGAAGTCGGTTGTCATACTTATTTCCGGACGCGGCAGCAATATGCAGGCGATCATCGAGGCAAATTTGCCGATGAGTGTCGCCGCGGTCATCAGCAATCGTCCCGATGCGGCGGGCCTAGCTTGGGCCGAGGAGCGCGGCGTCGCGACGCAAATCGTGGATCATCGCGAATTTGCCACGCGAGAGAAGTTCGATGCGGCGTTGGCCGCGGCAATCGAGGCGCATGTGCCCGATTTGGTGGTGCTGGCGGGATTCATGCGTATTTTGGGCGATGGCTTCGTCACGCGTTTTGCTGGGCGCATGCTCAATATTCATCCATCGCTGTTGCCGATGTTTCCCGGTTTGCATACGCATCGTCGCGCGCTCGAGGAAGGCGTGAAGATTCATGGCAGCACGGTGCATTTTGTGACGCCGGCCCTGGATCACGGCCCTATCGTGATTCAGGCGGCGGTGCCGGTGTTACCTGATGACGATGAAGCGTCGCTTGCCGCGCGCGTGCTTGTTCAAGAACATCGCATTTTCCCGCATGCGGTGCGCTGGTTCGTCGAGGACCGTCTGGTCATCCGTGATGGGCTGGTGCGCGTTATCGGAGGCAGTACGGCTTCCCAGGAATCCTCGCAATTACTCTTGGCGCAAGAATGAAAATTAATCTTGAATGGAACAAAGGTTGTTGCGGCTTATTTTGGGCGGCACTAGCCCTTATGTCGGGTCTAATTGACACCGCTTTCGCGGCCCCACCGCAAAAAATGGTTATTCAATACGAGTTGAGTCGCAATGGGACGGGCATGGTTGAGGTCAACGAGACCTTTACGCATGATGGCAAGACCTACCGTATCGATTCGGAAGCGCGTGGCAAGGGTTTGTTCGCCCTATCCAATCGCGGCAATTTGAAACGCGAGAGCAAAGGGGCGATCGAGCAGGGGCAAATCCGGCCGCTGGAGTTTCGCGATCAACGCGGTGATCGCAAGCCCGATCTGGCGCGTTTTGATTGGGTGAAGCGCGAAGTGATCGAGGAGCGTGACGGAAAAAACACCGCGACACCGATGAAAGGCGCGACGCAGGATCGCCTATCTTTTCTGTGGAGCTTTACCTTCGCCGCGCCGCAAGGGAAAGAAATTGTGGTCGATGTGGCCGATGGGCGCGGCGTGGATCGTTTTCGCTATGTAGTAGTCGGCCCGGAGAAGCTAAAGACGGCTTTAGGTGAAATTGATGCGGTGAAACTGGTGAAGCAGCGCGAGCCCGGTGATGATCGTGGCACTGAGCTGTGGCTCTCGGTGCGTCATTTTTACGCGCCGGTGCGAATTCTGGTGGTGGAAAAAGACGGCACACGCTTGGACCAGGTGGTCACGCGTGTTGTAGCCGAATGAAACGTAAAGAGAAAGAAACTCACGCCATGAAATTCACACAATGAGGTTTACCGAGGATAACTTCGACGCCGCCTGTGAGGCCTGCGCCGAAGTGTTGCGCTTGAAGCACCCTGCCGATGGCGTGTTATCCGGTTTTTTCCGTAGTCATCCGCAACTGGGCAAGCAGGATCGCACCTTGGTGGCCGAGACGGTATACGCGGTGCTGCGGAGAAAACGCTTACTTGAATTTATCCTTGGCGGCAGCGCGGTGCGGCAAATGGTCTTGGCCGCCTGGACGGTGCTGCTGGGTGCCAATTTGCGCGAGGTGGATTCATTCGCGCGCAAAGTGGAAATGGAGAAAATCAACGAAGCCAAGCGCGCGGCGCATGGCGAGCTTCCACTGGCTGTGGCCTGCGACTTGCCCGATTGGTTGATGGAAAAACTCATCGCGCAAATTGGCGACGCGGGCGCCCGTGGAGAAGCGGAACTGCGCGAGCTGGCCAATGGCCTCCTGCAGACCGCGCCGCTCGATTTACGCGTGAATATTGTGAAGACCTCGCGCGATGAATCCAGGGCGCGGCTTGCCGCTGATGGCGTCACCGTCGCGGACACGCCGTATTCGCCCTATGGCTTACGTGTGGTGGGCAATCCGCCCATCAATCGGCATCCCTTGTTTGTCTCGGGCGCGCTGGAAGTGCAGGATGAGGGAAGTCAGTTGTTATGCATGTTGCTCGGGGTGCGTCGCGGGGAAATGGTGGCCGATTTTTGCGCAGGCGCCGGAGGCAAGACCTTGGCCATGGGCATGTTGATGCGCTCTACGGGCAGGCTCAATGCGTTCGATGTATCCGAGCGGCGCCTGGCGAATCTCAAGCCGCGGCTGGCGCGTTCGGGTCTGTCGAACGTTCATCCGCGCCGCATTGATGGCGAGAAAGACATTCGTTTGCAACGCCTCCAAGGCAAGCTTGATCGGGTGTTGGTGGACGCGCCATGCAGCGGACTGGGGACTTTGCGCCGCAATCCTGATCTCAAGTGGCGTCAGTCACTTGAATCAGTGATGGAAATGCAAGCCAAGCAATCATCCATTCTCGCGGCGGCTGCAAAGCTGGTGCGCCCCGGTGGCCGCCTGGTCTATGCCACCTGCAGTTTGTTGCATGAGGAAAACCAGGCGGTGGTCGATGTTTTTCGTGCCTCGCACCCCGGTTTCAATCTCGTTCCGGTTAGCGACGTTTTGCGCGAGGAGCGCGTAGCCATTGTCATGGGCGACTACCTGGAATTGCGTCCCCATATCCATGGCACCGACGGATTTTTCGCGGCAGTTCTAGAGCGTCAGTCCTGAGTGAAATATTAGTCTGAGGGCGATGTGTGGTCCATTGGCGTGGTTCGCAACGCAGCCCCATATCCTGGCCCAGGCAAGCGTAAATAAGCAATAGTATTCAATTGGTTGCGTTTAAATTTTTAATCCCAAAAGATTGCTTGCTTGGCCCCGGAATTAACGTAGAATCGCGCGTCAAATGACAACAGGGAGCCCCTCCCACATGCTTTTTTCCGGCCATTTCGATCTAACCTTTTGGGAGTTGGTGGCGGTCACGCTGGTTCTGACCCACATCACCATAGCAAGCGTTACGATTTTTCTGCACCGCTGCCAGGCGCATCGGGCGCTTGATCTTCATCCCCTTCCCAGTCACTTTTTTCGATTTTGGTTATGGCTCACCACGGGTATGGTGACCAAGGAGTGGGCGGCTATTCACCGCAAACACCATGCCAAATGCGAGACCGCGGAAGATCCGCACAGCCCGCAAATTCTTGGCCTCAACAAGGTTTTGTGGCTCGGCGTTTTTTTATATGTCAAAGAATCGTTCATACCCGAGACCATCGAGCGATATGGTCATGGCACGCCGGACGATTGGATTGAACGCAATGTGTACTCAAGCCACAGCGTGCTGGGCCTATTCCTCATGGGCGCGATCAATATCTTTTGCTTCGGTTTAATTCCGGGCCTATTGATTCTGGTGGTGCAAATCATTTGGATTCCGTTCTGGGCTGCGGGCGTGATCAATGGTATTGGGCACTTCTGGGGTTATCGTAGTTGGCAAACCACCGAGGCCAGCACCAATATCCTTCCATGGGGTATCTGGATTGGTGGAGAAGAGTTGCACAACAATCACCATGCGTTTGCAACCTCCGCGAAGCTCTCCAGCAAGTGGTATGAGTTCGATATTGGCTGGATGTACATTCGTATCCTCGAAATATTGGGCCTGGCGACGGTAAAAAAGGTCGCTCCCAAGCCGCGCTTCACCGAGGCCAAACCGGTCGACCTGGATACGCTTCAAGCAGTGATCGCCAACCGTTACGATGTATTGGCGAAGTACGCTTCGTCCTTGAAGGCAACCTATCGTGAGGAGTTATCCAAGCTCAAGGCGCAACACGACGTGGCCATGATCAAGGGCATTAAACGGTCGCTCAATCGCGACGAGCAGAAACTGGCCGATACCGAACGCGAGCGTCTAGCTAAGACCCTGGATAAGCATCAGGCATTGCAGACCGCCTACAACATGCGGCGCGAATTGAAATCGCTGTGGGATCGCTCGCATGCCTCCAGCGAACAGTTATTGAAGCAGCTTCAGGATTGGTGCCATCGCGCCGAGGCAAGCGGCATACGCCCGTTGCAGGAGTTTTCATTCCGTCTGCGCTGCTACGCCTAGAGCGACTGGTTACCAATAAAAAAGGCCGCGCTGCGGCCTTTTTTAATTACTGGTGAATGAGAAAAAATGGATAGCTACTTGATCTTGCCTTCTTTGTAGATCACGTGTTTGCGCGCCTTGGGATCGTATTTCTTGATTTCGATCTTGTCGGGCTTGGTGCGCTTATTTTTGGTGGTCGTGTAGAAATGACCGGTTCCGGCGGTGGATTCAAGCTTGATTTTTTCACGCATGATCGTTGCCTCCGCTAGATTTTCTGGCCATTGGCGCGCAACTCGGCTAGAACCACTTCAAGGCCCTTTTTGTCGATGGTACGCAGCGCATTGGCGGTTATACGAAGACTAATCCAGCGTTTTTCGTCTTCCAGCCAAAACCGGCGGTAATGCAGGTTGGGCAGAAAACGGCGCTTGGTCTTGTTATTGGCGTGGGAAACATTGTGCCCGTATTGCGGCTTCTTCCCGGTGATTTGGCATACTCGAGCCATGTGGGGCTCCGGTTTGAGAAAGGGCGGGATTATAGGGGCATCGGCGCCGATTTTCAATAACAATTCTCAAGGTTTTCCCATCGCTTGGTATGTTTACCCGGGCAATAGTAAGCTTCTGGTATTGCAGATCTTTTTTCGACATTTTGCTTCGCGATCTAGGCGTCGAAATTGGCTATAGAGCGCGGCGAATTTAAATATGCCGGTTTTATCAATCAATACGGGACTTGTTATGGCACATATTGTTGAAGATGGCTCCGCGCGTGTTTTCGCGGAATACGCGCGGCAAGCAGGACCATTCGTGGCAAAACGCGCGGCGCTCAAAACCCTCCCCATAATCGACATTGGCCCGTTCGTGCGCGAAAGCACCACCGATGAGCGGCAACGCGCGGCGGCTCAATTGCGTGAGGTGTGTATCAATCTTGGTTTTTTCTACATTACTGGGCACGGCATCCCGGAGGACGAACTGGATGCGGTAATCGATTGGGGGCATCGCTTCTTCGCTCTTCCCATGGAGCAGAAGATGAAGGTGCATCAGTCGCTTAGCCCTGGAAAACAAGGTTATGTTTCCATTGGAGGTGTCGATCCCTATGGCAAATCGGTGGTGGAGCCCGATATCAAGGAGCGTTTCGCCATGAGCCGCGAGCGTCTTCCCGATGAGCCCCCCGGAGCAAGTTTCAACACCGGTGAGGCGATTTGGCCGTCTCCCGAAGTACTGCCAGGGTTCGAAGCCGTTATGAAAGAGCATCTGGTTAAGCGTTGCAATCTGGCGCGCCGTCTGGTGCGAGCAATCGCGATGAGCCTAGATCTGCCGGAGGATTTTTTCGACGCCATGTACCGCCACATGGGCGGAACGCTGATGTACAACTATTACCCGCCCTCGGGCGCCGTGCCGATGAAATCCACGCAATGGAATTTCTCGCCGCATACCGACTATGGCGTGGCCACCTTGCTATTGCAGGATTCGCTGGGCGGGCTGGAGGCGCGTAACGCCGACGAGGAATGGATCGCGGTGCCGCCAATCGCGGGCACTTTCGTCGTCAATCTGGGCGATACGCTGCAAATGTGGACCAACGACCTGTACGTATCGACCTTGCATCGGGTGGTCAATTCCAGCAACAAGGCGCGTATTTCCCAGCCCTTATTCACCTATCCGCACGGCAAAACATTGATTGAATGCCTGCCTACCTGCCATGGGCCGGGCAATCCACCAAAGTATGAGCCCATCATTTGCGAAAAATATAACCAAGCGCTGGTAGAGCAGGCGGCGCGCACCGGGCGACCGGGGATATCCAAGCAGACGGCGGCGCGCTTTAAAAACTAAGCGCGGGAAGATTAATTTACAGCAATCCACGTTCGGCGAACGACAGGGTTCGCCCTCCGGCGACAATCACGTGGTCAAGAACCTGGATATCCACCAATGCCAAAGCCGATTTCAGGGTGCGCGTGAGTAACTCGTCGGCGTAGCTGGGTTCGGCGATGCCTGACGGGTGGTTGTGGGCGAAGATCACGGCGGCCGCGTTATGCCGCAAAGCACACTTCACCACCTCCCTGGGATACACGCTGGTTTGCGTCAGGGTTCCATGGAACAGTTCTTCGCTTGCCTTGACGTGGTGTTGCGCATCCAGCATGACCACAACAAACACTTCGCGGTCTTTGGCCGCGAGCATCAGCCGCAGATAGTCTTTGAGGGCTTGCGGCGAGGTCAGCGCGTCGCAAGCCTCGACTTCTTCGCGCAGCGAGCGCCGCGCCAATTCAACCGAGGCGAGCAATTGCGCGGCTTTGGCGTTGCCCAGGCCACGGTGCCTAGATAACTCTTTGGCGCTGGAGGCGAGCAGTGCACGCACCGAGCCGAAAGCGCCAATGAGATCGCGTGCCAATTCCACCGCGCTTTTGCCTTGAATGCCGGTACGTAGACAAATCGCCAGTAGCTCGGCATCGGCCAGGACTTGCGCGCCACTCTCTAGCAGGCGCTCGCGCGGACGTTCGGTTACGGGCCAGTCGCTAATGCTCATTTGTCTTTCCTCCGCGTGGTGGGCGAACAGCGGGCTGGTTTGCCGTGTTCTGGGGGTCGCCGTGTTTATCTGTCGTCATATTTATGTGTCGCCGTATTCATGTCGCCTTATTCATGCTGCGTCGCAAGATACCCTCGCGTAGAATCGGCTTCTCTCATCTCAACGCGCGAGCGTGAAATGCGATGACATCGCTTTCCGGAAAACGTTTGTTGCTTGGTCTGACCGGCGGCATTGCTGTCTATAAAGTCGCCGATCTCAGCCGCCAGTTGGTCAAGGCGGGCTGCGATGTGCGCGTGGTAATGACCGATGCTGCCTGCCGCCTTATCACGCCTGTGACCATGCAGGCGCTCTCAGGTCAGCCGGTGCATACGGATCTATGGGATGCGGGCATTCGCGACAACATGGGGCATATCGAGTTGTCTCGTGATCGCGATCTGATACTGATTGCTCCCGCTAGCGCTGATTTCATGGCGAAGCTCAGCCATGGCCGTGGCGACGACTTGCTCTCTACGTTGTGCCTGGCTCGCAAGATTCCCTTGGCAGTGGCGCCCGCGATGAATGTGGAAATGTGGGAAAACCCCGCCACGCGACGCAATCTGGCACGCTTGCGCGAAGATGGCGTATTGGTTCTAGGCCCGGCGGCCGGCGAGCAGGCATGTGGCGAAGTTGGTATGGGGCGCATGTTGGAGCCGGTGGACATACTCGACGCGGTGGTCGCGCTGTTGGGCCCCAAGCTGCTTGATGGAAAAACGGTGCTGGTCACGGCTGGCCCAACTTACGAACCGATCGATACCGTGCGCGGCATCACCAATCAAAGCTCGGGAAAAATGGGCTATGCGGTTGCCCAGGCGGCTCAGGAGGCTGGCGCGCAGGTGACGCTGGTATCAGGCCCAACCGCGCTTGCGACGCCTTCTGGCGCGATACGTGTCGATGTGACGAGTGCGCGCGAAATGTTTGACGCCGTCATGTCGCGCGCTAAGGCGAGCGACATATTCATATCGGTGGCGGCGGTGGCCGACTATCACGTAGTCGATGCAAAACCGTACAAAATAAAAAGAGAAAGCGGCAAGACTCAAGGTTCCAAGCGTGAAAGCGGCAATATTTCTATCGAACTTGCGCCCAACCCAGACATCCTTGCCCAAGTCGCGGCGATGAAAAAAGCGCCGTTTTGCGTGGGATTCGCCGCCGAAACCGAGAACCTTCGGGCCAACGCGCAGGCCAAGCGCAAACGAAAAAAGATTCCCTTGCTCGCGGCGAATTTGGCACAAGATACTTTTGGCCGCGACGACAATTCGATCACACTCATTGACGACAACGGCGAGCATGAGATTGCGCGCGCGGCGAAGATTGTGGTGGCCAGGCAATTGATCGCGCATATCGCGGCGATGTTGAAATCTCGCTAAATATTATTCTAAAAATAATATGAAAATGCTAGCTCAATGTGCGTTGACACTGTATTTTCTATAAAAATTGTTTAACAATTTTCCATTTTCCCGATATTTTTCTCTGAAAGCATCGCCAACGCAATGCAACGACTCGATGTAAAAATTCTCGATCCGCGCATGCGTGAGGCACTTCCCCGCTACGCGACGGCAGGTTCTGCCGGGCTGGATCTGCGCGCTTGTATCGATTCGCCGGTTACCATCCTGCCAGGGGACACGGTACTTATTCCTACCGGCCTCGCCATTCATATCGGTAATCCAGGTTACGCGGCGATGATCTTGCCGCGCTCCGGGCTTGGCCACAAAAACGGCATTGTGCTGGGTAATCTGGTCGGCCTGATCGATTCGGATTATCAGGGGCCACTGCAAGTCTCGGCCTGGAATCGCGGTAAATCCGCGTTTATCATCCAACCGATGGATCGCATCGCGCAGTTAATTGTCGTTCCCGTGGCACAGGTATCTTTAAACGTGGTGGAGGAATTCACCGCGAGCGATCGCGGCGCGGGAGGTTTTGGCAGCACCGGCAAGGCTTGAATTGCTATCCTGAGTTTGCATTGATATTTCGCGAGACGTCTTCAATTTCACATGGAGAGGCAAGCATGAAATACGTGAACCGTTACACGGTAGTGCTGGTGATGTTGCTGAATGCAAATAGCTTCGCCCAACAAGCCTCTTCCTGGCCGGTCAAGCCGATTCGTTTTGTCGTCGCGTTCGCCCCTGGTGGCCCGGCGGATGTCATCGCGCGCTTGGTAGGCGCCAAGATGACCGAGACCATGGGACAGCAGGTGGTGGTGGAAAATCGTGCCGGGGCGGGCGGCAATATCGCTGCCACGCTGGTGGCAAAGTCGGCGCCGGATGGTTACAACGCGCTGGTCACCACCTCGGCGTTTGCCGTCAACGTCACGCTTTACGCTAATCCTGGTTATGAGGAACGCGATTTTGTTCCGGTGGTCAATGTAGCGACGCAACCCAATTTCATTTTTGTCAACGCCAACTTTCCAGCGAAAACGCTGGGCGAATTGCTGGTCTTGGCCAAATCCGGAAAACTGGCTTTCGCCTCGCCTGGCAGTGGCACGACGCCGCATCTCACCGGAGAAAATTTGTTCAGGGTAATAGCCAAGGTCGATGTCCCTGCCATCCATTTTCAAGGCGCAGGGCCTGCGGTGACTGCCTTGTTGGCTGGCGAGCCGCCGGTCGGCTCCTTCACGCCTACCGCGGCCGTTCCCCACGTCAAATCCGGAAAATTGCGTGCGCTTGCAGCGGCGAGCGCAAGACGAGTGGCGGCGCTGCCCGATGTTCCAACCTTTGCCGAGGCCGGTATTCCAGGTGCCGAGGACTACACCTGGACAGGGATTTTTCTCCCCGCAGGCACACCGCTTGCGATAGCGCAGAGGCTGAATGATTCTGCTGGACGGATTGCCATGATGCCGGATATTCGCGACAAACTTGCCGCCCTGGGCATGGAGCCGGTTGGTGGTACACAGCAACAGTTCGCCGAGTACGTCAAGGCGGAAATTTTCAAATGGGGCAAGGTGGTGCGCGAGGCCAACGTGAAGGCGGAATAGTCCAACCAATATCTTGGACAGGGGGCGCGGCGCGGCCCCCTATGCGGACCCTCGCTAGCCGAGCATGTCGCTCCAGATATTCTGCGCCCACGCCCAGCCGTAGGCACCTTCAATTTCGCTGCGGGCAGCCGATACCCCGCCCGAACCTGGCACCGTCACCAGTGTCTTTTGCTTGGCGTCGTACTGGTGCACGGAGGCGACGTGTATCACTTCCTTGTCCGAAACAAAGCTATAGCAGGTGTTGGCGACCACCGGTTCTTGACTGGGTTGCCGGCCATTCAGGATTTCGACAATGGCGGCGGCGGCAAGCTTGCCATGTTGATTCGCCATATGGCCCGATTTGGGCATGGCAGGCGCCGAAAGTGTTGCATCGCCCAAGACGTGAACGCCGGGTACTGCGGTGGATTCCATGCTTAACCAGTCGACGCCGCACCAACGGTTGTTGGCGTTGATAAGCCCGGTGGATCGAGCTATGTCGGCGGCGCGCATCGGTGGCAGCACGTTCAATTCGTCACCGCGGATGCTGTCGAAATCGGTCTTTAGCGTTTTGCCGGCGACATCCACGTCCTTCACATCGGAATTGGGCCGGTATTCGATCATGCCTTTGTATAACTGCTCCCAAGCGGCGCGGAACAGCGGGCCCTTGGAGAGAATGTTTTCATTGGCGTCGAGGACGACGATTTTTGCCTTAGGTTTGGCTTGCTTAAGATAGTGCGCCACTTGGCAAACCCGCTCATATGGCCCCGGGGGGCAGCGGTAGGGCGCAAGGGGAATGGAGAGTACGAAGGTGCCGGCGGCGGGCATGGATTCGAGTTGCTTGCGCAAGGCTACGGTTTGCGGCCCGGCTTTCCAGGCGTGCAGCACCTGATTCTGCGCATCTGCCCCTTTCATTCCCGGCAGCGCCTCGTACATAAAATCGATTCCAGGGGAGACGATTAAACGGTCGTAGCCCATATCGGCATAACGATCCTTGAACTTGACGATTTTCTTGGCGTGATCGACTGCGGTGACTTCGTCCGTCAACAATTGCACGCCGTAATCGCGCAGTTTGTTGCGGCTGCGGGTGATCTCGGCCAGGGTGCGGCTGCCGCCTATCACCAGATTGGACATGGGGCAGGAAATGAAAGTGGGTTCACGATCCACCAGCATGACTTCGATGTTGCCGCCGGACCACATGCGTAAATATTTGGCCGCCGTTTGGCCGCCGTAACCGGCGCCGATAATCATGACCCGGCCAAGGGGTTTGCGAACTCCTGGGGTACTGGCGCAACCCGGAAGGATTGAGGAGGCCGCCGTACCGATAACGGCTGCGCTGCC
This sequence comes from Burkholderiales bacterium, assembly GCA_046153355.1. Classification (GTDB taxonomy): domain Bacteria; phylum Pseudomonadota; class Gammaproteobacteria; order Burkholderiales; family SG8-39; genus 2-02-FULL-62-17. The sequence continues at coordinate 21,024 of JBJXEY010000237.1, forward strand.
GGCTTTTATGAAATCTCTTCTATTGGTCATGGCACGCTCCTAGTTTGGCTTTTGCGCGGAGAGATAAGCGGTTACCGCTTCCAATTGCGCTTCGTTATAGCCCTTGGCGAGCTGATGCATGATGGTGGCCGGGCGTTTGCCATCGCGAAATTCGCGCATGATTTGCAATAGTTCCGCGCGTGGCCGGCCCGCCAAGCCGGGCATACCGCCAACGCTGACGCCGTTGGTGCCGTGGCAATTGGCGCAGTTGGAGGCAATGTTTCGGCCCAGATTCGGATCGATATTCTGCGCGTTCGCGCCTAGTGGCAGCGCCGACAAAATTGCGGCGAGCAAGACAGTTCGGATCATTCGCTTCCCCTTTAGGAAATTTGGTATGTATCGACTTCAGGGTATTGCACCGCTAGTCGATAGAGGAGTTTCCACGGCGGACCCGACACTGTCAATATCTTGGGCAAAATCATCGGGCAATTTTCATTGCATCGACCGAATCCGACTTTCATGGATGCGATCAGACTGCCTCGCTTGAGGGCATATGCAAAAAGGCCGCGTAACGCGGCCTTTTGAACTCAGGCGGAATTTTCTAAACCGCCGGGTCTGCCTCGACAACCGGTTCGGGCGTTTTTTCTTCGATGAATTTGAGGGCGATTTTGCCCTCGGCGTCGATATCCACCGTGACTTTTCCGCCATTGGCGAGCTTGCCAAACAGCAACTCGTCGGCCAGCGCGCGACGAATGGTGTCTTGAATGAGGCGCGACATCGGACGGGCACCCATTAAAGGATCGAACCCGTTCTTCGCCAGATGTTCCTTCAATGCATCGGTAAAGCTTGCCTCCACCTTCTTCTCATGCAATTGGCCTTCCAGTTGCATGAGGAATTTATCCACCACGCGCAGGATGATCTGACGATCTAGGGCGCCAAACGAAATGGTGGCATCCAGGCGATTGCGGAATTCCGGCGTGAATATGCGCTTAATTTCAGCCATTTCATCGCCCATTTCCTTCTTCGCCGTGAAGCCCATCACGGTCTTATTCAAAGCTTCGGCGCCGGCATTGGTGGTCATGACAATGATGATGTTGCGGAAATCCGCCTTGCGGCCGTTGTTGTCGGTGAGCGTGCCGTGATCCATCACCTGCAGAAGAATGTTGAAAATGTCTGGGTGCGCTTTTTCGATTTCGTCGAGCAGCAACACCGCATAGGGTTTTTTCGCGATTGCTTCGGTGAGCAAGCCGCCTTGATCGAAACCCACATAACCGGGCGGCGCGCCAATCAATCGTGACACCGCATGGCGTTCCATGTATTCGGACATATCGAAGCGATGCAGATCGATACCCATGCAATAGGCAAGCTGGCGGGCAACCTCGGTTTTTCCCACTCCGGTGGGGCCGGAAAAAAGAAACGCGCCGATTGGTTTTTGCGGATTACCAAGCCCCGAGCGTGCGGTGCGAATTGCCGATACCAGCGCTTCGATGGCCTTGTCCTGGCCAAACACCACGGCTTTCAAATCGCGATCCAGATTCTTTAGAGCTGCGCGGTCGTCTTGCGAGACCGTGGTCGGCGGAATGCGGGCAATTTTTGCGATGATTTCCTCGATCTCCACCTTGCCGATGAGTTTCTTTTGCCGCGACTTGGGCAGAATTTTTTGCGCCGCGCCGGCTTCGTCTATGACATCGATCGCTTTGTCGGGCAAGTGCCGGTCGGTGATATAGCGTGCCGAGAGTTCCGCGGCCGACGACAGCGCATTGGCGCTGTATTTAATGCCGTGGTGCACTTCGTAACGCGATTTGAGCCCTCGCAGGATCAACACGGTTTCATCGATCGAAGGTTCGACTACGTCGATTTTCTGGAAACGTCGTGACAAGGCGTGATCTTTTTCGAATACGCCGCGATATTCGGTGTAAGTGGTCGCGCCAATACACTTGAGCGCGCCCGAGGAGAGCGCGGGTTTCAAAAGATTGGAGGCATCCAGCGTTCCACCCGAGGCGGCGCCCGCGCCAATCAGGGTATGAATTTCGTCGATAAACAAAATTGCATTGGGATTGTCGACTAGCTGTTTTAACACCGCTTTCAGGCGTTGCTCGAAATCGCCGCGATACTTGGTGCCGGCAAGCAGGGCGCCCATGTCCAGGGAAAAGACTTGGCAATTGGCGAGAATTTCCGGAACCTGGCTATCCACGATTCGACGCGCCAAGCCTTCGGCAATCGCGGTCTTGCCCACGCCAGCCTCACCGACCAATAAGGGATTGTTTTTGCGGCGCCGGCATAGAGTCTGAATCACGCGCTCCAGCTCGTGTTCACGGCCAATCAAGGGATCGATCTTGCCAACCAGTGCTTGTGCGTTGAGATTGGTGGTGTAGGTTTCAAGCGCCCCGCCGCCTTGTTGTTCTTCTTCTTTCTGCTCTTCGCCGTGTTCGTTTTTCTGTTCTTTCGCCTGCTGCTGGTTTTTGGTGATGCCATGCGCGATGAAATTGACCACGTCCAAGCGGGTTACGCCCTGTTGGTGAAGGAAATACACCGCATGCGAATCTTTCTCGCCAAACATCGCCACCAGCACATTCGCACCGGTGACTTCTTTTTTGCCCGAGGATTGAACATGCAGAATGGCGCGCTGGATGACGCGTTGAAATCCCAAGGTAGGTTGTGTGTCGATTTCATCGGAACCCGCCACGGTGGGGGTGTGCGCGGTGATGAAATCGGTGAGGGATTTGCGCAACTCGTCGATGTTCGCCGCGCAGGCGCGCAGCACCTCCGCCGCGGTGGGATTATCCAATAACGCGAGCAGTAGATGCTCCACGGTAATGAACTCATGGCGTTTTTGCCGGGCCTCAACGAAGGCCATGTGCAAGCTGACTTCTAGCTCCTGCGCAATCATAGATTTCCCATCCCGTGGTCGAATCCAAAGCGGAAAGCAACTGGGCTTTTTGGCCCGGTCAGCTCAGTTTTCCTCCATTACGCACTGTAATGGATGCTGGTGCTTTTTTGCATACGATATAACTTGTTCGACCTTGGTGGTGGCAATGTCTTTCGGGTAAAGGCCGCAAACCCCCATGCCTTCGCGATGAACTTTGAGCATCACTTGCGTTGCTTTCTCCCGGCTCATGGAAAAAAACTTTTGTAGAACCATAACCACGAATTCCATGGGCGTGTAATCGTCGTTCAGCAAAAGCACCTTGTACATGGGCGGTGGCTTGACCTTCGCCTTGCGGGTCTCGAGTACGGTGCCGTCTTTTGATCGTGTTGCCATGTGCGCAAAACTTATGCCAGATGATCGTGATCGTCAACCGCGATAGCTTGGTTGCGACCTTGACGAGGGTAAATACGCGAAGGTTTATCCCGATTGGTCTGTTGAATAAGGCGCGGTTCGTTGCGGATATTTATGTTGCGAAAAATTGGATAGTGTGTGGTACGGATACGCACGGCGACGTGGATTGCCGATAGTTGGCTGGAGAAAATTTTGGCGACCATCATAATTCTCTTATTCTCCTACTCAAATTGACCGCGATATTTTGCAGAAATTCGTCGGTATTAAGATACGGATGGTCAGGGTTAATTAGATTTGCCAAATCCTTGGTCATTTTTCCACAGGCGACTGTTTCGAGACAAATGGATTCGAGGAGTGCGGAAAATTCGACAACTTTGGCGGTCCCATCTCGCTCGCCGCGAGCGCGCAGTCCTCGGGTCCAGGCAAATATTGAGGCGATTGGATTGGTCGAGGTAGGCAGACCCAGCAGATGCTGCCGGTAGTGGCGCGTAACGGTGCCGTGCGCGGCCTCGCTCACCAGCGTCCTGCCATCGGGCGAGGTGACTACGGAGGTCATTAACCCAAGCGATCCAAAACCTTGGGCGATCGCGTCAGCCTGAACATCTCCATCGTAGTTTTTGCAGGCCCAAAGGTAACCACCGTTCCATTTGAGGCTCGACGCCACCATATCGTCGATCAAGCGATGCTCATAGCCAAGATTGGCGGTGCGAAATTTTTCGCGAAATTCCGCATTGAAAACCTCCTCGAACAAATCCTTGAAGCGGCCATCGTAGATTTTGATGATAGTATTTTTTGTCGAGAGGAAAACCGGCAAGCGACGTGTCAGGGCATAGTTAAAGGAGGCACGGGCGAAGCCTCGGATCGACTCATCCAAATTGATCATCGCCATGGCGATGCCGGCACCAGGGGCATTGAAAACCTCTCGTTCTATTGGCGCTCCGCCATCCTTGGGGGTGAAGCTGATTTTTAAAATGCCAGCGCCGGCAAACGTAAAATCGGTGGCATTCGAATGGTCGCCAAAACCGTGGCGCGCAATCACAACCGGTTGATTCCAGTGAGGCACGATTCGCGGCACGTTCGGACAGATGATCGGCTCGCGAAACAAGGTGCCATCCAAACTATCGCGCAGGGCGAGATTTGGACTGCGCCACATTTTTTTGAGATTGAACTCGCGAACGCGAGACTCATCGGGCGTGATGGTGGCGCATTTCACCGCAATGCCTTCTCGCCGCGTTGCCTCGACCGCGGCTAGGGTTATTCGATCATCGCTTTGATCGCGCGATTCGATACCGAGGTCGAAATAGTCCAGGTCGATATCCAGGTAAGGCAGTATCAGCAGCTCCCGAATCGCGTGCCAAATGACCCGCGCCATTTCGTCACCATCGATTTCTACCAGCGTGGATTTGACTTTGATTTTTCTCATGGGAACTAACGCAAAATGTGGCGACATAGCCATGGCGTGCGGCGCGGGTCCATGGGTATAACGAGGAAGTAGGACGGAAAAAGCAGTCGGAAAAAGCGGCGTATTATGACAAAGCGTCTCCAGTGTCCTAGTGGATGAAAATATTCCGAGGATTCAGGTCAACCGGTTCAGCGTCCGGGCGTTAATAACAATGGAGTCTATTTAAAGACGCCGATCAACTACCGAGGAAAAGGAAAAATCATGAAAAAAACGATTTCATTTTTAGTCGCAGTAGCATTCACCGCAGTTAGCGGTTTAGTGGTTGCGCAGACTGCGCCGGCACAGTCGCTGGTGCCATCGGTGCAGGCCACGCCGGACGCACCCAAGGCGCAAAGTAAAACCAAGTCCAAGAAAGCCAAGGGCAAAACCTCGAAAAAGGCAAAAGCCCGCTAGGTCGATTTCGGTGGCCGCGCTACCCCGACCGGGGGTGGGCGGCCATTTATCGAAAAAACTTTTATTTTGGGCCGGCAATACTGCGACCAATATTGATGGTCGTGGCGAGGCAGGCCGCACACTCCAACAAACGATGAAACACTTGCCCAATAATCAATTTTTTCCGGGCGTGCTTTGCGCGCTCTTGATCTTTGCAGGATTCGCGCCAGCGGCAAAACTGGCCTGGGCTCAAACGCCAACCATTAACCTGGGTGCCGGCATCCACATTATTCGCGCGGAAGTGGCGGCCAATAACGATACTCGTATGCGTGGATTGATGTTTCGGAAATCGCTCGAGCCCAATCAAGGCATGCTGTTCGTGTTCGATGAAATCACCCGACACTGCATGTGGATGAAAAATACCTTAATACCCTTGTCGGTGGCTTTTATCGCCGCCGATGGTGAGATCGTCAATATTGCCGATATGAAGCCGCACGACGAAACTACCCACTGCGCGACACGGCCAGTCCCTTATGCTTTGGAGATGGATCGCGGCTGGTTCGCGTCCCGTGGCTTGAAAGCGGGCGTTCGAATTACTGGTTTGGACAAAGCGCCGGCCTCGCGATGAGGCGTAACGTGTAAATGCCGATGCGCATTGCAACCCGACTTGCGCATTACAGCGCGACTTACGATCCCGACCCACTACGGCCAGATTACAGACCGCCATTTTGCTGCGCCACCATGCAGTAGAGCATGGGAATGGAAAGCATGGTGTTGAAGCGAGAGGTCATGCCAGCAACACGAGCTGCCTTGGCCTTGACATCCGGTTCTACCGTCACTAGGCCCAGCGCTTTTTGCTGATTGGGCCAGATGATGAACCAGACGTTGAAGGCCATAAATATGGCCAGCCACATGCCGATCGCAATGGCCGTATGCGGCCGCGCAAAGGAAACCAGGGAGCCGATATAGCCGTTCATGGTGGCCACGGTGAGGCCAGTTATCACCGTCCATAGCGCGGCGTGACGGAACCAAAAAAGCGCTGTAGGCGCAATGACCTTGGTTACCGCCGGCTTCTCGGCATCTGGAATCTTTGGCATCGACGGCGTTTGTACGAAATTGAAATACCACAATAAGCCTACCCACATGACGCCACATAACACGTGCAACCAACGCATCAGGAACGCCCACCATACATGCGAGCCCAGATTCACCGATACCGGACCGGTAGCGGCGACAATGCCAATCACTAAAAGAAGAAGTACTACCCCAGCAGTAATGGTGCGTCCAAGAGATTGAAATATCGCCCCCATACGTGTCTCCTTATTTGTGTTGCGCGACCATGGGTCCTGGACGCGAAAGCAAAAGCAAATTGTCAATCGCGTAGGGTCTCGACTCGAGAACCTGCGCCGCCATGCGCGAAGCTAATTTCCAAAGAATCGCCAACCGAAAGCTTCGCGGCATCGCGAACAATGTTGCCCTCGGCATCGCGAACCACGCTGTAACCGCGATCCAAAACGCGTTGCGGCGCCAGATTTTGCAAATTCGACAATAGACCCTTCACTCTGGCATCGCGTTTATCGAGCGCGGCGCTGGTCGCGAAATCCAGGCGCGCAGTGTACGTTTGGGCGCGCGCAGACAATTCGGATAGGCGCGGCACGCTTTTATCCAGACGGTGCTTGAGGGCGTTGATCGCCCACAGTTTTCGCTCTATTGAGCGCTGGTTAGCTTGCCGCATCCGTTGCAGAAGTTGCGTCAATGTTTGCTTGCGCTCGCGTAGACGTTGGCCTGGGTGATGAAGTCGACGCGAAAGAAAATCCACCGTTTGCGCGCGGTCCTCGATGCCGCGTCGAAACTGGCGACTAAGTTGCATGAGCAATGCTGCGATACCGCCCAGCAATGCGTCGCGCTCCGGGCTCACCAACTCAGCGGCAGCGGTTGGCGTCGGTGCCCGAACATCGGCGGCGAAATCCGCGATGGTGAAATCGGTTTCATGCCCAACTCCGCTTACCACTGGCATAGGGCATGCCCGGATAGCGCGAGCAACCGCCTCATCGTTGAATGCCCATAAGTCCTCTATGCTTCCGCCGCCGCGGCAAACGATCAGAACCTCGCACTCCATTCGTTTCGCGGCATTCTCGATGGCTCGCGCCACCAGTAGTCCGGCGCCCTCGCCTTGCACCAGGGTCGGGTAAACAATGATTTCGGCTGAAGGATTGCGCCGCGCCAAAGTCGTCAAAACATCGTGCAACGCGGCGCCCTGGGTTGAGGTGACGATGCCGATGCAGCGAGGAAGAAAAGGCAGCGGTCGTTTGCGCTCTTCTTCGAACAATCCCTCTTTTTCCAATTTCTCTTTGAGACGAAGAAACGCCTCGAAAAGCGTGCCGCGACCGGCCTGTCGCAAGGATTGCGCGATCAGTTGAAATTCGCCGCGATTTTCGTACAAAGTGACCAGGCCCTGCACTTCAACCTGCATGCCATCGCGAGGTTGAAACGAAAGATTCTGGTTTCGGTTGCGAAATAGGGCGCAGCGAACTTG
>JBJXEY010000242.1:0-36887 GCA_046153355.1 Burkholderiales bacterium
GGCCGTAACACTCCTCCAATGGATACCAGGGTTGGCGGATATTGTTTCTGTTCTTGCCGCCCTCGGGTTCGCAGGGCTGATCGATGCAGCGGCCCTGTACGTCGAACTGCCAGCCGTGATAACAGCAGCGAATCCCCGCCACATCCACCTTGCCGTAGTAGAGCGACGTACCGCGATGCGCGCAGCGTGCGTGTAATAGACCCACGCGGCCCTGTGCGTCGCGAAACAGAATCAGGTCTTCACCCAACACGCGCACATTTTGCGGCGTGGTGGTCACATTGACCGACTGGCTTATGGGATGCCAATAGCGGCGCAGCAGCTCGCCACAAGGCGTACCGGGCCCGGTGCGCGTCAACTCTTCATCGAAGGTCGCGTGAGGTCGGCCGTAGGCACAGCCGTCAGTGGAATTGTCATGCGGAGTGAAAGTATTTTTTGCGGTCATGTTTTATAGCGATGGAATAACTTTAAGTAGGGGAAACCACTCGCCAAGCAGTGAAGCAGGCCATGGGACTTTCATAATGCGATCAAACACAATGGTGACGAACACCACCATGCATACCGCGTAAGTAATCACCAAATTCCAGCGTTCGCGCGCTTCGATACGCATGAAGGCAATCACAAAACAAAACAAGGTTGGAATCAAGCCGATCAAGTAGGTTGACCCCATGAACGCCAACAAATAGCCAAAGAACATCGCAGCGCGCGCAATGATCACCGGGACCGGCAAGTGCGCGGTATCGGATTCAATATCCATGTGGATTTTTTCCACCGGCGCCGTGCTGCCGCCAATCGTTGGCGCGTCCGCCGCGGCCGCCAATGCCGCGCCCATGCCAGGTTCGGTCGCGGCTTTACGAAACATCTGATTGATAAGGCTCAATACAATTGCGGTGATTGCCACACCACCCACCACCATCGGCACAATCTTCGCGTTGAAACGCCAGTTCCAGGCCAGAACAACCAGAACGATAAACACCGAAAGGATAACTACAGTGAATAGCTGCCCCCATTCGAATCTCAACGGGCCATAGGCACGCAGAATTCCCTTCAAGCCACCTTGCGCGCGGTAATCCTCTAGCAGAGGCCGCACAAGCCCGATGAATGCCAGGGCAAACAACACCATCACCAGCGGACGCGTCAGCCATTCCAAGCCGTATCTCTCAACCGAAATAAACATATAACGTTCGATCAAATCGCCCAGCACCAATCCAAGGATCAAGGGCGGGCGCGGCCACTTGAACTGCTTCATGATCCAGCCGAGCAAACCGAAGAAAAACAGCGTGTATAAATCGCCCCAGTTGCGCGAGGACTCGAACGCACCGATGTAAATGATGCCCAATATCGCGGGGCAGATGAGGGTGTAGCGTAGCAACGCCACGCGCGCGAACTGCGGACTGAAGGCATAACACAGGCCCGCACCGAGCAAATTTGCCAGGGCTATGGACCACACCATGGAATAGGTGACATCGAGATGTTTATTCAACATGTCAGGGCCAGGCACCAGGCCATGAATCATGAACGCACCCATCAAAATCGCCATCGAGGCGCTGCCGGGCACACCAAAGGCAATTGTGGGCACCAGCGCGCCGCCTTCCTTGGCGTTATTGGAACTCTCCGAGGCAATCACGCCACGCACATCGCCCTTGCCAAAGGTCTGCGCGGCGCCTTTTTCCGTGCGTAACGCGTGCCCATAAGCTAACCAATCCACCACCGAGGCGCTGATGCCGGGAATCGACCCAATCCCTCCGCCTATCCACGAACAACGCACGATCAACCACCAATTGGCGAAGCAATCTTTAACGCCTTGCCATTGGCCTTTATAAATATCTAGCTTGCCGCCGCCCGATGCAATGGCGGTGCGCGCAATCAACAGGTCGCACATCTCCGGCAGCGCGAATAGCCCCAACACAATGGGCAGGAGCGGCAGGCCTTCCCATAGGTAAATGGTGTCGAAGGTCCAGCGCAAGGTGCCGGTTTGCGGATCCGCGCCGATCATGGCGATCATGATGCCGAGGCACGCGGCGGCGAGGCCGCGCAATGGCGCCCGCCCCGAGAGCACTGCCACCATCGAAATGCCGAATACCGCGAACGCCAATAATTCGGGTGAGCCGATGTAGAGCATGGTGGGACGAAGAATCGGTATCGATACCGCCAGCAATGCCGCACCGAAAATGCCACCCATCAACGACGACATGTACGCCGCCGACAAGGCACGCCCCGCTTCGCCCCGCTTCGCCATCGGATAACCGTCGAGCACCGTGGCGGCTGATGCCGCGCCACCGGGTACGCCGAACAATACGGCGGGTATCGGATCACCCGTGGCCACCGTGGAGCCAAGCCCTAAGAGGAAAGCGAACGCGGTGTAGGGGTCCATGCTGAAGGTAAATGGCAGCAGCATTGCCGTGCCAGCCAAGCCACCCACACCGGGCAGGATGCCGAGGATCAAACCGAGAAACGCGCCCAAGGAGAGGAACGCCAGGCGCGTAGGCTCCATCATGATGACGAACGCGTTGCCTGCCGCGTTCAGCATGAAAGACGCTTCGGTGACGACACTATCCATGGCGACGCCTTATTTAAAGCGAGCAGCGTGCCGCGAAAGACCGATCAATCCGTCGCCGATTTCGCGCGCTTTACCACCTCGGGGCCCACCTTGTGCTGGATACCCACCAAGCGCGCGACTTCCGGGCCCGGCACCGGGTTGACTTCCAGTTTCTGTTTGGTGACTTCGGCGATAAAAGCAGGGTCGCGGGTGACTGCCATGAAACTATCCTGCAGCGCTTGCACCCGATCAGCGGGAATGCCCGGCGGTGCGAGGAACGGCCTGCCCCACACTTGCCCGGCGAAAATAAATTCAAGCACCGCCCTATCTTCGGCGTTCTCGGCAAGCTCGGTGATCAGTGGCACGTTGGGCATGTCACGATGTTTCTGTAAGGCAATTTGCACCAGTACATTCATCTTTTTATCGCGTAGCCAATCGCCATGCGTGGTGGTAGCGCTCGACCACGAGTAGCCACAGCGCCCTTCGACTTCGCCGCGTTCCATAGCGAGCATGATTTCGTTGCCGCCCGGATAACCGGTCACCAGTTTCAGTTTGGTGCCGAGAATCTTGTTCATCGCCTTGGGGAAATTGTCGGTATCGGCGCCCTCGCCTGTCCCACCGACGATCATTCCGCGGGTTTTCATATCCTGAAATCGGGCTACGCCGCTCTTCGCCCAGGAAACACACACGCTCACTTCGTTATTTGCGCTGCCTATCCAGGTGAATTTACTGGCATCGTATTTGGCCAGATCGTTGCCGAGAATTTTCTCCTGCGCCATGCCACGCGCCACCACCGCCACCGCGGTGCCATCCTTGGGTAGGATGTTATAGACCTCGTTGGTGAGTAAGAGACTCCCCGCGCCGGGGCGATTTTTGACAATGAAATCCGGATTGCCTGCCAGGTGTTTGCTCCAATGCCGCGCGAAGCTGCGCGCGTAAATGTCGTAGCCGCCACCGGCGGTATAGCCAACCCACACCGTGACGGTTTTGCCTTTATAGAAACTCGCCACTGGCGATTGGGCATAAGCAGTGCCGACCATCGCCGCGGCGCAAAACATCCCCAGTGCGGCAATAAATTTATTCCGTTTGAAACCGATGTATTTCATCGTCTTTCCTCCCAGAAATAGCAATTTTCAATTTGGCTTGATACCGGCACGCTTGATCAGCGCACCCCAGCGATCATAGGAGGCGCGCACGATTCCGGCAAGTTCCGCAGGGATCGAGGACACCACTTCATATCAGTCAAAATCATGTGGTGACATCCATGGTTGTCGAGCGAATCAGGTTTGCTTCTTGCGCGTCACGCAAATAAACACCTTGTTTCTTCAACTCGCTTTGCATGCTGGTTATATCTATCGCCCGGGGCGCAACCCCACTTCGCGCCGCCAGGGCCGCTCCGACTCCCGCGCCCTGCCCGGTAATCCAGCACTGCGGAATCTCGCGCATGAAACCATGCGAGTTGCGATCACAGGAAACATGCCTGCCACAGGCAAGCAGTCCATCCAACGCGCGCGGCACCAGGCTGCCATAGGGAATCGAGATATTGGGAAACTTTGGCGACACCGCCGGTGTGACACCTACCTCGTCATCAAACACCTTGGCGCTTGGCCATTGGCCCCGCGTAACAGAACGAACCCCCGCCAGCCGCCGCGTGTGCCGCACCCCCAGTTGCGGCGCAGAGAGCATGAGGAAAGCATGCTCGAATCCCGGGGCGTATTTTCTAAAAAAGCCAAGGTGCTCGTCCATGGCGCGGTGCGAACGGATCTCCACCGTCGCCATGTCATCCAGATCCAGACCCGAATATCCCGATTGGCGCGGCCCCATGAACACCGCGATATCGTTGCGCCAGGAAACAAAGGGACGCTCGAACAACTTCAAGGCCTCGCGGCCGCGTTTCATGAAGTCGGCATGTTCTTCGGGTTTGCCGGTTTTAAATTCAATCCAACGATTCATATCCACGCCACCGAAAAGCCACGCGGTGTTCATGCAGTGATGCACATCGTCTTTCTCGATATCGGTCTCATAGGCGCCGCCGGCGCGCGCGAACATGTCGCCATCACCGGTGGCATCGACCACCACTTTTGCCAACACCGCCTGCCTTCCAGCCTTAGTCTCGATAAAGGCGCCACGCACCACGCCCGTTTCGACAATCGGCAACGCCGCCCAGGAATGAAACACCAGTCGCGCGCCGGCCTCCAGCACCATTTCTTGCGAGAGCAACTTCAATCTCTCAGGGTCGATGGTGGGCGACCAGGTCACCACGCCGTGATAGGAAGCGGTGCGATGCGACCAGTACCCGGCGCGCGCCGGATCGCGCGAGCCCCATTCTTCCTTCGTCGGTCCGGCGATGGCCTCCACGGGCAGGCGATCAAGCACCTCCTCGGCGAATCCGCGCATCACCAATTTGCCTTCCCAATCGGTCATGCGATCAATCCAGATCACCAGACCGCCGGTGGAAAGACCACCCAGATGGTTGTAGCGTTCGAGCAAAATCACATCAGCACCCGCCCGCGCCGCCGCCACAGCGGCCGCCGTGCCTGAGGGTCCACCGCCCACCACCAGCACTTCGCATTGGGCATACACCGGCACGGCGCGTGCCGCCTCGTTAATCGAGCCCAGATCGATACGCGTGCGCTCGATTTTTTCGCCCTCGAAAATATCCGAGGAAAGGATGCGTTCGTCGCTGCGCTCTATGGTTTTCATGGCGGCATTTCGGAGGTTGGGGAAATACCTCGCATCCATAGCGGGATGCGAAGGCCCGCATTGTAATGCGCCCTATCGGGCAAGTCGCTAGTTTGGATCGGTCCTCTGATACCAACCGCGAATGGTTTCAAGTTCCGCCTCGATGGAAAGGCTCGCCAGCATGGCGCGCGAGTGCAACATCACCAAGGCATTGATGCCCGCATCGCTCTCCAGGGCCCGTTTGAGGCGCCGCGCGAAGGCATGGTTCAGGGTGTCGATATCCGCGAAGAAGCGCTCCAGTCCTTGCAAATTGGCCGGTTGCCCTTCTAGAAAACAACCAAAAATATGCATCGATGCCATGCGATACACCACCTCGGTGGGCGTGGCAAAAGGCATGTGCGTCTGCGCCAGGGGGTGCATTCGTCCCAGAATCGGGCAGCCGCTGGTGGCAAGAATCAATCCCATCAACGCCGAGAGCGCGGTTTGCGAATCAGTGTCCTTGCGCGCTTCGTGCTGGGCGGTGACCACGCGCACATCCACCTTGTCGATGGAGGCTAGCGCGGAAAAGCGCTCGATGAGCGGAACCAGATCGACCGCCGCGGGGCAACGCGCGACATCGTCCCCCAAGGGGCAGTTCGGGCATTTGTCGGATGCAAGTAGCGTCCAAGCAGGCCCCTCTCCCGATCGAACCGGGCGATCCAGATCTACGTCAAAACGGTGTTCAGCGCCGGTCTTGAGCTTAAAGTAGTAGGTAATATTTTTATTCAAGGCGCGTGCGATCTAAATTTAGATGAATGGAGCGTTTACTTGGGCGCGGGAATATCCAAGGCTACGTGCACCACGGCGAGCATGGCGTAATAACCCACGATGGAAATGAGATCCACCACTCCAGCATCACCAAGGCGTTTTCTTGCCGCCTCGAAAGAAGCATCGCTCAATTTGTGATGGCGCGTGAGTTCGCGCGCCAGATTGATGGCAATCATTTGATCCTCGGTGGCGCCCGATACCGGTGCACGATCAAGAATCGCCTTAACCACGGCCTCGCTCACCCCCAATTGCCCCAGCTGCCGCGAATGCACCACGTACTCGGCCGGGTTCTCCAATTCCGCCGAGGCCACGGTCGCGGCGATTTCGCGAAACAATTTATCGATGGGCGCATCGAAACGCGCATAAGTGCCCACATGCGCCATGCGCTCGGTGATATCGGGGCTCACCATGGTCACAGCGAAACCACCGCGCACCGCACCGCGCGTTTTCATCAAATAATCGAAGGCAGCTTGATTGTCGTTGTTGGGTGAGGTGACTTCGGGTAGGCGCGGCATGCGGATCTCCTTGAATTGAAAATTTGTCAGGTTTGCTAGTATTCCATCATCGCGGTCACGCCGCTTCAACAAATGGAAAAAACATGGAACAAGCCATAACGTACGAGATCGACGGCAGGAAATGCGAAGGAATGCTGGTGGCCGGCGAAAAGCTCGCAAAAAACCGCCCTGTGATCCTTTTGCAATGCGATTGGAAAGGCGTGTGCCCTGAAACCATCGCGCAGGCACGTTTGGTCGCCGGTGATAAATATTTTGTTTTCATGGCCGATATGTGGGGTGCGGGTTTTGGCGCGAAGGCGAAATCCTTCGAAGATCTGATGAAGGTCTCACGCGCCCTGCGCGCTGATTACCCTTTTACTGTTGCCAACAATCGAAAAGCAATGGACATACTTCTGGATGAAGGCCGCAAGCATGGCGCCGATACGTCTAAAGTGGGCTTGGTGGGCTATTGCGCGGGCGGTGGCTTCGCACTCGAATACGCACGCACCGGCCCCAAGGTGAATGCCACCGTGGTATTCCACGTCACCAACCCCAATCCATTGGACGCGAGCCGCCCGAGCAACATCCAAGGCAAGGTGCTAGTCCTTCATGGCTCGGTCGATCCAGTCACCCCGCTCTCCTCGATTCGCGCGCTGGAAGCCGAACTGGATGCCACTAAGGTGCCCTGGCAGACCGTGATATGGAGTGGAGCCTGCCATTCGTTTACCGATGTCGCGGCCAACGATCCAGGGCGCGGCATGTACGACGCCGTGCTTGATCGCCGCTCGAATGTATTGGCGCAGGAGTTTCTGGCCGAGACTTTATGAGCGGGGCGGCAACAAACGCGTTGCACGCGATTTGCGTCGGGTTATTCCTATGCCTCACGCAAGGACTGGTCCTCGCGCAAAACGCAACGCTGATCCCCGGCAAGCCCGTGCGTTTGGTCATCCCTGCCGCGCCCGGCGGTAACCCAGATGTGCTGGCGCGGATGATGGCGCAAAAGCTGCAGGCCACGCTGGGCACACCGATGATCGTGGATAACCAGCCCGGCGCCGGCGGCGTAGGCGCGGCAATCGCCACAGCAAAATCGACGCCCGATGGCCATACGCTATTTTTCGGCGGTACGGGTTCGATATTGATTCCCGTTGCATTAAATCCGAAACTACCGATTCATCCGCTTAGCGATTTCACCCATATCACCGGACTTGCGGCCGTACCCACAGTGTTGGTTGCGCATCCGGCGGTACCGGCCAATAACGTGAAGGAATTTATTTCCTTTGCAAAGACGATGCCGGGTGCGGTGAATTTTGGCTCGGCGGGTGTCGGATCGACCCACCACCTCACCATGGCGGTATTCGAGAGCGAAACCGGTACCAAGATGCTGCACGTGCCCTACAAAGGCGGATCGCCACTGGTGGCGGCCATTATGTCGGGCGAAGTACACGCAGGCTTTTCGGGAATTCCGAACGTTATTCAGGCGGTACGCGCAGGCAAGCTGAAGATTTTCGGCATCAGTATTATCCGGCGATCAAGATCAATCCCCGACGTGCCCACGCTTGACGAACAAGGCCTCAAGGGTTTCGACATCGCGGCGAACATGGGGGTGCAAGCGGCACCAGGATTACACGCCAATCTGGTGAACGCGATTCAAGCCGCCATGGCGCGTGCGATCCGCGAACCCGACATCGCGGAACGCATGTCAACCTTGGGCATGGAACTCATCGAAAACGGAACGGAAAATTATCTGCAAAGCGTCAAGGCCGAATTCGCCCACTACGTCGCGGCGGTCAAATCGGGGGGATTGAAGCCAGAGTAAACGGGTGCAGCGGCATTGCGTTAAAAGCCGGCCGGGTAAAGCGGCTTTTCGCTCAAGGCAATTCGGCGCGAGGAAGCGTCCTTCCCCGCAGCATGTCGGCGGCCTTCTCGCCGATCATGATGGTGGGCACATTGGTATTGCCACCGGGCACCTCGGGGATCACCGAGGCATCGATGACACGCAAGCCTTCGATTCCGCGTACTCGCAGTTGCGCATCGACCACGGCCTCGTTGCCTGTCCCCATGGTGCAGGTGCCCACCGGATGCGAGCGATGTGTGCCTTCTTTCCTTACCGCCTCGGCCAATTGTTCATCGCTTTGCCGTTGCGTTCCGGGAAACACTTCGTTATCGATCATTTCGCGCAAGGGACTCTGAGCGAAGAGTTCCCGGCACTTACGCATGCCGCGAATCATGCAGGCCATGTCCTCAGGCTCCGCATACATATTGAACTGAATGCGCACCTTGTCGCGCGGGTCGGTGGAACGCAGTTTCACCCAACCGCGTGACGCCGGGTGCATCACGCCGATGCGTATGGTGAAGCAATGCACCGGCGGCGCGGTGAAACCGGGAAACCAAAGACCCGCACTATTGCTCACCGACATTGGGGTGAGTTGTACATCGGGTCTGTCGTAGACTTCGCTAGATCGCAAGAAGATATTGGCCGCGGCGCCGTTGCTGGCGAACACGCCATCGTGATTGACATACCAACGGGCGACTGCCGCCGTGGCGCGATCCAATCGCAGGAACTGCGTCAATCCCTTGGCTTCCCGGAGCCGATAAAAATTGGTGTAGTTGGGGTGTTCGGAAAGATTGCGCCCTACACCGGGCAAATCGTGTTGCGGCGCGATTCCCATCGCTTTTAACTCATCCGCAGGCCCGATCCCAGAGAGCATCAACACCTGCGGTGAACCGTAGGCGCCCGCCGATAGCAACACCTCGCGATTAACCCGGTCTTCGTAAATCTGCCCCCCGCAGGCGTATTCAACACCAACAGCACGCCCTTTTTCGATCACGATACGCAAGGTCAAGGCGCCGGTGCGCACGGTGAGATTCGGCCGGTCCATTACGGGATAGAGATACTCGCGCGCAGTGCTGGAGCGCTTGCCACCGCCAATGGTCGCCTCCATGCGGCTGATGCCCTCTTGCACCGCGCCGTTTGGATCATCGTTGTGCGGGATACCCAGCGCCTGGGCCGCCTCGCGCATGGGCTCGTAGAGCATCTCTTTGTATTCCATCGGCGAGATACGAATTGGCCCATTACCCCCGTGGTATGGCGTTTCTCCACGCCAATTTGTCTCTAATTTCTTAAAATAAGGAAGCACGTCGGCATACCCCCAACCCGTCATCCCCATTTCCGCGATGCGGTCGTAATCGCGCCGATGACCGCGTATACAAATCAACGCATTGATGGATGACGAACCTCCCAAGCCCTTGCCACGGCCAATGGCCAGGCGCCGGTTGTTCATCGCCGGTTCAGGTTCGGTTTCGTAATGCCAGTTGTAGACACGCGATTCGCCCACTCTAAGGAAAGCCAATGGCATCAGCTGAAACGGATGACGATCCTTGCCACCGGCTTCAAGCAACAATACCGAAACGTCCTTGTCTTCAGTGAGCCGTGCCGCAAGCACCGCGCCCGCCGAACCGGCGCCAATAATGATGTAGTCAAAATTCATAGAGGGATTTCCGCTCGATATAGGTAAAAATTCGCGGGTCAATACGCGGGTAGGCGGCAAAGTCTACTGGCGCCTGGGGGCCGAGCCAAGTTTTTATTGCTCCGGCATTGTTACGCGCGGTTAGAATAAGAATCCAAAATCGGTTCAGGATTGCATGAATCCGCCCAATTTGAATGAGGCCCTCGATAGGATTGTCGACCCGCGCACCCCGCGTGGGCAAGCCGAGTCGCTCATAGCCACCCTTTCCGAAGCCGAGAAATCCGAGCTGATATTGCGTCTTGGCCAGACCGCCCATCGCCAATCGCGCATCATCGATATTGCCAGCCGCGTATCCGATAGTCTTTCCTTGGATGTGCTGTTTCCACGTCTGATGGATGTGGTCACCGAAACCTTGGATGCGGATCGCAGTTCGCTATTCCTCCACGACCCCGACACCAATGAATTGTTTTCTCGCGTCATGCAAGGCAGCGTCGTGGACGAGGTTCGGTTTCCCGCCACCCGCGGCATCGCGGGCGCGGTGTTCGCCAGCGGCAAGGGCGAAATAATCTCCGATGTCTATGCCAATCCGCTATTCAATCGTGAAATGGATCGGGTCACGGGCTACCGAACCCGCAATCTGTTGTGTGTGCCCATCCGCAATAGAAAGCAGGAAGTCATCGGCATTACCCAGGCATTAAATAAGCATCAAGGCGATTTTGACGCCGCGGACATGCAGCTATTGGAAGCTCTGTCAAACCAGGCTGCTGCCGCGTTGGAAAACGCCAGGATATTCGAGAAAGTCGAGCGCGCGCAACGCGAGGAGGCACTGCTACTCGAAGTGGTGAGCTCGATTGCCTCGGAAATCGTACTGCAACCGCTGTTGCAGAAAATCGTCGATGCGGCAACCCTGTTGTTGGAGGCCGAGCGCGGATCATTGTTCCTCCACGACCAAGCCAAAGCCGAGCTTTATTCCCATGTCGCGGGAGGCGCCAACATCGAGGAAATTCGCTTTCCCAGCGCCGCGGGTATAGCGGGTGAGTGTTTTACCGCAGGCGCCCCGATCAATATTCCGAACGCCTATGCCGATACGCGCTTTAACCAGGAAGTTGACCGACGCACCGGCTATAAGACGCGCAATATGTTGTGTATGCCAATCACCACGCAGCATGGCAATCGTGTTGGCGTGATGCAGATTCTCAATAAAAAAAGCGGCTCCTTTGGCGTAGCCGACGAGAAGCGCCTGGTGGCGCTTTGCGCACAAGCGGCGGTATCGATCGAAAATGCTCAACTATTCGAGCAAGTGAACTCGGCGCGCGTGCAAAACGAAGGCATCTTGCGCAGCATGAGCAACGGTGTGATCGCCATGGATGCGTCGCTTAACATCACCAAAATTAATCAAGCGGCGATGCGTTTGTTACGCGGTAGCGAAATGGATTTATTGGGTCTATCGGCCAAGCTGATTCTTGGCGCCCGCAACCCCTGGATACTCAAAAGTATTGAGAAGGTTCGGCTCACCGGCAAATCCGACATCACCGTGGATACCGATTTGCTGGTCGCCGGTCGCGACGCGGTGTCGATCAATCTTACCGTGGTGCCGCTCATTACCTCCGACGAACAACCCATCGGTTACATGCTGGTGATCGAGGACATCAGCACCGAGAAGCGCCTGCGCAACACCATGTCGCGCTACATGAGCAAGGCGGTGGTCGATCAATTGATGGATAGTGGCGAAGCGATGCTGGGCGGCACCGGCCGTGAGGTGAGCGTGCTGTTTTCCGATATCCGCGATTTCACCTCGATTTCCGAACGCCTGGGCGCGCGCGAAACCATTCTCATGCTCAACGAATATTTCACCGACATGGTGGATATCGTGTTCGAACACAACGGCATTCTCGATAAATATATCGGCGACATGATCATGGCGGTGTTTGGCTCGGTCAATTCAGGCATTGGCGATGCCGACGACGCGGTGGAAGTCGGCAACAAAATGATGCTCGCTTTACGCGAACTCAATCTACGCCGCGTGAAGGACGGGCGCGAGGCTATTAACATTGGCGTGGGCATCAGCACCGGCAACGTGGTGGTGGGCAACATCGGCTCGCCCAAACGCCTGGAGTACACAGTGATCGGTGATCGAGTCAATTTGGCCGAGCGCCTGGAATCGGCCAACAAGTATTACGGCACCAGCGTGTTGTTATGCCAATTCACCGCCGAAAAATTGAAACGACCGGCATTACTTCGCGAGATTGATTTGATTCGCGTGCGCGGCTCGACTCGTCCGCTGGCGGTGTTCGAAGCACTGGATCACCACAATGATGATCGCATGGCGTTGCGCGCGGAACTCCTGGATGCCTACGCCGAGGGCCTGCGGCAATATCGGCAGCGCGATTGGAGGGGCGCGGCAAAATGCTTCGAGGCCGCTTCGCGCGCGCACCCAAAGGACAATCCGTCACGCATGTTTTGGGACCGCTGCAAGTCCTATATGCAAACACCGCCTGCGGATAATTGGGACGGCGTGTGGACCATGGGGCAGTCCTGAATAGCGAATGCAACATAGCTGCCGAAAACACCATTTAGATAGTGTTCTAGTAGTCCGGGAGTCAATACGGCTAGTCCTCATCGTCATCGGCATCTTCATCGCTCTGCCCGTATTTTTCTACAAACGCCTTGGCGTCCACCGCCGGCCCACGGTAATCGGCCTGCATCACATCGCAACCCAAGGCCTTCAATCGTTCAGCAACGGCCTGGTTGGCCGCGCCAACCGCCACAACGTCCAACCTTAGCTGATGGGCCAGATCGACCAGCGAACGCAATATCCCTTCTGATTTCGGCGCGGACGAGACATCGTTCAAGGCAGAAACGTCGATTTTGATTTCTTGAAACGGCAGACTTGCCAATGCAAAAAGTGAGGTCAACGCCATCGAGGGATCGTCAATGGAAAGCTTTACGCCAATTTCTTTAAGTCGTAGCAAAGTCTGACGCGCCTGGGTTTCACGGGCGAACACCCCAGTCTCGCCAATTTCCAAAATTAGCCGGCCGGCACGCAAGCTCCAGGTGCCCAGCGCCCGCTGCACGACATCAGCCAATTCCGCATGAAGTAGCGCCCTCGCCGGAATTTTCACGCACACCCGCAAATCGAGCCCCGCGCTATAACGAAATTCCGAAATATTGCGTAGCGCTCTATTCAAGGTTGAGGAAACCAGATTACTGACCACGCCCGCAGCTTCGGCGGCCACAAAGGCATCTTCGGCCAAGACCACCCCCAAGGCAGGATCGTGCCAGCGCAGCATACAGGCGGCGCCCATCATTTGACCGAGGCGAAGATCGTATTGCGGCTGAAAAATCATGTCGAGTGAGTCTTCAATGACGGCTGCGTGCAATTTGTTCTGGTGCAGCAAGCGGGCCGCCGCCGGATTGGCGCTGTCCTCGGTGAATTCGGCGATGCGGCTGGGCAACTCGCGCGCCAACACGCAGGCATTTTTGGCGCGTTGCAAGAGGACTTCCGCCTGATCGCCATGCGCCGGAAACATGGCGATGCCGATCGCGGCGTCGGCGAATATTTCATCGTCGCCAATCCAGAAAGGCGCCTTAAGCACACGCAGCGTTTTTTCCGCCGCCATCGTCGCGACGGCTTCTCCGCCAATGCCAGAGAGGACACAAGCAATTTCGTCCCGGCCTATTTCAGCGACCAGATCGCCGGGCCGCAAAACTTCGGCGCGCAACAACGAGGTAACACGCGCCCGCACCGCATCACCCACCGGGTAGCCCCAGACGGCGTCAATGCGATCAATCACGCCACATTCAAGCAACAATAGCGCCAGCATTTCGCCGTCGGCCTGACGGGCGCTAATTTGCAAGCGCAGCGCCTGGAAGAATGGGCCGGCATCTACCAGAGCAAACGCGTTTTGTACCGACGCTTCGGTGTCCTGCGCCTCGCTCAAAGGAACATCTCTCTGGGATCAATCTTGACCGAATCGGATTCCAGCGTGCGCTGAATCTTGTAAATCTCATCGGGGCTGACCTTGGGGTCCTTCATCAGGTCAAGCATGCGATAGGGTTTGACCAGCACGCCCTTGGCATCCTTCACAATCATGATGCGCGGTTTCATGCGGCGAACCATGTTCTGCGCGATAACAATACCCACTTCGCCGCTATTCAATTCCACTATGGTGCCTACCGGAAAGACACCAATACATTGAATGAACTGCTCCACCAGCGCGGGATGAAAAAGCGTGCCACGCCCTTTGTAGATGATGTTGAGCGCGGTCGAAGGAGGCAGGTTTTCGCCAAACGGTTGCGGCGCGGTAAGAGAATCGAACGCATCGACAATACCGGCGATCATGCCGCTCATGGCGATGGCGCCACCGCGCAACCCACGTGGATAACCGCTGCCATCGAAACGCTCATGATGCAGCGAAGCCAAGCCCGGAAGGTCGGGGTGCATGCCCGGCGTACTGCTCAGTATCTGCACAGAATGATCCACGTGAGTGCGATAAAGCTCCACTTCTGCCGAATTTAAGGGGCCATTGGCAGCAAGGCTCGTCGGTAGTTTGAGCTTACCCACATCCTGCAGCAAACCCATCATGCCAAGCAGTTCCATTTGCTCCTGGGGGAGTTGCAAAAAGCGGGCAAAAATAGTCATGGTGACCGAAATCTCCACCGCCCGGCTCAAGGTCGAGCCGCTTTTTTCCTGCAACTTGGTGAGCAAGGCCATGGCATCAGGGTTACGCACCACGCTCTCGGTGATCTGCGTGGCCGCTTCGCGCGAACGCGTGCTGTCAATGGCGTTGCCGATTTCCACGGCGCGCGATAGCTCCTTGACCACCGATTGCGAGTTCGCAAAGGTTTTTTGCGCCTTGGGCAACTCGGCCTCGACACTGGCCAATTCCTTATATACCGTGCTGCCGCGCACCTTGGCGATGTCTTCGGCGGTAACCTTGGTGGGGTCCGGGCGTTCGGCTTTTTCGGGATCGATGTAGACAAGCTTACAAAGCTTTTTCAGCGCCTCGACCTGCTTGTCGGTTTTAAGCACGAAGCCCTGGAACATAAAGGGCGTTTCCGTCCATGGCCGGTCAAGCTTCGATATATACATGCCGAAGCTCAAATCTTCGACGGGGATTTCCTTCAGTTCCATGTGCTGATCAGATAGCGTGGCCGGTGTGACATTCAACTAATGGTGGATTTTCGCGGGTGGGTTGCATTGTAAAACGTTCAAACGAAAAATGAATTGATCCCTGCGAAAACCCTCCGCGCCAGGAAAGTATGTCACAGCCCAGGCGCCGAATTAAGGAAATTCTCCCGGTTTTTCTTTCACAATGGGTCCATGGGACTTAAAATTAACCACTCATATCAATAGCGATTTTTGTCACCGGTTCTTCATTTATGAAAATTAGAATTCTTGGCTGTAGCGGCGGCATCGGGGGGCGGCACTTACGCACCACCTCGATGCTGGTTGACGAGGATATCTTAATCGACGCGGGAACCGGCGTTGGTGACCTGTCTCTGGCCGAAATGTCGTTGATTGACCATATTTTGGTGACACACGCCCATCTGGACCATATTTGCAGCATCGCCTTTCTGGTGGACACGGTGGGCGCCATGCGCTCCAAACCCCTTACCGTGCATGCCATCCCCGAAGTCATGGACGTTTTGCGCAAACACATATTCAATTGGACGGTATGGCCCGATTTCACCAAGATCCCGACCGCCGATAAACCGTGGATGCAATATGACGAAATTCAGGTTGGTCAAGCGTTGACGTTTGGCCGGCGCGTGGTCACCGTATTGCCGGCGGTTCACACCGTGCCGGCGGTCGGTTACCAATTGGATTCGGGTAGCGCCAGCCTCATATTTACCGGCGACACCACCACCAACGACCCCTTCTGGGAAATCGCCAACAAAATTGAGAACCTCAAATACGTAATCATCGAGACCGCGTTTTGTAACAAAGACATTGAATTAGCCAAGATGTCCAAACACCTGTGCCCCAGCATGTTGGCGGAAGAATTGGCCAAGCTCACTAGCACTCCCGAGGTCTACGTCACCCACTTAAAACCCGGTGAGATCGAATTGACCATGCAGGAGATCGAAGAGTGCGCCGGTGATTTCAGGCCGAGGATGTTGCAGAACAAGCAAGTGTTCGATTTTTAGAGCGCGATTTAATTTTGTGAGAACAGGATGAATTTGATCGTATCGAGAACTTTACGTGCGTTGGCGCCCTTACCACTCCTGGCTGCCGGAATGACGCTTGCCCAGGACTACCCCATCAAACCGATCAAGTTAATCATTCCGTTTCAAGCTGGCATCGGCGTGGATGCCAGCACCCGGCAAGTCACCTCGCGTTTGACGCCCATTCTCGGGCAGCCGGTGGTGATCGAAAATCGTCCCGGCGGCTCGACCATTATCGGCACCGAATACGCGGCCAAAGCAGCACCCGATGGCTACACCCTCTACATTGGCGCGAGCACGGCGGTGGCGGTGATTCCCTATCTGTACTCAAAACTGCCCTACAACATCGAGCGCGATTTCGCGCCCATTAGCCAAACCAGCGTGTCCTTCGCTGGCATCCTCGCCAATGCCGAGGTCCCGGTGAAAGACGTGAAAGATTTCATCGCCCTATCGAAAAAGCGTTCGCTCAATATCGGCACCATCGGCAATGGCAGCAACTACCATCTGTTCGGCGCCTGGTTTTCGCTGTTGACCGGCGCTGATTTCAACTACATCCACTACAACACCTCGCAACCGGTGATCGATGTCATTGCCGGGCGGCTGGAGGCAATCTTCGATGGTCTTTCCGCGCATGGCGGGAATCTCAGGGCCGGCAAGTTGAAGCTGCTCGCGGTGTCGGGCAAGGAGCGGCGTCCGGCTTACCCCGATGTGCCGACCTTTACTGAGGCCGGACTCGGGGAGTTCGAGCCCTTAGCCTGGGGCGGATTCTTCGCGCCCACCGGCACACCGCAGCCGATACTCGACAAAATTGGCGTTGCTGTTGCCCGTGTGGTTCGTTCACCCGAAATGGTGGAGTTGGTGCGCGCCACGGGCAATGAGCCGGTGGGAAATTCGCCCGCCGAATTCTCCGCTTTCGTGAAAACGGAACAGGCCAAGTGGAGCAAGGTGATCAAGCAATTGGGGATTCGGCTGGATTGAACCGAAATTTGAATACGCCCCGATTGACCTGAGTTCACGCCAAAACTTCATTCTCCATGTCTCGCGACTAATCCTTCCCAATTTTTTGGCAAGGTGATTTTGCGACTGATGATGCGCTTGGTGTGACCCGAATTGATGTAAGCGGAGTGTTTGCCGGGGCCGCCGGCAACAATTATTTTCAGGCACTCGGCGCGCATGAAGAGCGGCGCACGTTTCCCATCCGGGGAATTAATTAATAGCGAGGGGTCAATGCGCCTGCGCAAGCCTTGTAGCTTCTCCAAGGAAATCGAGGCACGGTCAAAAATATATTTCTGAACATCTTGCTTTGACCAGCCCGCGTCGGCAATGCTCTTTGCATGCTCAGGCCCCAGCACCAATAGCGTATCGCGCGGCAAGATGGGGTCGATGATCAGCATGTGAAAACGTGTGAGCCGCGCGATGGTGTCGATCGCCACGGCGAGGATCTCCTCGGGGGTAATGCCCACGTGATCGGAGACATTCTCCGGCGCATAGGCGCCCAACACCGAAACAACGCTATCGTCTTTCGCGAAGCCGGCGTCCTGGTGAAACGCAGACCATGGGTTTCTCTCCTCGTTCTCGCCCAGGCAATAGGTGTAGTTCTCCGCCATGCCAAGCGTGGTCATATCGCTCTCGCCGATTTTGGCGCCGCCGATGTTATTGAGGATCAGGCGGATGGCGCGGCCAATGGTGGCGTTGGCCTGCCAACCATGGCCCAACGCTCCAGAGGAACTGTTGACATTGATCTGTCCCCGGATCGGCCCGTTGATCAACAAGAGCGGACTGTGTGGCCCGGTGGAACATTGCACCCCGGCCAGATCGAAATCCGGTTCCATCATCGCTTCCACCGCCGCGATCAACACCGGCAAATACGTGGGGCGGCAACCGGCCATCACCGCATTGATGGCAATTTTCTCGATGGTGACGGTCGCATTTTTCGGCAACATCAAGCCAAGCACTTGCGAAGGCAAGAGATCGGTACCGGTGAGCATGTCGCGCACCGCCTCAGGCGTGGGCGGAACGATGGGCAAGCCGTCGGTCCAACCATTTTTGTAGAAGGTGGTGGTGACATCGGCGCTGTTACCGGACACCTTCAAGGTGTTCTGCGCTTGCCCTCCCGCTTCCGCGCTATCAAGCGTTGATTGCAGGTGCGTCAGGAACTCTTCGACTGCCAGGCGCGCCTTATTGCGTACTTCCTCGAATGGAATGCCGCCAACCGGATGCGGCACGATCACCCGGCGCAATCCTTCGATGCCATTGCTCTTTGCCGTGGTCGCTGCGAGGCGAATGAAGTCATCAGTCACGATGGCTAGCGTCGGCGTGCCCAGCTTTTCGATTTCGCATAAGTCATGGATACACCATGACGTGCAACTGCCTCAATCGGAGAGTGCGCCAATCACCAGATCGGCGCGCTGCGCCATGTGCGCAAGACTCCCCTTCGCGACGCCATAGGCGGTGGTGGTCGCGGGGTCGATCTCCCATAAACGCACCGTTTCCATTCCGGGGTAACGCAATGTCAGTTCGCCAGCGAAGGCATCGAGAAAAATATCGCCGTTCGACTTGCCGTTCCACCAAAGACCAATTCGCTTGCCGCGAAAGTCATCCAAGCGTGTCGCGCCACCAGATTTTGAGATCTCGATATTCGCGATCGGGTTGAGAACATTCCATTGCTCGTTAGGCATAACACACACTCCTTCGGACGCAAACTTCATAGCGCCTATACAACGCGCCTGTTGCGTCGAGATTAAAAATAATTCAATAAAATATAAAGGTTTACGCTATATGCCACGCCAATTTCCAGAAATAATTAATCTGCTGGTGGAATATTCGCTGCCTTGATGACCTTGGCGTAACGCGCTACGTCGTCGCGGAATTTGGCGCCGAAAGCCTCGGGCGTGGTGCCGGCGCCATCGCCGCCCCAAACCGGCATTTTCTCGTTGATATCGGGCAGGCGCACGGTCTTGATGGTTTCGTTGGCGATCCTATTGACGATATCGCGCGGCGTTCCAGTGGGAACAAAAAGCCCGATGTAGCCAACGTAATTGACATCCGGGAAGCCAAGTTCAGCCATCGTGGGTACATCCGGATAGACACTGCCCCTGCTGGTGCCCGATACGGCCAGGGCACGCAGCTTGCCCGCTCTGACGAACTGCAGCGACGCGGCAGGGTTCAGGAAACTCATTTGAATCTCGTTGCGCAACATCGCCGGCACCGCGTCGCCATCGCCCTTATAAATCACGTTCGTAAAGTCGATGTTTGCCGCCAGGCGAAACATCTCCCCGGTCAGATGCAGACCCGAGCCAATGCCGAAATGATAGTAATTTAGTTTTCCCGGATTGGCCTTGGCATGCGCGACCAGCTCCTTCACCGTGCCCGGCAAACTGGGATGCACCACCAACACAAGATAGGTGGACATGATCTGGCTCACCGGAATGAAACCGTTCACCGGGTCATAGCTCAATTTGCGATACAGGCTGGGCGCGATCGACAGCGCCGCCGTGGAGAGAAAAATTGTGTAGCCATCGGGCGCGGATTTGGCCACCAAGTCCGCGCCGATGTTTCCCCCGGCGCCAGGCCGATTCTCCACGATCACAGGTTGCCCCCAGGATTCGGAGAACTTTTGCGCCATACCGCGCGCGACAATATCCTGGCCGCCGCCTGGCGCCGTGGGCGCGATGATGCGCACCGTCTTGGTGGGATAGTTCTGTGCCCAAACACTCCCCGCCATCGCAAAAATCAAGCTGCCGCATGCCAGCAAGCGAATCTGTTTCATCGTTACTCCTTGGGAAAATCTAAATCGACACGGGGCGCAAACGATTAATCGCCCACGCCAATTTTCGGGGGATATTACCTCAGCGATTGTCGCGTAGCAGCGCTAGCCTACGAAGCCAATTTCATGCATTCACTTTCGTGGAACAATATGTCCTCCCCCACGGAGAATCAAACACCATGATCATGCCTAAGCTAATTTTTACCACGACTTTGTTGGCCTCGGCCACACTCGCTCTCGCCCAGGAGTTTCCCGCAAAACCGGTGCGCATCGTGGTGCCTTACCCGCCGGGCGGCGGCGTGGACGTGGTGGCGCGCCTGCTCGCGGCCAACCTGCCCGTGCGGCTGAAACAACCGGTGATTGTCGACAACCGCGTCGGCGCATTCGGCAACATCGGTGTCGATCACGTCGCCAAGTCCGCGCCAGACGGCTACACCGTGCTGCTCAACACTGTAGCCCAGGCCATCACCCCCTCCACCTATACCAAGCTGCCATTCGACCCAATGGCCGACTTCGCACCTGTCACACAGGTGTCGCGTACCACGCTGGTGCTGGTCACCTCGCCACAACTGGAAGCGCGCAACGTGCGCGATCTGGTCGCATTCGCCAAAGCACAACCCGGCAAGCTTAACTACGGCTCGACCGGCCTCACTAATCCGTTGCACCTCGCCATGGAACTGCTAAAACTCTCGACCGGCACCGACATCGTCGCCGTACCCTACAAGGGTGATGCACCAATGTACGCGGCGCTTTTGGGCAATGAAGTGCAGATGGCGGTAATGCCTCTGGCGAGTGCCGCACCGCACCTCAAGGGCGGACGGCTGCGGGCGCTCGGCGTTACCACCGCGCGGCGTTCCGACGCGCTGCCGGAGGTGCCCACCATTGGCGAGACCATTCCCGGATTTCAGCTGATCAGTTGGCAAGGCGTGTTCGCGCCGGCAAAAACACCGCGCGATATTCTCTCGCGGCTACAGCGCGACATCGCCGCGGTGCTACGCGAACCCGAGGTGCGCGAAAAATTCCAAAGTTTCGGCGCTGAACCTGCGGGTAATACCCCGGATGAATTTGCCGCGATTTTCAAGCAGGATGTCGCGACCTTCGCGAAGATCGTCAAAGCGGCGGGAATACCGCCGCAAGACTAATCAGGCCCAGCTCAAATCCTGCAACCTGAACGGCGTGGAACGGATGCGTTTTCCTGTCGCGTAAAAAATCGCATTCGCCACCGAAGGCGGCACCGGCGGGCCTGCGGGCTCGCCCAGACCACCCCACTTGGTGCCACCCGACAACGCAAAGTGCGTTTCCACCACCGGCATCTGGTCCATACGCACCAATTGGTAGTTGTGGAAATTGGTGTTGATGAAGCGGCCATTTTCCAGATCCAACCCGCCCAACCAAGCGTGCGAGAGCTCCCAACACACCGACCCCTCGGACTGCTCGATCGCCGCATGTGGGTTGATCACATGGCCGCTATCCAGAACCACCACGACTTTTTCAACGGTGAGCTGACCGCGACGGCTGACGGTGACCGTGGCGCAGGCCGCGGCGATAGTGCCATGACACTCAACCACGGCGACGCCCATGCCCTCACCCTTCGGCAAATCAGTGCGAAAGTTTGATTTCGCCTTAAGCATGTTCAACACACGTTGATAATCGGCCCGGCCCTTGGTCATTTCAATGCGCCACTCCAGCGGATTCCACCCGCCCGCGAGCGCCATTTCGTCAACGAAGGTCTCGGTGTAGAACCCATGCTGGTTGGCGCCCGGGGCGCGATGCGTGGAGCTCGGGACATGCGTCTTTACGTTATGGCGTTCATGGTGGCGGTTGGGGATCGCGTAGGGCATGTTGTAGACACCGTAATCCGCCGTGGCCGGCCCAACTTGATTGATGCCATCCATGCTGAACCACACGCCTTTACTCACCAACGCCTCGGGCAAACCTCGATCACCAAGCGCCGCGGTCAGGCGCGACATTGACAAGGGGCGCTGCTTATCCTGGGCGATGTCTTCTTCGCGACTCCACAACACCTTCACCGGACGGCCCAGTTGCTTGGAGATTTCCGCCGCCTGACGCGTGACACCGGTGCCACCCGCGCCATTGCCACCGAAACCACCGCCCAAGAACATGGTGTGCGCGTAGACATCTTTCGGATCGCGGCCAGTCTGATCGGCCACCAGCAAAATGGCGACCGATTGATCCTGCGTGGGCGACCATACATCGACACGATCTTTCTGCACGTGCACCGTGGCATTGATCGGCTCCATGCGCGCATGCGTCTCGAACGGGCGCTCGTACTCCGCTGTGATCACTTTCTTCGAGGCGGCGATGATTTCTGCGGCCTTCGGGTTTGGTTTGCCGCTCACTTGACCCACCACATCGAACATTTTGCGGCCTTCGTTGAAATACAGGCCGGTGCTTGCCTTGGCGCTTTCGCCGAATTCCCATTCGATGGGCAGCATATCCAACGCCGTTTTCGCGCGATACCAGGAGTCAGCCACCACCGCGACCGCATCCTGCATATCGGGTTGACCGCGCTTGCCCGGCACCGCGCGCAGCGGCACTGCGGCGATGATGCCCGGTCGGCCCTTGATCGCATCGAAGTTATAACTCTTTAGCGTTCCCCAAGGCACCGGGCTTGCTTTCACCGCCGCATACACCATGCCGGGCACGCGAATGTCGATCGCGTATAACGCGCTGCCATCCACCTTGTTGGGGATATCTAAGCGCTGATGGCCTTTGCCCATCAGCCACCATTCGCTGGGCTTTTTGATCTCGGGCTCTTTATCAAGTTTGACCTTGCCCGCCGCAGAGGCAAATTCGGCATAGGTTCCTTTGCGGTTCCCTGCGGTTAATACACCAAGCTTGGCTTCGATACTGGAACGCGGCACGCCCCACGCCTGCGCCGCGGCCTCTTTCAGCCGCTCGCGCGCCGAGGCGCCTGCCTTCATCAGATGCGGGTGCTGCAAGGCCACCAACTGCGAGCCATGCGTGCTCATGATGATGTATTCCTTGTTATTGCGTAGGTGCCGGTTGGGGTCGGCGAACACCGTGCGCACCTTGGACCACTCGACGTTCAACTCCTCGGCGATCAGCAGCGCCACAGAGGTCAATCCACCTTGGCCCATTTCAGTATGCGGCACACGAATAGTGACGATGCCATCGGCATCAATAGCAAGCCAAGCATTGACTTCACTACCTTGCGGCGCCGAAGTCCACGGCCTGGAATTAATTTTCGAGGCACGTGCGATGGGCATGTAGAAACCCAGCAACAGGCCACCACCAATGGCGGCGCTGGCCTGGATAAAGGTGCGGCGGGAAATGTTTTTCACGGTCATGGCAATCTCCCCTTAAGCCGAAATGAGTTTGGCGGCGCGGCGTATGCCTTCGCGTATCCGCAGATACGTGCCGCAGCGACAGATGTTGCCCGACATAGCCGAATCGATCTCGCTATTGGTCGGATTCTTGCGGCGTTCTAGCAGCGCTGCTGCCGACATCAACTGACCGGACTGGCAATAACCACACTGCGGCACACCCACCTCCACCCACGCCTGCTGCACCGCATGTAACTTGCCGTTTTTCGCCAAACCTTCGATCGTCGTGATCTTCTTGCCTACCGCGGCCGAAGCGGGCGTCACGCATGAACGCGTGGGCTGACCATCCAGATGAACCGTGCAAGCGCCGCACTGCGCAATACCGCACCCGAACTTGGTGCCGGTTAGGCCAATGCTGTCGCGGATCACCCATAACAAGGGCGTTTCCGATTCCACGTCTATCGTGTGCGACGTGTTGTTGATATTCAGCGTGATTGCCATCGAATTTCCTCCTTGGGGAAAATGGTTCGGTTCGTCTGAGTCATGCAGCGAGCGATTTGTGCCTCGCCAAGTGAGCCGGCGACGCGAAAGATTACCCGCTTGAGTAGTCTCCCGCAACAATTTGCCAAGTGTTACTCGGTCGAGCCGGGGTCTAAGGTGAATTCCACGCCTGCCAGCGGATCAACCAGAGGGCTGGTTCTCAATATCGTCAACATTTTGGGGACACGCCACCACTGTGTTGCGCGGCGATCTTCCGGCACTCCGTTACCGAGACAGCAGGGATGTAGGAGGTCCACAAATCGGGCAGATGCGGGTCGTCGATCTGCAACAAGAACCCCGCGTCAATGATCGCTTTGTATTCCTCGCGCCTCGCCGTGATTCCTGCGCCTGGCGGGATTATTCACGCGAAGGTATAAAGTGATCCGGATGAAGACTTCATTGCGCACGGAGGATAACAATGAAAAACGAATTGCTGTTGGTGGGCAGCGTGCCGCTGGATACCGCCGAAGAGGTGTTTCGCGCCCTGGCCAAGCCATTGGGCCAATGGCTTGCCTACCTGCCGGATGGCGAAATCGCCGAGCGCCAGTACTGGGTGGATGGCTTCGCCTACCGCGTGTTGAACGGCCATCCGGATCTGGAAACCATCAAACGTCCCGCGCCCGACGAGGGTGGCGTAGAGCGCTGGAAGCCGCGTGGCCTGCACGACGAATTCAACTTTCGCGTGAAGCCAGGTGTCAAACAAGTTCAATTCGGCGATCCGGGCTGGCGCCTGGGTTACACGCGCGATGCGGTCAACTCCTACTTCGTGTTCAAGACCTTGAAAAAAGACGGCGTAATCCCATCGCACGTCAAATTTCAAGTGTGCATGCCGCTCTCCTATAGCGCCGTTACGTCTTTCTTTCCTGATTCCGAGGATCACGCGCGCATCGTGCCCGGCATAAGCGCGGCGTTTCGCGCCGAAATCGAAAAGATGGTGGAGAAAATTCCTACATCAGAGCTTGCCATTCAGTGGGATCTGGCAGTGGAGAACCGCTACATCGAGGCGAAGATGCAAAACGAGGGCCCCGAGGCGGCCAAGCGCGAGGCTGAGCGCCTGATGGCGCCGGCGCGCGACATCTGTCCCTTCATCCCTAAAGAGGTAGAGTTGGGCTATCACTCGTGTTTCGGCACCTTGAACGGCTGGCCCTCGCGACAGCCGGATAGCCTCTTGGGCACCGTGATGCTGTTGAATGCAGGTATCGAAGCGTCAGGGCGCAGTGTGGAGTTTCTGCATTTTCCGACAGTGGGTTCGGCGGAGGAGTCATTTTTTGCGCCGCTGGAAAATCTCCATACAGGCGGCGCGCGTGTCTACCTTGGCGCGAACCATCACATGCACGGCGAAGGCGGACTGCGCCGCCAGTTGCAGTGGGCTAAAAAATATCTCAAGGACTTCGGCATCGCCGCGCCCTGCGGATTCGGTCGCGCGCCGGAACGCCCCGGCAAATTGTTGTCGCGAAGCGATCCAACATCCCCGGCCTCGATATTGAAAAGTATCATCGATGACCACATTGCCGCGATGGAACTGCTCCATGAAGTTTCGGCTTAAATGCATCAATAAACCCTTTGTCACGTTGCAATAACCCAACAAGGAGTGCACCAATGATGACCACGAAACGAATCTTTAGCGCTGCATTGTTACTCTCGGCACCTTGCCTTTTTCATTCGCCCAATACGCTCGCACAAAGTTACCCAAACAAACCGATCCGCATGATTATCCCCACCGCGCCGGGGGGGCCCTCAGATCTAAATGGCCGCGGCATCGCGCAAGCCTTGACCGAGACCTACGGCCAACCGGTGGTGGTGGAGAACCGCCCCGGCGCCGACAGCATCATCGGCAACGAGGCCTGCGCACGCGCCACGCCCGATGGCTATACGCTTTGCACCAGCGACGGCGGCGGTTATTCGCTGAACCCGGTGATACGCAGCAAAATGCCCTACGAGCCATTGCGCGATCTGCAACCTATCATCTTGACCGGCATGTTGTATTCGGCGTTGATCGCGCACACTTCCCTGCCCGCCAATTCGGTGAAAGAGTTGTTTGAGTTGGTTAAGGCGAAACCGGGAACCATCAGCTTCGCTACTTCGGGCCAGGCGAGCCAGCCGACCATCATGGTGGAATGGTTGCGACGCGCGCGCGGCATCGATTTTCTGGCGGTGCCCTACAAGGTGCAGACTCAGGGCGCCACGGCAGTGATGGCCGGTGAAACCATGGTAACCACCTTCACCATCGGCCAATCGGCCAACTTTGCCAAAGCAGGAAAGGTGAAGTTGCTTGCGCAAAATAGCGACGGACGATCACGCCATATGCCGGAGGTGCCCTCGTACAAGGAGGCCGGGCTGGATTTCAGCATGCGCAATTGGCTGGGGTTCTTCGGCCCGGCGGGATTACCGCGCGAACTGGTGCAGCGACTCAACGCCGACGTCAACAAAAATCTATTGCAGAACCCGGTGCTGCGCGAGAAATTTCTCACCGCCAATGGACTGGAACTCGAAGGCGCCGTGGGCGGATCGGCGGATTCGTTCCTCGCGTTTCTCAAGGCCGATCGCGAGTATTACGCGAGCATCATCAAGGCGGCGGGCATTAAACCGGTGGAGTAAGGTGCGAGCGCCGCATTAATCAAAATATTCTGGAGTCAATCATGACAAGCACACGCGAAGTGATGTTCGTCGGCAGCGTTCCACTAAAGCCCGCGGAAAAAGTATTCGAGGCCCTCGCCAAAGGCGTCGGCGCGCTCGCGCCGCGTTTGCCCGATGGCGAGCAGGCGGGATGGTTGACGCTGGCGCGCGCCTCGTTCGCGGCCAGCCCCGATTTCGAACGTGGGATCGAGGTACCGCTCGAACCCGGCGGCCTTCGCATGCTGACGCTGTATAAGCCCAAAACCGGCGTCGATATCAAAACGTTAACACTTGGGCCCTATGGCTATGGCAAAAACGCGCTCGAGTCGTATACACAGTTCAAGAAACTCAAAGACGCGGGCACCATTCCGGCGGCGACCCGCTTTCAATTCACCATACCTGGGCCTGGTACCTCCACCGTCGTGCTGCAAATACCGGGTGAGCAATTATTACCGCTGGCGCGCGTAGCCATCTGGAATGAATTGAAAGAAGTCATCGACCGCGTTCCACCCGAGGAACTGGCGATACAAATTGACCTGGGCATGGAAGCCGAGCATGAGGAGTATCTGCGACGCCCCGATGCCTGGGATCAACCCATTCACAAATATTTCCATTGGTCACTCGACCAAATGGCCGAATCTGCGGCGTGGGTGGCCAATCAAATTCCCACCGGCGTGCAACTGGGCTTTCACATCTGCTCCATCTGGCATCACGACACACGCGCCGGTCAGGACAACAACGTGCTGGTGGACGCCGCCAATGCGGTGATCGCGCGCCTCACGCGGCCGATGACTTATATTCATATTCCGGTGATCCCGGATCATGTCGAGTCGGACTACGCGGTGTTCAAACGTCTCAATCTTCCTAAAGGGGCGAAGCTTTTTATCGGGCTTTTGAATCTTGGCGATGGCTTGGAAGGCGCGAGGAAACGCATCGCCATGGCGAAGGACGCGGTCGAGGATTTCGGCATTGGCATGTTCTGCGGCCTGGGCCACGCGCCGGAGGGTCGCATGGGCGCGTATCGCGACCGCGGCGTGCCGGCCCTACGTCGCGCCACGACCAGTAATCTTGACGAAGTTTTGAAGCTTCATAGAGATGCCGCCACTATCTAATCCGTTTTAATTCAATTTTTAGATTTAATTAAACGACCATGCCAAACCGTACTCTCGTTTCTGCCGCAACTTTGCGCCAAGCTTCGCGATGTTTATTCACGGTGCTCGCATTGGCCACGCTTGATTTCTCCGCGTTGGTTCACGCTCAATCGACTTATCCCAGTAAACCGATCCGTCTAATCGTCACCCAGGCGCCAGGCACCGTTCCCGACATTCTCGGCCGCATCCTCGCTGAACCGATGGCGCGCGATCTGGGCCGGCCCGTGGTGGTGGAGAACCGCGCCGGCGCCGATGGCATTGTCGGGCTGGAGGTTGCTTCCAAGGCCGCGGCGGATGGCTACACCGTCGCGCTGGCATCGCAATCGGTATTGGCGATCGAACCCCAGCTGCGCAAAGACATGCCCTACGACGCGGTGAAAGATTTCTCACCGGTCGCGGTGATTGTTGATGACACCGGCGGCATTGCGTGGTTTGTGCACGCTTCAATGCCTTTCAAAACGCTTACTGAATTGGTCGCTCATGCCAAAGCCAATCCAGGCAAGCTCGCCTTCGCCACCAACACCTCCTCCGCCGCGATGTTCGGCGAGTGGGTCAAACGGCGCGCCGGCATCGATATTCTTCACGTTCCCTATAAATCAGGAACGCAAGGCGTGCAGGACACCGTCTCCGGCGTGGTGCCGATGATGCTCACCTCAACCTCGGCGCTGGAACCCTACGTACGCAGCGGCCAGGTGCGGGCGATTGCGCTCTCCAATGGGCGAAGGTTGGACGACTGGAAGGACCTGCCCATCGTCGCCGAAACCTATCCCGACTTCGGCATGTCGAGCTGGGTGGTAATGGTGGCGCCCGCCGGCGTGCCACCGGAGATTGTCGGCCGCTTAAATCAGGCGGCGGCTTTTTCCCTTAAGCAACCGCAGTACCAGCAACAAGTGAGAAAACTTCGCTGGATCAATGTCGATGGCCCGCGCACCCCGCAGGGCACCGTCGAATTTATCCGCGCTGGGCGGGAGCAGTGGGGTCGCGTTCTCAGGGAAATCGGGCAAATCCCTGGCTGAAACATTCATACGTATGCCATACGTATGTGATATTCTCGAACGCTACATATCCAATTGAGGGCCGCAACCATGCAAAAACTCACCCTTTTGGTCCCGGACGATATTTACGAAGGTCTGCACCGCCAGATCGGCAAAGGAAAAATCAGTCACTTCGTAAGCGAGAAGGTCCGGCCCTACCTTCTCCCCGCGAAAACCGGGACCGTCGATAGCTTTCATGGTCTTTTCAAAGACCACGCTAAGAAAGTCTCGCCGGAAGCCGAGGAACGAGCAAAACGCGCGTTCATGATTAAACGTATCAAGGCTCGC
Organism: Burkholderiales bacterium; assembly: GCA_046153355.1. Classification (GTDB taxonomy): domain Bacteria; phylum Pseudomonadota; class Gammaproteobacteria; order Burkholderiales; family SG8-39; genus 2-02-FULL-62-17. Next base: position 28,858 of record JBJXEY010000242.1, read on the forward strand.
CAAGCCGCGCAATGAGACGCAAGGTCTCACGGTGATCGCACTCGATTCCAATATCCTTTTGCGCAGCGTCCTTGACGACGACGAGAAACTATCCCCAATTGCGCGTCGAATCATTGCGCGGGATTTGTGCCACGTCAGCCTGCTAGCCATTGGCGAGATGGGGTTTGTATCGATGTCAGTCTATGGCCTTAAGCCAACGGCGGTGGCCAAGGCGTGCCGAAATCTCGTCTCGCTGCCCAACATCGTGTGCGAAAACGAACCACGCCTGCTTGCGGCCATGGATGGTGTCGACGCGGGTGTCGACTGGTTCGACGCGCTCATTTGGGCTAGCACACCCGCGGACGCCATGCTCGCGACCTTCGACAAGAGCTTCGCCAAACGCGCTGTCGCCCTCGGTTGGAAGGTTGCGATGCACTTACCCAAACTTTCCGAGTTGGCCGAGCAGGCCAAGGCCGGCGCCGAGAAGATCATCACCAAGAACGGGGAGAGTTACGTCGCCCTGATCGACGCGGGCAAGCTGGACTACTACCACCGGCTGGAACGCGAGCGTATTCATCTTCTTTTGCTCGAAGACGCGCGCAAGGGGCTGGAGGATATCAAGGCAGGGCGGGTGTACGACGCCGATAAAACCATCGCAAAACTGATGCATCGCCGCAAGGCTAAAACGGCTGCCGCCACCCGATCAGCCAAGTAGCATGGCCGATGCCAACAACCGGGTCGAACTGACAGCTAGTTTTCTTGACCGACTCGAATCGATTGAGGAATTTCTCACCGGGGCGGGCGCACATTTCGCTTATGACGACTTGCTGCTCGAATTGCACGAGACAGTCATTCCCAATCTGCGGCGATTTCCCCGCATGGGACGGCGCTACCTGGATCAACCGCCGCAATCGGCTGAAGCGCTGGCGCTGCTTGCCCGGCTTCCAGCGGGCGCGGCGGATGCATTGCGAGAGTATCTTTCCGGCGATTACCTGATCCTCTACACGGAGCTCGAATCGACCGTGTATTTGTTATCCATTCGCCATCATCGCCAGCTCGAATTCAGTTTCTCGCATAAAAGATCCATTGAGGTAGCCCCCGCAACCCTCAAGCCTCGGGCTTGATCCCCAGCTTCTTGATCATCACGCCCCAAAACTCTTTTCCGCCACGAATACGCTCGCCCATGTCTTCGGGCGTGCCGCGTATCGGCACCATGGTGATGGCGTCGTAGTGCCTGGCGGCTTCGGGCCGCGATGAGGCCTTGTTCATCGCCTGGTTGAAGCGCATCACGATTTCGCGCGGCATGCCGGCCGGGCCGGCAACACCACCCCAGCCGGAAACACCCAGGCTTTGCACGCCCAGTTCCTCAAAGGTCGGCGTATCGGGCAACACTCTCAAGCGCTGATCGCTCATTGCCGCCAATGGCCGAATGGTGCCCGACTTGATCGCCGCGAGCACCGGCGGGGTCGGCGGATAAAACATCATCTGTAAACGCGCGCTGAAAAAATCTTGCAAGGCCTGCGCCGAACCTTTGTAGGGAACATTGTTCAGATCGGCGCCGGTGCGAAGCTTCAACATCTCGCCCGCCAGATGAAACGATTGGCCCACGCCGCTGGAACCGTAGAACACTTTGCCGGGATGCGTTTTCGAATAATCGATCAGCCCTTTTAAAGTCTGGATGTCGAGCGACGCATGCACGTACAGCCCCATCACCAGATCACCCATCAGGCCGACAGGGGTGAAATCCTTGATGGTGTCATAGGGCGTTTTCGCGACGAAGAGCGGATTCAACACCATCTGGCTGATGCCCCCGGCAACCACGGTGTGACCATCGGGCGCGGCGCGCGCCGTGGCCTCCAAACCAACGATGCCGCCCGCGCCGGCGCGGTTATCCACCACGAAGGGCTGGCCCAGATCCTCGGTCATGAAAGGCGTCAACGCGCGCGCAGTCAGGTCGTACGCGCCGCCGGGGGCGGAGGGGATGATCCAGCGGATCGGTTTGGAGGGGTAGGACTGGGAGTTGCCCGAAACACTCGTCACAAGGATAAGCGAGCCAATCAATCCTGCGAGAAATTTGCGTTCACCGTGGCGGCAGTGCTTATACATCGGGTCGTCCTTTGAATAATTTCCCCAACCACTCATGGATACATCTTTCTAAAAAAGAATTCGAAACCGCTTTCTGCCATGGATCCTGTACACCGAAAAATCGCGCTGGTCGATCGTGGCAATCGCAGCGACGCCGGTATGCTCGGCCAATGCGATAAGTGTCGCATCGGCGTAGTCGCACGGCAAACTCGCGTATCGATCAATAATTTTCGCTATTGCGTCATGATCCGAGACCGCCTTGATGCTCAACAGATTTGCAGCGCGGGCGCGCTGCACCCACTGCAAAGCGGCCCTTTGATGCTTCGGACTCGCCGCAAGTACGTAGGATGCTTCGGTAACCACCGCCTCGGTCGTCAACAATCCCGAGCGCACTGAAGCGAACCATGCGGCCGCGGCGGAATGATGCCGATCCGCGCGATTGACCAGCGCGACCAGCGCCCCCGTGTCAAGGAGGGCCTGGGTCAACGAGGCGCCTTGCCGCGCATCGCCTTTCTCGCAAGCGCACTTGCATTGTCCGATTGGATTGCTTCCACGCCATGCTCCGGCACCAGATCCGCCGCGAGCGACCATGCGCTGACGCCGTCAGGGCTCTCATCGAGATATTGCTTGAGCGCGCGCACCACCGTTTCGGAGCGGGTCACGCCGCGCTTCACGCAGTACTCGGCGATCTTTTGTTCCAGATGCGGGGTAATTCGCGCATTGACGGTATGAGACAAGCGCACCTCCTAAAAAACGTGTTGTATCACAAAATAATATCACTGTATCACAGCGTACGGCATGAAAAACGCGCGGACCCAAGTTGCGGCCGGTAGCTGGAATATGGGCCTATAGTCTATTTTCGCGCCGCGCTAAACGCACCCGACGAACCACCCGCCTTGCGCGTGCCTTCGATGTTGTTGCCGTTGACGCGCCCGTCATACTGCGCACCGGCGGCGGTAAAGGTGAACTGTTCGCCGCGCAACCTTCCCGAAACCGGTACGGCCTTGCCATCGGTGGTCAACGTACCACTTACTACTTGAAACTCCTGCTTCAAGGCGAGATCTCCCTTGCCTAGCGACCAATTGCCGCCGACCTTGGCCGGCACCATCCAGAAATACGCCGTGCAATAGGTGGTGCAGCCTTCGGTGACATTGACCGAGTCATCTTCCTTCCAATTCTCCATGGTGAAGGTGTTGGAGACGATACGCGTGCCGGGTTTGAGATCGAGGATCTTCGGGCGCAATTTCAAATTGATGCTGGAGAGCAAAAACATGGTGATCACATCGGCCTTGGAGAAATCGGTCTCGAACAGATCCGCCTTGGCGAAGGTGGCGCGCTCGGAGACGCCGGCTTTTGCGGCGTTCTGGATGGACAGTTCCACCATATCGGGGTTGTATTCGATGCCATAGGCACGCGCGCCTATTTTGGCGGCGGTGATCACGGTGCGACCATCGCCCGAGCCCAGGTCGTACAAGGTGTCTTTCGCCGTTACCTTGCCGATTTTCATCATTGCATCCACCAACGCCTGCGAGGTCGGCACCCAGATTACGTCCTTGCCGGCTTGCCCAACCTGCGGTTCGAAACCTTTTTGCGCCGGCGCGGCTTTCTGCGCCTGCGCCAAGACGCAGCCGGCGAACGCGGTCAGTGTGATCGCCATTAACCAATGCCGAAATAGCTGTAATGATTTCATGCCAGTCTCCAAAGATTGAAATTGCGCTCGGTGAGGCGGATGTTTCCGCGGACGTAACGACCCGCGCGCAAAAGATTATTCTCGCGGCCATCACCCCTTTTGAGCGACGCGGTATATTAACCCGCTCAGAGAATGAGGCGCTCGCCGAACCAGTAATTGCGGTGGCGTACTGACAAATTATCGATTTCGCAATCTGCACACGACACCGGCCCATCGAATACCAAGAATCATCAATTCTGGATTCAAGAGAGAAAGCAAGCGCCATGATCCAAAAACCCACCAGTAAATTCACCCAGGCGAACGGCCTGCAATTCCACTATCTGGATTGGGGCAGCGCCGACTCGCCGCCGCTGGTGCTGCTGCACGGCGTGGGCCAGACCTGCCACACCTGGGATTTGTTTGCCGCAGCCATGGCGCCGCATTTTCACGTCATGGCCTTCGATCAGCGTGGTCATGGCGACTCAGACTGGGCGGCTGATCGAGATTACTCGCGCGGCACCATGGTGAGCGACGTCTCCGCTTTTACCTCTGCCGTAGGTCTGGAAGATTTTTTTCTCATCGGCATGTCGATGGGCGGTATGAATTCCATGATGTTCACCTCGCAAAATATCGATCGCGTGCGTTCCCTGGTGGTGGTTGACATCGGACCGCGCGTGGAGCGCACCGGTTCCAGCCACATTCGCGATTTCATGAGCAACAACCGCGAGTTCGACGATCTGGATGAAGCCGCGGCAGTGATCCACAAATTCAATCCGCGACGGCCTCTGGATTCGATTCGCAATTTCACCTGCGTGTATAACCTGAAGCAACTGCCCAGCGGCAAGTGGACCTGGAAGTACGACTCCTACTTCGCCAGCGCGCAACGCCTGGGCGACCCGCAGGTGATGCACGATCAACTGGCGGCGGCGGCCAAACTCATTTCCTGCCCGACACTTCTGGTACGCGGCGCGCAAAGCCCGGTGTTGTCGCACGAGGGCGCGAAGGAGTTTCAACGGCTGATTCCGAGTTCTGCATTCGAACTGGTTGAGGGCGCGGGCCATTCGGTGATGGGCGACAATCCGGCCGGGTTCGAAGCTGCGGTGCGCGGGTTTTATGTGAAGCAGGGCGTGCTATCGACTTGATTTTGCGTTCCATAGCTCGCGCATTAGGTGGTGCGCGCTTCACCGCCGACCTATTTCTCACCCCGCATCATTCCTGGATCCGCCCATGCACATTTCACGTTTAAAGAAATTACTAGTGCTGTGCATCGTCGCCGCGCCGGTCGCGGCATCGGCTCAGTTGTTTCCCTCCAAGCCAATTCGCATCGTGTCGATATTCGGCGTGGGCAGCGTGGCCGAATCGAGTATGCGATTACTCGGGCAGAAATTGACCCAGTCGCTCAATCAGCCGGTGGTGGTGGAAACACAGGCCGGTGCAGGTGGGGTCATTGGCGGCCAGCGTGTGGCGCGCTCGGCGCCCGACGGCTACACACTGCTCTTCACCGAGCTGGTGCAACAACTGGTGGCGCCGATGCTGCTGAAGGAAAAACCCTTCGACCCGTTGAAGGACCTGGAACCTATTACCAATGCGTTGGAGGGCGGAATTTGTTTGATCGCCGGTACCGCGACACCGTTCAACAGCATGAAGGAATTCATCGATTACGCGAAACGCAACCCCGGGAAGCTCTCTTACGGCAGCGGTGGCGTGGGCGCCCTCAACCACCTGCAAATGGAATTGCTCAACTCCCAATTGGGCCTGGATATCACCCACGTGCCCTATAAAGGCGGCACCGCTTCGATGACTGATGTAATCGCCAACCAGATTCCCTTGGGCTTTGTCGCCATCGGCGCGGCCATGCCCAATCTGCGTTCAGGTAAGTTGAAAATTCTGGGTATTGTCGATAACAAACGCCATGCGCTCGCGCCGGAACTGGCGGTCATCGGCGAGGAGGTTCCGGGGTTCGAGAAAATTCCCACTGGATTGATGTTGTACGCGCCCGCCGGTATGCCGCGCCCCATCTTGACGCGACTGCATGGCGAGGTCGTTGCCCAACTCAACAGCGCGGAGTATCGCGCCGAGGTGAGAAAATTCTTTTTTGTACCCGTAGGCAACAGTCTTGCCGAGGCCGCGCAACAACAAAAAGATGCCATGACGCTCATCGCCAAGGCGGTTAAATCTTCAGGAATTAAACCAGAGTAGGCAATTGCAGCGTACCGTATTTGATAGATTTAATTTGTTTTTGCAATAATTAACCGGAGTTCCTCATGCCTGATCTCGATCCTGAGGTAGTCGCGGTATTGGAGCGCGTCAAACGCGAAGCCCCCAAACTGCGCTCCGCCGATTTGACGTTTGCCGAATCGCGTGCCTTACGTAAAAAAGAAACGCCCGCGTGGCTGCGCCTGCCCTTGCGCGACATGGCCCGCGTAGAAGACCGCGACATTCCCGGCAAAGCGGGCGCGATTCGCGTGCGCATCTGCACGCCTAAATCCGGCGTCGAAGGCGAGCGCGCGGTGGGCCTGTTCTTTCACACCGGTGGCTTCGTGTTCAGTGATCTGGACACCGACGACCCGCAATGCCACCGCATCGCCGACGAATCCGGCGCCATTTTGGTATCGGTGGAATATCGCTTGGCGCCTGAGGATAAATTTCCCGCAGCTTACGAGGATGCGGTCGCCGCCTGGGATTGGGTGGTGAAGCACGCCCGCGAACTCGGCGGCGATGGAAAACGTTTCATCGTTTGCGGTGGCAGTGCAGGAGGCAATCTCACCGCGGGCGTGTGCCGGCATGCCAGGGATAGCGGTGGCCCTGTTCCCACCATGCAGGTGGTGTTTGTCGGCGCCTTCAATCATCCCGGCGTGCCCTCGCATGCGATGCACAATGTTGGCGGCAGCGGGCAGGCGTATTCCAACATGTTGCGCGAAGCGTATCGCCGTTCGCCCGATGACGCCCAAGACGTGCGTTACGCCCCTTTGATCGCCACCGAGTTCAAAAACTTTCCGCGCGCCATGATCATTGTTGCCCAGTGCGACGCCTTTTGCGATGAAGGCAAGCTGTACGCGGAGAAATTACGCGAGGCAGGTGTGCCAGTGGAATTAGTCGAGGCGAAGGGCCAGATACACCAGGTGTTTTCCTGGTCGGGCGCGTTTTCCATGGGGCCTAAGCTGATCGATCAAGCCGCCGCGGCGATGCGTGAGGCGTTGCAAACCAAGACGGCAACGAACGCATGAGCGAAACGTACGATAGCGACATCCTGGTGATCGGGGGCGGCAACGCTGCCCTGTGCGCCGCCATCACCGCCGCCGAAAAAGGGGCCAGGGTCACATTATTGGAATGTGCACCGCGCCACATGCGCGGCGGCAACAGCCGCCACACGCGCAATATCCGCACCATGCACCACGCGCCGATGCACCCCTTGATCGAGGCCTACCCTGAAGAGGAGTACTACCAGGATCTATTTAAGGTCACCGGCGGCGAGACGCACCAGGAGCTCGCACGGCACGTGATTCGCACCTCGGAGCCCACCATTGCCTGGATGAAGGCGCACGGTGTGCGGTTTCAACCATCGCTGGGTGGCACCCTGCATCTGGGCCGCACCAATGCGTTTTTTTTGGGCGGCGGCAAGGCTCTCGTGAACAGTTACTTTCATGTCGCGGAAAAACTGGGTGTAAAAATACTCTATGAGGCCGAGGCCCTTGACCTTGAAATCAAAGACAACCGTTTTATTGCTGCGATCGTAAAAGTAAATGGCCGCGAGACGCGCATTGGCGCGAAGGCTGCGGTTGTTGCCGCAGGCGGATTCGAATCCAACTTCGCATGGCTGGAAGAAGCCTGGGGGCCGGCGGCGCGAAATTTTCTCATTCGCGGCACACCCTACAACATGGGAAAAATGCTGAAGGTGTTGCATGAACGCGGCGCGGTGCCCATAGGCGACCCAACGCAATGTCATGCCGCCGCCATCGATGCCCGCGCGCCCAAATTCGATGGCGGCATTGTGTCGCGCGTCGATTGTGTGTCGTTGGGCGTGGTGGTTAATCGGGACGGTGAGCGCTTCTACGACGAAGGCGAGGACTTCTGGCCCAAGCGCTACGCCATCTGGGGCCGGTTGATCGCTCAGCAACCGGATCAGATCGGCTACTGCATCATCGATCGCAAACCCATCGGCCGCTTCATGCCGCCGGTGTTTCCGGGGTTCAAGGCCAACAGCATCGCCGAACTGGCGCAGTTGATGAAGCTGCCGGTCGAAACGGTGGTGAAGACGCTCGCCGATTACAACGCTGCGGTGAAGCCCGGGAACTTC
>JBJXEY010000462.1:0-12085 GCA_046153355.1 Burkholderiales bacterium
CGGCGTCGGCTCTGAACCTATTACCAGGCGGTTTGAGTAAAGTCGGATTGCGGCTAGGTAATTTGAGTAAATCAATTTGCGAATTGCTTTACTCAACCAGCTTCCCTGACCGGACTGCTTTACTCAATGATTGACCGTAACGATGCCGAACAAGCCGATGGTCACGCACTTGCTCACGGCCCAGCGGAAAGTGGGAGTATTGACGTTATTGCGCGAGACGAGCAGGAGTAGGGTGCAGGTACTGGTGCTGGCTGAGCGGCTAAATTTGTGTGAAGGGAAGAAGGTCATTTGACGATGGCATTGCCGATTAACATCGAGTCGCTGCTCCACGGCAAAGCCGTGGAATGGGAACGCCTGGAATTCAAGGCGGGTTGGGATCCGCTCGCCGTGCTGCACACGATCTGCGCCTTCGCAAACGACTTCCACAATCTCGGCGGCGGTTACATCATCGTGGGTGTCGCCGAAAAGCAAGGCCAGCCACTGCTGCCGCCGGTCGGGCTCAAGCCAAACCAGATCGATGCCATCCAGAAGGAGATACTTAACCTAGGTCAAGGGTCCGATACCGCGAATGACCAGCGACGCGCTCGATTACATCAAGCGCAATCTGATTACCGAGACTGTCATCAAGCATCGTGGGCGAGCCGAAGCGACCCGTGTCGAAAATTTTCCCTACGACGCGATCGAAGAGGCCGTTGTCAATGCGGTCTATCACCGAGGGTACGACACGCGTGAACCCATTGAGGTCCGTATCGAGCGCGACGAACTGTTTGTCCTCAGCTACCCAGGGCCGGACCGTTCGGTGCGACTCGCGCAGCTGCGCGCGGGGCGTGCGCGGCCACGGCGTTACCGCAACCGCCGTATCGGGGAGTTCCTGAAGGAGCTGGAATTCACCGAAGGACGTTCCACCGGCATTCCAAAGATCATGGAGGCCATGCGGAAGAACGGCTCCGCGCCAGCGGAATTCGAGTTCGACGAAGACCACAGTTATTTCATGGTGCGCTTGCCGATTCATCCGGCGGCATTGGAGGTAGCGGAATCACAGAAGGCAAGGGAATTGACCAAGGCGAGGCTAGAGTCGAGGCTAGAGTCAGGGGTACAGTCAGGGGTACAGTCAGGGGTACAGTTAGGGGTGCAATCAGAAATTGCCAACAGAATAGTTGTTCTTCTTCAGAGCGGCGCTCTTGGCAAGCTGGAGATCGCTCAGAGGCTCGGCAAATCCCAACGTACGCGCTATTTGAATGATCTGGTCAGGAAGATGCTGGAAACTGGTCTGATCGAATACACAATTCCGGGAAAACCCAATAGCCGACTTCAGAAATATCGCCTTGCACGAGATACGAAAAATGCTCGATGAACTACACAGGCACAGCAGGTGCTTTGCAAGAACCACGCCATCGCACCGGTCGTGACCAAGTCTGCGGTTCCTGAGTGTGCATGGGCCAACGCGCACCGCCACTTCATCCCGAACAATCTCCCCATCCCGCCTGAATCGCCGCCAACACCGCCAGCGGTGCCGTCTCGGTGCGCAAAACTCGGGGCCCAAAACGCATCGGGACAAATCCATAGTGCAGCGCGTCCTCACGTTCCTGGTCTGATAAGCCGCCTTCGGCGCCGATCAACAGTGTCAGCGCAGTGGCCGTCGCGAGCTCTGAGGCCATATCTTTAAGGGATCGCTCGGCTCCCGGTGACAACAAAATCCGCAATCCTTGCGGCGGCGTCACGACGAATTCCAACAAATCCAAGACCGGCAGAATCTCAGGCACGCGATTGCGCCCACACTGCTCACACGCCGCGATGGCCACTCCGCGCCAATGCAGCAGGCGCCGCTCGGCGCGCTCTTCCTTTAATCGCACCACGCTGCGGGTGGTGGCGATGGGTTGCACCGCATTCACGCCCAATTCGGTAGCTTTTTGAATGGCGTAGTCCATGCGATCGCCCGATGAGATTCCCAGCGCCAGGGTGATGGATAGGGGGGATTCCCGTTCTACGTCGTGCCAGGCCTTCAATTTGGCGTAGGCGCGATCTCGGGCTACGCGTTGCAATTCGGCGCTCCATTCGCCCCCAGAGCCGTCGAAAAGCGTGACCGGATCGCCTTCATGCAGGCGCAAGGCGGCCACGTGGCGAAGGGCACTCTCCGAGAGTTCGATACTGGCCCCGGCGGCAAGCGCTTGGGCGCTCCATAACCTGGGCGCGTTGCCTCCACGCAGCGAAACACTGTTTTTGATTGATTTAGCCATGTCACGATTTTAGCGGTGTGCCGCTGTTAGAATACGCCCCCTTTTTTAGACCCAGGCGCCCCATGCGGCCGATTCGTAATATCGCCATCATCGCCCACGTTGACCACGGCAAAACCACGCTGGTTGATAAACTTTTGCAACAGGCGGGTACCTTTGCCGCTTATCAGCATATCGCCGAGCGAGTCATGGATTCCAATGACCTGGAGCGCGAACGCGGCATCACCATTCTTGCCAAGAACTGCGCGGTGACCTACGAGGGTACGCACATCAACATCGTCGATACCCCCGGCCACGCCGATTTCGGCGGCGAAGTGGAGCGTGTGCTGTCGATGGTGGATAGTGTGCTCCTGCTCGTCGACGCGGTGGAAGGCCCGATGCCGCAGACCCGCTTTGTCACCCGCAAAGCCTTGGCCTTGGGGCTGAAACCTATCGTGGTGGTGAATAAAGTTGATCGCCCGAGCGCGCGCCCCGACTGGGTGGTGAATCACACCTTCGATCTATTCGACAAGCTGGGCGCTACTGAGGAGCAACTGGATTTTCCGGTTATTTATGCCTCGGCGTTAAACGGTTGGGCAGTCGCCGAACTCAAGGATGTGCCGGCAACGCCGGAAGCGGTCATCGCCGGCAAACACAGCATGCGTCCGTTGTTCGATGCCATCTTGAAACACGTGCCGATGCGCGAAGACAATGCCGATGGCCCGCTGCAACTGCAAATTTGTTCCCTGGATTATTCGAGCTATGTGGGCAAGATAGGCATTGGCCGCGTGACGCGTGGCCGTGTTCGTCCGCTTCAGGACGTCATGGTTTTGGATGGCCCCGATGCCAAACCGGTCAAGGGTCGCGTCAATCAAGTGCTCACTTTCGAAGGGCTGGAGCGCAAAGTCTCCGAAGAGGCGCGCGCCGGAGATATCGTTTTGATCAACGGCATCGACGAACTCAATATTGGTTCGACGATTTGCGATCCCGAGCATCTGGATGCGCTGCCCATGCTGCGTGTCGATGAGCCAACTCTCACCATGAATTTCATGGTGAATAGCTCACCTCTCGCGGGCCGCGAAGGCAAGTTCGTCACCAGCCGCCAACTGCGCGAGCGTCTGGAGCGCGAAATCAAGAGTAACGTCGCGCTCAAGGTTGAGTTTACCTCCGACTCCGATACCTTCATCGTGTCCGGACGCGGCGAATTGCATTTGACGATTTTGCTCGAGAACATGCGCCGCGAAGGTTATGAAATGGCGGTGGGCCGCCCGCGCGTGGTGATGAAAGAAATCAATGGCGTGAAGCAAGAGCCCTACGAATTGCTCACGGTGGATGTGGAAGACTCTCACCAGGGCGGCGTCATGGAGGAGCTGGGCCGCCGCAAGGGTGATCTACAAGACATGCAATCCGATGGCCGCGGGCGAGTACGCCTGGAGTACCGCGTTCCGGCGCGTGGATTGATTGGTTTTCAAGGGGAGTTCCTCACGCTGACTCGCGGCACCGGTCTTGCCAGCCATGTGTTTGATGACTATGGCCCGATAAAAGGCGATATGGATGAACGCCGCAATGGCGTGCTGATCAGCCAGGACGATGGCGCCGCAGTGGCTTACGCCTTATGGAAATTGCAGGATCGTGGCCGCATGTTCGTCTCGCCAGGAGAGGCGTTGTACGAGGGCATGGTGATTGGTATCCACTCGCGCGATAACGACCTGGTGGTCAATCCCATCAAAGGTAAGCAGCTCACCAATGTGCGCTCCTCGGGCACCGATGAGGCGGTGCGCTTGGTACCGCCAATCGAGTTGACGCTTGAAAAAGCGGTGGAATTCATCGCCGATGACGAGCTGGTGGAAATCACGCCTAAGTGCATTCGCATTCGCAAGCGTTACTTGACGGAAAACGAGCGCAAACGCGCTTCGCGATCCGGCGTCGATACGGCGGCGGTCAACGCTTAATGGGTGTTCCCGCTAACCCCTTGACTTGCCAGAGGAAAGCCTTCCGGGATCTTTATCTCTCGGGGCTCCCCTGATATAATCGCCAAGTTGATCGCAGCACTTAGCAAGGGGAGACGCGCAGTTCACCGGTTGGAGCCCAAGGCTTCAGGCAGTTAAAAAAACCGGCAACCAGCGCCTATTTTTGTCGCGAATAAACCCGTGGTTCATTTAAGGGGCGTAACGCTCCTTATTAGCTCCCGCCCGGGAGTCGATCCAGGTTCTGCGCGCGATATCAGCTTTTCGAAAAGGGACGATGATGAAGCTTTGCCGTTGGGGTCGTAGTGGTTTCGAAAAGGCGGGCATGATCGACGCGCAAGGACAATTGCGCGATTTGTCGGCGATAGTTGCCAATATCGATCAGGAAACGATTTCTCCCAAAGGTCTGACGCGTTTGCGCAAGATTCGCGCCGAATCGCTGCCCTTGGTGCGCACCAATCCGCGTTTTGGCGTGCCCTATACGGGTATCAGCAAATTTGTGGCGATTGGTCTGAATTACATCGACCACGCACGCGAAACCGGCGCGCAAATCCCCTCCGAACCGATCATCTTTATGAAGGCCACCACCAGTATTAGCGGGCCGAATGACGATATTGATACGCCGAAGAACTCCACGCGATTGGATTACGAGGCCGAATTGGGCGTAGTCATCGGTAGCAAGGCGCGTTACGTCTCCGAGGAAAAAGCCCTGGATTACGTCGCTGGCTACACCTTGGTCAACGATGTCTCCGAGCGCGCCTTCCAGATGCAGTCCTCCCAATGGGATAAGGGCAAGGGCTGCGATAGTTTCGGTCCAATTGGCCCGTGGCTGGTAACCACCGACGAGATCACCAATCCACAAGCCTTGGACATTTGGCTCGATGTGAATACCGACCGCCGCCAGTCCTCCAACACTAAGAACATGATTTTCTCTTGTGCGAAGCTGGTTTCCTATTGCAGTCACTATATGACGCTATTGCCCGGTGACATCATTACCACGGGTACGCCTTCTGGCGTCGCCTTAGGGATCAAGGATCGCAACGCCTTTCTGCAATCCGGCGATATCGTCACCCTGGGCATCAAGGGTCTGGGCGAGCAGCGGCAGAAGGTGGTGTCGTTTAAAGGGTGATTGATATGCTCGCCGTATGACAGAAAGCGGCAGCGATAGAGTTAAAAAGGGGAGGCGAAATTAGCTTCCCCTTTTCGCATTTTGGATGGTCTATATGAAGGTTGTGGTTCTAGGCGCGGGCGTCATCGGCACCACCAGTGCCTGGTATCTGGCGCGCGCCGGACACGAGGTGCTGGTTGTGGATCGTCAACCCGAACCGGCGCTCGAAACCAGTTTCGCCAATGGCGGCCAGATATCGGTAAGCCATGCGCAACCTTGGGCCAATCCTGGCGCGCCACTCAAGGTGTTCCATTGGCTGGGTCGGGAGGATGCACCGCTGTTGTTTCGCCCTTCAACGGACCTCGCGCAGTGGCTGTGGGGCCTGCGATTCTTGTTCGAATGCCTGCCGCATCGCACCAGGCGCAACACAGCCAATGCGCTCTCTTTGGCGCGCTACAGCGCGCATTTATTGGCCGAACTGCGTGCGCAAACCGGCATCGGCTACGACGCGCAACTGCGCGGGATATTGCAACTATTTTTCTCGGCGAAAGACTTTGACGCAGCTTGCCATCCATTGGCGCTATTGCGCGCGCAGGGGCTCGAATTGCGCGAACAAAGCGCGGCGCAATGTGTTGCCCTTGAGCCTTCGCTTGCCGCGGCGGGCGACGCCATCGTCGGCGGTATTCATGCGCCCGGTGATGAGTCTGGCGATGCGCGTTTATTCACCCTTCGATTGGCTGAACAGGCACGTGGTTTGGGCGTGCAGTTTCGCTTCAAGGTGAATGTGCGCGCCATCGAGATCCAAGCGCAAAAAGTCGAACGAGTCGTCATTGACGACGAAGCGGGGATAGACGAATCCTTGCGCGCCGATGCTTACGTGTTGGCCCTGGGCAGCTACAGCCCCTTGCTGCTGCGGCCAATTGGTATCGCGATACCGGTATATCCGGTTAAAGGCTATTCAATGACTTTGCCGCTCTCGCAAGGCGAGGTGGCGCCAAGCATGAGCTTGAGTGATGACTCCCACAAAATGGTGTTTTCCCGCTTGGGCGATCGGCTAAGAGTTGCTGGCACCGCGGAGCTCAATGGTTACGACACCTCGTTAAATGAAACGCGCTGCGAGGCGTTGCTTGACCGAACGCGGCAATTGTTTCCAAACCTTGGGCAACATGCCGAGCCTAAATATTGGACTGGTCTGCGCCCGGCAACGCCATCGAATCAACCAGTGATCGGCAAAACCCGATATCCCAATCTCTACTTGAACACCGGCCACGGCACACTGGGCTGGACGCTGGCGTGTGGATCGGGGAGGGTGATTGCCGATCTAATACGCGGACTTGAGCCTGAGATTCCAGTGCGACTACACACTTCGTAGACGCCTAACCACGCATCTCCTCCAACGCGCTTTCGATCAACTTACGTGAAATCGAAATATTGCCAGGCAAATTCGGCAACGCATCCACGCTAAAAAACTTTGCATCGGCAATCTCTACGCCATCCACGCGAATATCGCCGCCCGCATAGTCAGCATGAAACGCAATCATCATCGAATGCGGGAATGGCCACGGTTGGCTGGCGAAATAGCGAAGATTCTTAACCTCGATGGATACCTCCTCCATCACCTCACGTGCCACGCACTGCTCCAAGGTTTCGCCGGCTTCAACGAAGCCCGCCAACGCGCTGTAGGTCGAAGTGGGAAAACGCGGCGAACGCGCCAATAGTATTGATCGTTCGCGCCGCACCAGACACATCACCACCGGCGCGATGCGTGGATAGTAGGTGATGCCGCAGGCGGGGCATTCGCGCGAGCGTTCCGTGGTCTTGACGACGGTGGGCGTGGCGCAGGCGCCACAGTAGCGATGGGTGCGGTCCCAATCGATGATTTGCACCGCGCGTCCGGCAAGCGCGAGGGCCGTGTCGTCGAACTGGCCAAACAGAGTACGCAGGCCCTGAAATGCCCAGCCTTGCGGTGGTTGCGCTTCGGCGTGCACCTCGGCGGCATAACAATGTTCATCGCCGAGTTGCCCGAGGTATTGCACTTGGGCGACTTCCAGCCCGAAAGAGGAGGGATGCGCGGCACGCGGAAGCGTCGGTGGTTCAGGTGCAATCGGCACCAAAATATCGGTGCGCCTGAATACGAACCACAGCGCGCGTTCGGGTGGCTGCGGGGGCGCCGAAAACCCCGGCGCGTAGAGCTCCGGCTGGGCGAATGGCATGCGCATGGCGTGTGGCCTTAAAAGTATTTTGCGGTTTCGAAGGAGTTACTTACTTACGCAAGCGGCGAATCAGGCTGGAGGTGTCCCAACGTCCGCCACCCATTTTCGACACTTCATCGTAGAAGCTAGCCACGACCTGGGTGGCGGGCAATTGAGCGCCGATGGCGCGTCCGGTTTCGGCGCAGATGCGAAGATCCTTTCGCATCCAGTCCACGGCGAAGCCGAACTCGAACTTATCTTCCACCATGGTCTTGCCGCGATTCACCATTTGCCAGGATTGCGCCGCGCCTTTGGAAATCACATCCAAAACGAGCTGGGCGTCGAGGCCCGCCTTTTGTGCGAAGTTGATGCCCTCGGATAGACCTTGTACCAAGCCCGCGATACAGATCTGATTCACCATTTTGGTGAGTTGACCGCAGCCCGCCGGGCCCATCAAGGTAACCGCGAGGCCGTAGTTCATCATCACCGGCTTGGCGCGTTCGAAGGTCGCGGGATCGCCACCCACCATAACGGTGAGCGCTCCGTTTTCAGCGCCAGCTTGACCGCCGGAGACTGGGGCATCAAGAAACCCAAGGCCACGCTTGGCCGCTTCAACGGCTAAATCCTTAGCCAGTTGCGCCGAGGCGGTGGTGTGATCGACGAAGATGGTGCCCTTTGCCATGGCATCGAAAGCGCCGTTTGCGCCCAGGGTTACCTCGCGCACATCCGGGTCATCGCCCACGCAACAGAACACCATCTCCGCGCCGGCAGCCGCTTTAGCGGGCGTGTCGGCAAACGACACCTTACCGCCCTTGGCCGTATAAGCCTCCACCCAGGCTTTTGCCTTGGCGCTGGTGCGGTTGTAGACCACCACATCATGTCCGCCTTTGATCGCCAAATGCCCCGCCATGGGATAACCCATGACCCCCAATCCTAAAAATGCAAGTTTCATCATTCCCCCAAACACGTGTTCCGATTACCTCGATGCGAGGCAAATCCGGTCAAACGAAGTGCAAAGGAAGGGAGTTTCCACGATAATTGCGCACTTTTCCAGCCGGCAATTTGCCGCACCCCCGCCAGGTCCCTCCGTTGAATTTTCCCCGTTGATTGTGAAGTGAGCGCCGTGTCAGCCAATTTGACTTCTTCCGCAGGCGACGTGTCGCGCGACCTCGCCAACGCCATACGCGCTCTTGCCATGGACGCGGTGCAAAAAGCCAACTCCGGCCACCCCGGCATGCCCATGGGCATGGCGGAAATCGCCGTGGCCTTGTGGGCGCGGCACCTGCGTCACAACCCGAAAAATCCGCGCTGGTCGGATCGTGATCGGTTCGTTTTGTCCAACGGCCATGGTTCGATGCTGTTGTATTCACTGTTGCATCTCACCGGCTACGATTTGCCGATTGAAGAATTGGCGCGTTTTCGGCAATTGAACTCAAAGACCCCCGGCCACCCTGAATTGGGCTGTGCTCCCGGCATCGAAACCACCACCGGCCCGCTGGGCCAAGGCATTGCCAACGCGGTGGGCATGGCGATCGCCGAGCGTGTGCTCGCCGCCCAATTCAATCGACCTGGTTTCGATATCGTTGATCACCACACCTACGTGTTCATGGGCGATGGCTGCATGATGGAAGGCGTGTCGCACGAGGCCTGCGCGCTGGCGGGAACCCTGAAGCTTGGCAAGTTGATCGCGTTATACGATGACAACGCCATCTCCATCGATTCGGAAAAATCCCACATACGTAATTGGTATACCGACGATGTACCGAAACGCTTCGAGGCTTATGGTTGGCAGGTAATCAAGGCGGTCGATGGTCATGATGTGGAAGCGGTGGATGCCGCGATTCGTAAGGCCAAGCGGGAAAAAACCCGCCCCACCTTGATTTGCTGCAAAACCATCATTGCCAAAGGCGCACCGACTAAAGCCAACACCGGTGCGGCACACGGCGCGCCCCTGGGCGATAAGGAAATCGAGGCCACGCGCGCGGCGATTGGCTGGCCGCATGCGCCGTTTGTGATTCCTGAATCGGTTCGCACCGCTTGGGATGCCTCTCTGCGTGGTGCGAAAGAGGAAAAAAGATGGGCGCGCCTATTCAAGCAATACCAAAACGAATATAGCGATGCGGCGAAAGAGTTTTTGCGTCGTAATGCCGGCGACTTACCCGCCGATTGGCGGGCGCATTGCGAGGGCGTGCTTGCGCAGACCATTGCCAAAGCCGAAACCATTGCCACGCGCAAGGCTTCGCAGAATTCCATAGAGATGCTCGCCCCCGCGCTGCCTGAGTTGTTGGGTGGCTCGGCGGATCTGGCGGGCAGCAATCTCACTCTGTGGTCCGGCTCAAAGGCAGTGGGCCCCGAGCAAGGCGGCAATTATCTTTATTACGGCGTGCGCGAATTCGGCATGTGCGCGGTGATGAATGGCCTCGCGCTGCACGGTGGAGTGATTCCCTATGGCGGCACCTTCCTGGTGTTCTCCGATTACGCCCGCAATGCGTTACGCATGGCGGCGTTGATGCAATTGGGCGCGATCTATGTGTTTACGCATGATTCCATAGGTTTGGGCGAAGATGGCCCGACCCATCAACCGGTAGAGCATGCCGCAAGCCTGCGCCTCATCCCCAATATGGACGTGTGGCGCCCGGCCGATACGGTGGAGACTTTGGTGTCATGGATGGTGGCGATTGAACGCGGTCATGCCACGCCGCGTGGCCCGAGCGCATTGCTGTTATCCAGACAAAACCTGCCTTTTGTTGCGCGCGATGCCGCAATGGTGGCGGGCATACGTTGCGGTGCGTACGTTTTGCTGGATGCGCCGCAGCCTCGTGCGGTGTTAATTGGCACCGGTTCAGAATTGCAGTTGGCCCTGGGCGCAGCGAAAGAGTTGCAGGCGCAGGGAATCCCGGTGCGCGTGGTGTCAATGCCCTCCAACACGGTGTTTGACCGCCAGTCGGCGGATTACCGCGAAGCGGTATTGCCCCAAGGCATTCCACGCGTGGCGATCGAAGCTGGTGTCACCGAAGGCTGGTACAAGTACGTGGGATTGGATGGCGCGGTGGTGGGGATTGATCGCTTTGGCGAATCCGCGCCCGGACCCGAGTTATTCAAACATTTCGGCTTCACGATTGAAAACGTCGTTAATGCGGTAAAAAGAGTCGCCAAGTAGGCATTGCTGCCGAACGGTTGGTTGAATTTATTTTTCGGAGTCGGTCATGGTTATTCGCGTAGCAATCAATGGATATGGTCGTATCGGTCGCAATATTCTTCGTGCGCACTATCAGGGTGGCAAGAAACACGATATTCAATTCGTCGCCATCAATGATCTGGGCGATGCCAAGACCAATGCCTACCTCACTCGCTTCGATACCGCGCACGGCCCCTTCAATGGCACCGTGGCGGTGGATGGTAATGATCTGGTGGTGAACGGCGATCGCATTCGCGTGTGCGCCAAGCGCAATCCGGCCGAATTGCCCTGGAAGGAACTCAATGTTGACGTGGTGCTGGAATGCACCGGTCTTTTCACCAGCAAAGAAAAGGCTTCCGCGCATCTCGCCGCCGGCGCGAAAAAAGTCATCATTTCAGCGCCTGGCGATAAAGATGTCGATGCCACCGTGGTGTATGGCGTCAACACCAATACCTTAAAGTCATCGCACACGGTGATCTCCAATGCCTCCTGCACTACGAATTGCTTAGCGCCCTTGGTCAAGGCGTTGGATGATCGCATCGGCGTGGTGAACGGTCTCATGACCACGATTCACTCCTATACCAACGATCAAGTCTTGACCGACGTGTATCACTCCGATCTGCGCCGCGCGCGTTCGGCCTCGCAGAATATGATCCCCACCAAAACCGGCGCGGCTGCGGCGGTGGGTCTGGTGTTGCCGCATTTGAATGGCAAGCTCGATGGCTTTGCCATTCGCGTGCCCACCATCAATGTCTCCATCGTCGATTTGACCTTCGTGGCCAAACGCGCGGTCAGCGTGGAGGAGATTAACAAGGCGGTCAAAGAAGCCTCGGAAACCGATTTGAAAGGCGTGCTCGAATACAACACCGAGCAATTGGTGTCATCCGATTTCAACAACAACCCCGCGTCGTCGATTTTCGATGCCACGCTCACCAAGGCTGAGGGCACGCTGGTGAAGGTGTCTTCCTGGTATGACAACGAGTGGGGGTTCTCCAACCGCATGTTGGATACCACTGTGGCGTTAGTCAACGCAAAGTAATTAAGCTTGATTTGTAGCGCGGGCGAATCGGCGCGTCGCATATGGCCGAACCGCTAAAGAATCGGTTCGGCGCGGAAATCCCGCGCATGCTCGCCAAGCAGATCTCGCGGGAATACCCCGCATTTCGTGGCACGGCGTTTATTGAGCAGATCGCGGAGGGCTATGAACCGCTCGATCTCATGGCCCGAGCCCGCAAAATTGCGCGCGCATTACGCGATCATTTGCCCGCTGACTACCCACAAGCCATCGAGATTCTTCTTTTGTCGCTCGGGCCGAAAGCGGAAAAAATCGAGGGCCAAGGGATGGCCCCGTTTTTCTACTTGCCGCACACCTTCTTCGTCGCCGAATTCGGCCTCGATTTTTTCGAGGCGTCGATGCGCGCGCAATA
>JBJXEY010000250.1:0-11554 GCA_046153355.1 Burkholderiales bacterium
AGCGAAACCTCGGACTACACTGCGGCCTGTATCGACAAGCGGGAGACGGGCGATGAAATGGATGTGTGTTTTGCTCTGCACCGCGCTCGCGCTCATTCAAGTGCCCACACTCGCGCAAAGCTGGCCGCAAAAACCGGTGCGCTTGATTATCTCCACCGGTGGCGGTACCAGTCCGGATCGCATTGGCCGCATCGCCGCTGATCGGCTCACCCGCGACTGGGGCCAAAGTATGGTGGTGGACAACATGACCGGCGCCGGCGGTCTGATTGCCTCGCGCAGCGCGGCCCGTGCGGCGCCCGATGGCTACACGTTATTTTTCGCCGGTGTGGGCGCGCTGGTCACGGATATATTCACGGTGAAGGATCTGGGCTACGACCCAGATCGCGATTTCGAGTTGATCTCGATGATCTACGAAGAAGGCGCGTTGGCAGTCTCGGTGCACCCGGCTCTGCCGGCAAAAAGTTTTAACGAGCTTTTCGCGCTGGCGAAAAAAGAACCGGGGAAATTGAGCTATGGCACCACCTCGGTGAATTTCATTATTCTCTTCGGCCGCTGGATCAATCACCTCGCCGGCACCGACATGTTGGGCGTGGCCTATAAGAGCCCGGCGCAACAGTTTCAGGATGTACTCTCGGGCCGCATTCAGATGATCATTTCCTCCCCGCCGACGCTGGAAGCGCATATGAAGGCAGGCAAACTGCGCACGCTCGCGGTGGATGGCTCGAAACGATATCCGGGTTGGCCGGATGTGCCCAACATCGCTGATACCTTCCCGGGGTTTCGCTTAAGCGGCATGGGTGTGCTGGTGGCGCCCAAGGGCACGCCCGACGAAATCATTCGCCTGGCGCATCGCAGTATGGAAAAAATAGTCAATGACAAAACCTATCAGGACGCGCTCCTGACCATGGGTTTTACCGTGGAGGGCGCCGGAACGCCGGAATCGATACGAAAACTAATTCGCGAGCGGCGCGCCTCGTGGAAGCAGGTATTTGACGGCTTGGGCGTGAAACCCGAATAATCGCGCCGCGCGTTAAACAGGGTGCTGGTCTGCGCAACTCACCACTAAGCATTCCTCGCTTGACACGCGATTTGCGCCAACACGATTTTGGAGAAAACAAGATGAAACGACTTTCTCGGATGCTAATGGTTGCAGCAGTAACCTTTGCCGCTTGCAACTCAATAGCCCAATCCTGGCCGACAAAGCCGGTTCGCCTCATCATTTCCACTGGCTCCGGCACCAGCCCGGATCGTATCGGGCGCATCGTCGCTGACCGCCTCTCCAGAGACCTGGGCCAGACGTTTGTCGCGGAGAACATCACCGGCGCCGGCGGCATCATCGCGCCGCGTTTGGTGGCCAAAGCGCCGGCGGATGGCTATACATTGCTTTTTTGCGGCGTAGATACGCTGGTCACCAACCCCTACTCCGTAAAAGACCTGGGCTACGACCCACAAAAAGATTTCGATTTGATATCGATGATCTACAAGGAAGGTTCGCTCGCGGTGGTGGTGCATCCCAGCGTCCCGGCGAAAACCCTGCCAGAACTTTTTGCCTTGGCGAAGAAAGAACCCGGAAAACTAAGTTACGGCACCACGTCGGTTAATTTCATCATTCTGTTTGGCCAATGGTTGAATAAACTCGCCGGCACCGACATGTTGGGCGTGCCCTACAAAGCGCCGGCGCAGCAATTTCAGGATGTGTTGGAGGGCCGCATCAACGCCATCATCACCTCGCCACCCACCGTGGATGCCTTCATGAAAGCGGGGAAGTTAAGAGTATTGGCGGTGGATGGCTCCAAGCGTTTCCCCCTTTGGCCAGACGTGCCGAATATTTCGGAGACCTTCCCCGGCTTTCGCTTAAGCGGCACGGGGCTGCTCGCCGCGCCTCGCGGCACCCCGGAACCCATCATCCGCGCTGCCAACGCAGCGATGAACAAAATCCTCACCGATAAAACCTATCAGCAAGCGCTACTACAAATGGGCTTCACCGTTGACGACGCCGGCACGCAGGAATCCATGCGCCAACATCTGAAGGATCGCGACGAGGCTTGGCAGAAGGTGTTCACTGGCCTGGGCATCAAACCCGAGTGACGTTTTCTCCGAGTGACGCTTTCTAATTTCAACTCCCCCTAAATTCAACTCCCGTAAGTTCACCTAACCTTCCCTGGAGATTCCCTTGAAATTATCCGTGCTACCCCACGCCCTGATGATCGTCACGCTGTCATCGCTATCCGCGCTCGCTATGGCGCAATCTTTTCCCAATAAAGCGGTTCGCCTGATCGTGCCCTTTCCCGCTGGCGGCGCTACCGATCTGGTGGCGCGCACCGTGGCGCAAAAGGTGAGCGAAGGCTGGAAGCAACCGGTGGTGGTGGAGAATCGCGCCGGCGCAGGCGGCAATATCGGCGCCGACGCGGTGGCCAAAGCCGCGCCCGATGGCTACTCGATCCTGGTCAACATTCAAGGCCAGGCGATCAGCGCCGCGGTGTATCGCAAGCTGCCCTTCGATCCGGTTAAGGATTTCACGCCGGTGGTGCAGATCACCTCCTCCTACATGATTCTGGTTGGACACCCTTCCATGCCCGCCACGGTGAAAGAAGTGATCGCTTTGGGGCGCGCGCAGCCGGGCAAGATTAATTTTGGCTCCACCGGATTGGGCGCGCCGCCGCACCTGGCATTGGAGTTATTCAATAGTGTTACCGGCATCAAAGCCCTACATGTGCCCTACAAAGGCGACGCGCCGCTGCAACCGGCGCTGATTACCAACGAGGTGAGCCTCGCGTTTCTTCCCATGATCGCGGCCGTGCAGCACATTAAAGCCGGCAAGATGCGTGCGCTGGGGGTCACCGGCGGCAAACGCGGCAGCGCGCTGCCCGAGGTGCCTAGTCTGGTGGAACAGGGCTTGGCCGAATTCGACATCAATGGTTGGATCGGCGTGTTCGGCCCGGCTGGCATGCCGCGCGACCTGGTCGCGCAGATTCGTAATGAATTCGCACGCGCCACACGCAGTGCCGAGGTGATGGAAAAATGGCCCGGCTGGGGTTACGAGCCAGTAGCCGGCACACCCGAGGAATTCGCCGCAAAATATCTGGCGGATATCAAGGTTTTCACCAAGATCGTTCGCGACGCCAACATTCCGCTGGTTGATTAGGCTCAGCAACCAAAGGCTCGACAACACACAACTCGACCCGCACCAATAAAAATCAAATAAAGGCAAAACACCCCATGGAATTCGGTTACTTCTCCCACGTCTGGGCCAAACCCGCATTGACTTCGAGCGAACGCTACAAAATGTTGTGGCGTGAATTGGCGCTGGCCGATCAACTCGGTTTCGACTATGGCTTCACCGTGGAACATCACTTCCGCCCCAATGAAAGCCTGATGCCCACACCGGCAATCTTTTGCGCCGGCGCCGCCATGCACACCAAGAAAATGAAAATCGGCCCGATGGGCTGGATCGTGCCGCTGTACGACCCGTTGCGCATCGCCGAGGAAGCCGCGGTGCTCGATCAAATGCTCGATGGCCGGCTGCAATTGGGTTTGGTATCGGGGATTCTTCCGCACTACTTCGGCCCCTTCAAAGCGGATTTTCCCAATCGCCGCGCGCGCACCAATGAAGCCATCTCCATGCTGAAAACCGCGTTCGCCAGCGACCATATATTCAGCTTCAAAGGCAAACACTATGATTATGAAAAAGTCTGTATGTCGGTGATGCCGGTGCAAAAACCGCATCCGCCCATGTGGCTGCAAACGCGCGACCCCGAAACATTGGAACTGTTGGCGAAAGAAGGCGTCAATACCGGTTATTTATTTTTTGTCTCGAAAGACACCGCGGTGCCGCGATACACCAAGTATCTTCACGATTGGCGCGCCGCCGGCCATAAAGAAGACCCGCGCATCGCCTACTGGACTTTGATTTATGTCGATGAAACCGACGAGAAAGCCATCGCCCGCGCAGCCAAACATGTGCAACACACCTGGCACGATATAGGCGGATTCGGCGACACCGGCGGGGTCAGCGCCGAAGCGATGGTGGAGAATTTACGCAAACGCGGTGAGATCGAATCGGCGGAAATCGCCTCACACATCTCCGACCTGCCCTATCTGATGGAGAGGAATCTGGTGTTCGTCGGTTCGCCTGAAACCGTGACACGCAAAATCAGGCAAGCCGCCACCGAAGGCATGTTCAATGTGTTGCTCGGGGAATTCAATATCGGTTACCTGGAAGAACCTGATCTCATGCGTTCGATCAAATTATTTGGCGAGCAGGTGATGCCAAATTTGCGCGATCTTCAGGTATTGCCGCCAAAATAAATTTGGCGCTTATTCCAACGGGCGCTTGCGCCCATGCACCATCGCCGCGGCAAGATTTTCTCGATGACGCATCGAAGTAAAGATCACGCCCGCCAGGTGCAGCGCGATCAACACCAGTAACGAAATCGCAAGCCCCTCGTGCAATATCTCTACCCACTCGACGCCCCAATAGCGATCGGTGGTGAATAACCAGCCGCTCAAACCGACGAGCAACACATTGGTGAGCAGCGCCACAATCATCCATCCGCCCAAGGGATTGTGTCCAAGGTGGCGCTCCTCGTTACCGGTGGCAACGCGTTTGGCATAAGCCATGGTTTCGGCGGGCGGTTTGACGAAAACCAAAAATCGCGCATGCACGGGCCCAAGAAACCCCCAGGGCAAGCGCACCGCGACGACGGCCAATGACGCATAACCGATCCACTCATGCCACGCGCCCCAACCCTCATGCGTCAACCACGCCAATGTCACGGTGATGACGAGGGACCAATGGCACAGCCTGACCAGCGGGTCCCAGACCTTCACCGACGGTTGCATAACCTACCTTCGCCTAGCGGCGCGGTTGCGTGGGCACGGATTCCAAGGTGGTCGGATGGAAATAAGCTTCGACGCGCTGGCCTTTTTCGTTGATCGCATAGACCTCGTAACAACCGCCATCTTCCTTGACGCGATTGATGCGCCAGCCCTTGCCCACTAACATCTTCTCCAGTTTCTCTTGTGGCTGCCAGGTGTTCTTGGGGCCAGAGTCGCAAGTCGCCAAGCCGGTTGCGAACACGCCGCCCGATGCGATTAACCCCGCGCACGCCCCTATCCATGCGAATTTTGACAACGCGATTTTCAATTTCATGCCGCTCTCCCTTGGTTGATTATGCGCAAACGCGTCATTTAGCCCGCGAATCCCGAACAAATACTACATGAGCGTCGCCGCGCACTCTGTAACATCGTGTAAAAGCATCCATTGTAAATTCGCCATAAGCCATTGATATCGTGAAGCCGCTGCATCTCCTGCTTTCTTTGAGCCTACTCAACCATCTGTCATTCGTCGGCACGCGCCTGGCGGTGTTGATCTATGCCGCGCACCTCAACGCTTCGCCGGCGGTAATCGGCGTGCTCGCGGCGCTGTTTGCCATATTCTCGGCGCTCACCTCGGTATCCGTAGGCCGCTGGATTGATCGTTCCGGCCCGCGCGGGCCGATGCTCTACGGCACGATTTTCATGGTGGCGGGCGGCGTACTCGCCTTTCTCTGGCGCGAGGTGGCGGCGCTATTTATTGTCGCCGTGGTGGTGGGCACCTTTCACAATGTGTTTCATATGGTGCAGGCACAATTGGTGGGCAGGTATGGTGAGCCCAAGGATCGCGCCGCCAATTTCAGCTTGTCGTCGCTATCGAATTCGGCGGCGAGTTTCCTCGGCCCGGTGATCGCCGGATTTGGCATCGATCACATTGGTCATCCCAATACTTTTCTCGGGCTGGCGTTTTTCGCCTTGCTCCCTTTACCGATCATTCTCGCCAATCTGCTCACCTTTCCCCCCGTCCCGGAAGGCGCAGCGAAGTCAAAACATGATGCCGCCGGCAGTGCGTGGTCGTTATTACGCGACCCGCCACTTTTGCGCATCTACATCGTTTCCATATTGGCCAACGGAACTTGGAGTGTGGTCAATTTCATGCTGCCCCTGTATGGCCTGCAAATTGGCTTGGATGCCACACGAATCGGCACCATGATGGGCGTGTTCGCCGCGGCCACGGTGCTGATTCGCCTTGGTCTGCCATTCATCATTCGCTTTTTGCTGCCATGGCAACTGATGGTGGTGTCGTTATTCGCCAGCGGCACCGGATTCCTCATGGTGCCTTTCACAGAAGCGTTCGTGCCATTGACACTCATCTGTTTCTGGATCGGCATCGGCCTGGGGCTCTCGGGCCCCATGACCATGACCCTGCTCTACGAAGCCTCGCCTCCCAATCGCCAAGGCGAAGTGATCGGCATGCGCGTCACCGTGCAAAACGTCTGCCAGGCGGCAGTGCCGTTGTTTTCCGGTGTGGTCGGCGCGGCAATGGGGGTTGGGCCGGTGTTCTGGGCTATTTCGGCGTTGATTCTATGGGGATGTTTTCACAATCGCGGACAACTGCGAGGCCCCCTTCGTAAATAATCGCGGCGATCAGGCGCAACGCTGTGCAACCAGTTTCTCCACCCTCGAGATCGACGCCTCGCGCTCTGCATCATCGTAGAAAACACGCTCTCCCTTTTCATTTAACCGATAAATTCGGGGGGACGCTCGCATCCTCGCAAGATTGTCGCGTGCTTCGAAGCAAGCCCTGCGCTGGCGTTCTTCCCCCGTTTTTCTTTCGGCCTCCACCTGTTCGGCTCGTTCCGCCTTCAATCGCCGTTCTTGAAAATCGGCTTCCTCGGATTTCCAATCCGGCGGCCTCGCGCTGGGGCTTTTAGGATTCGGGGGAGTGGCGAGTTTTTCCTCCACCACCTGCGCCTTGCGGCCTTGAGGAGGCTTGGAGCCGTAGTGCGTCACCCCTTTTTCGTCCACCCATTTGTACACCTGCGCCAATGCGGGCAGCGCAATCGCACCGCCCAAAAAGCATGCCACCAAACCCACGCGAGCAAATGCTGCTGTACCCATGTCGAGCAGTCTCCGAGATTGCTTGCGGCGCGACGATCAACGCGCCGGGGCGTGCCGATCAAGGAACGAAAAGAAATGCTGATTGAATTCGGCAGGATTCTCAGCCCACGGATAGTGCCCAGAACCGGATATCACGGCGAATTCGGCACGCTTGATCATGTCGGCAACGCGCTTCATGCCGGGCGCGTGACCGGTTTGATCGAGTTCACCTGCGACTAGTAATGTCGGGACCGAGATCGCCTTAATGTTGGAAATCGCCTCCGACTCAGGGTACGCCTGCACCGCTTTCACCGCGGCCTGCACAGTCTTCACCGGGGTGGCAGCGGCCACACCGCGCACCAACTCCACCTCGGGGCCAGAAGCGGTCGGCCCCATCATGGAATTCACCACCATCAACTGCGCGGTTTGCGGGTCAGTGCCGGGGGGCGGCGGCGCGGTGCGCTTGGCGACAAACTCTTCCTGTTCCTCCTTGGTGCGATTGCCAAAATAACCAATGGTGGCGCAGATCACCGCTGCGTGAATCTTGCCCGGCACCTTGCCCAGAATACGCGGCGTGATCTGCCCGCCCATGCTGTGGCCGAAGTAGACGTTTTTCTCCCCCGCGCGCGCCCGAACCAGGCTGGCGCTTGCTTCGGCGATGAGATCGAAGCTCAGGCCATCTGGCAGCGCCGAGAGTCCGTAACCGGGCGCATCCAAGGCCACGATGCGATAACCGCGCTCAGCCAGACGTTGAATCTGAAAGCGCCAATATTCCTTGGCACCGTAGATGCCGTGTTGCAGAAAAATAGTGACCTTGCCGGCATCGTTATGTATTGAGTGATCGGGTAGTGCCATGTTGACCTCGGTTTGATGATTGTCAGACGAAAATTAGCGGGTAAGTTTTTAGGCGCGGCATTGTGAACGCCATGGGTTGGCATTATCCTCCGCGCACCGTTTTTTTTGAAAGCCCGAAAAATGAAAGCAATCCGAATTTACGCAAACGGCGGCCCCGAGGTTTTGCGCTATGAAGACTTTGAATTACCGCCGCCCGCCGCCGGTGAAGTGCGCGTGCGCCACACAGCCATTGCCGTCAATTTTTCCGATGTCAATGTGCGGCGCGGCGGGTTTTATATCGCCACGCCGCAGCGCTACCCTTTGATTGTCGGCAACGAAGGCGCGGGCGTGGTCACGGCGACGGGCCCTGGCGGCGAGGAAATCCTACACGCCAACGGCATCGCCATCGGCGATCGCGTTGCCTATGTGGGTTCTGGCGGGCCGTTCTATGAGAACACCGGTTCTTATGCGGAGGAACGCAATCTGCCGGCGCGCTGTTTATTGAAATTACCCGAAGGTACGCCGGAGGATCTGGCCGCGGCGCTATTGTTGAAGGGGCTTACCGCCGCGATGGTGATTAACCGCGTCTACACGCCCAAACGCGACGACCTCATTCTTATTCACGGCGCCGCCAGCGGCGTGGGGTTGTTGCTCACGCAATGGGCGAAGCACTTGGGTGCGACGGTGATCGGCACCGTCGGTTCGCCTGAAAAGGCCAAGATCGCGCAAGCGCATGGTTGCGATCACCCGATTCTTTATCGGGAAACAGATTTTGTGGCGGCGGTAAGGAAAATTCACGTGAAGGGCGTCAACGCGGTGTTCGATGGCGTGGGCAAGGACACCTTCATGGCCTCGATCGATTGCGTGCGCCGCTTCGGCATGCTGGTGAATTACGGCAATGCCTCCGGTCATGTACCGCCGGTAGACCTGTTGCTGTTGGCGAAAAAAGGTTCGCTCTCGGTATCGCGCCCCGCCTTCTCCACCTATATCGAAGAACCCGGCGAGTTTCAAACCGCGAGCAATGAATTGTTCGACTTGGTGAAGCGCGGCGTGTTGAAGGTGGAGATCAGCCAACGTTATGCGCTGCGCGACGCGGCACAGGCGCATCGGGATCTGGAAGGAAGAAAACACGCCGGATCGTTGATCCTGGTGCCGTAAGAGCGGGGACGATTGAGAAAAGCTCAATGCACTTCGAGATCGAGAAAACGTCGCGAATGGCACAACGTGAATTATTACCGTTGTTAACAATGTTTAATACTCGATCAAGTTTGACGAAATGCCATCTCCGGTGAGGCCCTTGAATCGACCGTTCGTCGGTCGACAAAACCTCTTTGACATTGTTTGATGAATTTGACCGAAGTTTAATTGCGAGACCAATCGCCTCGCTGCAAACTTCTCACATCGCGGCACACCTATCAGCCGCCAACTAACGAGGTCAATCATCATGTTGTCATCCATCACCTTTACTCTGCTTCTCATCATCGAAGGCTGCGCTGGCCCAATGGAGAATACCCAAAGCTGCTCCGCGCAAAATTTCAGCGTGCGTGTGCCTTACGAAAAACTGGAGCAATGCGAGTCGGCCAAACGCGGCGTAGTCGCCCCCGATGGCATGCAGAAATATGTGAAGGCGGTTTGCATCGCTTTGCCCAAGGCGTAAGCATCACGATTGTTCTACGATGGCGGATCTGCCTACAGGAGACCGCCATGCGATTTGTATCGATCATTACTTGGATTTGCGCCGCGAGTATTGTTAGCCCCGTGGCGATCGCCCAGACCGCGGCGACGTTCCCCTCCAAACCGTTGCGCATGGTGGTGGGCTACACCCCAGGCGGCGCGACCGACGTACTCGCCCGCCTCACCGCGCAACATCTGGGTGCGCGCCTCTCACAAAACGTGGTCGTGGAAAACCGCCCCGGCGCCACTGGCGTCATCGGCCTTGAAACCGTGATGCGTGCCCCGCCCGACGGTTACACCCTGCTATTTATTTCCAGCGCCGAATTCGTCGTGCTGCCGGCATTGCGCAGTAAGTTGCCTTTCGATTCACTGCGCGATTTCACCTCGCTTGCGTTGATGGCATCGATTCCTTCGACCATGGCTGTACACCCGGACTTCCCGGCAAAAACGGTGCAAGAGCTAGTGACGCTCGCGCGCGCCAAACCTGAGAGCGTACGTTGGGGGTCCTCTGGAATAGGCGGCGGATTACATTTGCAGGGCGAATACTTTTGGCGGAGCGCCAATGCCCGCGCCACCCACATTCCCTACAAAGGCGGCGGCGATCTGGTTGCCGCGGTGTTGGGGCGACAGATCGAACTCACCTTCATCGGCGTGGGTACCGTCGCCAAACAAGTCCTGGGTGGACAACTGCGGGCCCTAGCTGTGACCAGCGAGACGCGCGCATCGAGCCTGCCTACGGTACCCACGCTGATGGAAAGCGGATTTCCCGAATATCGATATTCATCCTGGTGGGGAGTGGTTGGCCCGCCCGCGATGCCCGAACGGCTCACCGAGCGCCTTGCCGCCGACTTGCAGGCGGCAGGCACTACGCCCGATTTTCGCGCGCGACTCACCGACATGGGCGGAACCGGAGAGCCCATCTCGGGCAAACCGTTCCGCGAGTTCGTGGTACGTGACCTAGAACGCATGCGCCAGTTGGTGACTAGCATCGGCATCAAACTGGAAGACTGATACGCGACGGTCATCAACCAGTATTTTCGAATTGCCACATTTTGAAAGATTATTTCAGCAACTCGTTATACAACGCCAATGACGCGATTTTTTTAATCTTAATTTGCAATAACAAAGAGGTACACGGTAGCGTTTTTTCAGCGCCTATGCCGTAACCCCCGCCTTGCGACACAAATAATCCCACTGGCGATCGAATCCCTTCAACGACGCCGCGCCGGCCTGCTTGGCGTTGATCTCGCCGGGGGTGAGATAACAAACTTCGCCCAACTGCATGCCCTCAAGAATGGCGCGCGCGTTGATTTTCATGGAAATCGCCGTCTGCACCGCATCGGGAATGGTCAATCCGGTCACCGCGCAACCATGCCCGCGCATCAGCGCCGCCTTGTTGGCACGCAGCACGCTCGCCAGATCACGGCCCTGATCCATGGTGGTCACCAAAAGATCGGTATCGCCAAACTTATCGCGAATCTCCCACACCGGCACGTTCTCGCCAATGCGGCGCGCGTTATGCACCGCAGGGCGCATGGGCGTGCGCGTGATGGCGAAAGGCAGCACCTCGTAACAATGGTTGTGAATCACCGACATCACCTCTGGGCGCGCTTCGTAAATCGCGCCGTGAATGGGGCGCTCGATATAGATGGGTTTGCCGTTGTCCTTGACCGGCGTGCCATCTAATTCGAATTCCATGATGTCCTCGGCTTCCACCAACCCAGGGCTGCGCGCCCAGGAAAGCAGGTAGCGTTTGGGATTATCGGGATGGCGCGCGCTGATATGGCCCATGGCATCGACAATGCCCTCGTTGGCGAGAATACGGTTGCCGGCGACTAGATTTTTAATGATGGTTTGCAGGTTATCCATGATGTCACTTTCGATGAGAGGAAAATTATTTTTGATACGGTCCTAATCGTTTTAGCGCGGCCTGACGAAATCGATCGTCCACCAAGGTACGCACATCCACTGGCTTGGTGCCGCCCGCGCGCGAATAGTAACTTGCCATGTCCTGCACGCCATCGATGCTGATGGCAGCATCCGGGTCGGCATAAGAAAACGTCAGGCGATCATAGAGCGCGCGATTTTTCACGGTGGTGTGCTTCATTAGGATTTCCGCCATTTCGCCCTT
>JBJXEY010000256.1:0-10734 GCA_046153355.1 Burkholderiales bacterium
GAGGGCAGCCCCATGGCCGAAATACTGGGTATAGGCATGACGCACGCACCCATGTTCCAATTTCCCGATGAGAACATGGCGGACATTCTGCGCAATTTTCTCGGGCGCGACAACGTGCCTGCCGCAATGAAGGATAGCGCCAATTGGCCAAAGGCAATGCGCGATGAGTGGGGCACCGACGAGGGCTTGAGTGCCGCGCGCGCGCACCGCGTGGTCATGGTCGAATCGTTTCGTAAGATCCGCGCGGAACTGGACCGCTTCAATCCCGATTTCGTACTGATCTGGGGCGACGACCAGTACGAAAACTTCAAGGAAGACGTGGTGCCGCCGTTCTGCGTGTATATCTACGATGAGTTGAATTGCCTCCCCTATGCGCTCAGCAAAGCCATGAAAGCCACACGCAATGTGTGGAACATTCCACCCGAGAAGTCGGTGCCGGTGCGTGGTCATCGCGAAGCGGGCAGCTTGCTCGCGAGGGAACTGGTGTTGAACGACTTCGATGTGGCGTTCGCCTACAAACCGCACCACCATCCGACGCTCGCGCACGCTTTCATGCGCACGGTGCTGTATCTCGATTACGACCACAAGGGCTTTAACTATCCAATCGTCCCTTTCCACGTCAATTGTTATGGCAGCGATCTGATGAAGGGCCTCTCTGGCACCGGACCGAGTACGCCGCCGGCGCCGACTCCGCGCCGTTGTTATGACCTGGGAAAAAAAGTAGTCGAGATTCTTGGCAAGAGCGATTACCGCGCGGCGGTGATCGGCTCCTCGTCCTGGTCGCACGCCTTTCTAACGAAAAAACATCACGGCGTGTATCCCGACATCGAATCGGATCGACTGCGCCTGCGCGAATTGAAAGAGGGCCGACACGCGGAATGGCGAAACCTCGCGCCGGACACCCTGACCGACGCGGGCCAGCATGAAATGCTCAACTGGATTTGCTTGGCCGGGGCGATGGAAGGCCGCAAGGCCGACTATATTGAGGTGAACGAGTCGCTTATTTTCAACTCCTCCAAGGTGAGCGCGATATTTCGTCCCTGAAGGTTCAGGTGCCTCAAGATTTGTTTGGAAATAAATTCGAGCCTGGCCCCTTTTCGGAGTCGCACCTTATTTACCTCTTTACGATTCGCCGGGCTTCTGCCCCTTGTGCGACTGCGAGTAATGCATTCTTAGTAGATCCATGCCGTAGTCGTTGCCATTGGGGGTGCGCACGATGGTGTGGATGTGAAACTTTTCCGGCGTTGGATTGGTTAAATAGACGCCGGCGTGTTGATCAAATTCGATGAATACCACCGGACTTTGGATGCGGTAATAAAAGGTACTCTCATCGCCTGTGCCGCCGATCCAGCAGAAAAACGTGTCGCCCAAGTGCGACTCGACTTCATCCATGCGCGCTTTACGCGGCCCTTCGGGAAGCGGCATCACGTAGGCGTTCACCAGATCCATGAGGCGCTTTTTCTGCGCGGCTGAAAACCCGGCGACGTTGACACCCTCATAAGGCACCACGCGGTTATCGTGAAACGCGCCGCCTAAATGTAATTGATCGGCGCGATGCCAACGCCCTGGCGGCTGGTCAGGGCCAAGATTGGAGTGACGGATGATCGCCTGCGCGCGCTGCTCGGAGGACAACATGCGCATGAGATCGAGACCCACGTGCTCTTCATCTTGAAAGATACGGATACCAGCAAATTGGCCAGTATCGGCGTAATTCGGCTCGGCACCCATGAACACCGGCGACAACACCATCTGGCCATTAATCACCAGGCAATTTAAGGCTAGATGATGGCCCATCAATTGCCAACCCCAGGGCGCGGTCGTCGAAGGTTCGCCAAACAAGGTGAAATTAAAACTCCACTCGCCAAACACCATGGTGTTACCCACCAATTCGCCCAGATAGTGATTGAGTTTCATCACGTCGCGAATTTTGCTGTAGCCCTTGGCGGAGAGGCTTTCGCGCACCACGTGCATCATGGCATCGCGCAAGTTGATGGACACCTCTTCCAATCGAAGCCCGTAGATGTAGATATACATTTCGGTGTTGTTCCAGCTGCGCCATTCGCGCGCGCCAAGTGGAAAACACAGGGCTGCTTTTTGTTCAGCTGTGCACAACGCGAGCAGTTTCAGCGTTGCCGCGACCATTGCTTCCGATGGCGCACCGTTAGGCCCTAGGGAATAAAGCCCGGGCAACACGACGCCGCCGGTGGTCATCCCTTTGAAATCTTCGGCGTAATGTTTTTCCCACGTATTGAACAAAAGCTCGCGAGCCATGGGGTTAGCCAACCCGGCTTTACCGTGTTCATGTGCGTTTTTGCCCAACATACCAGCGATGCGCGGCACCGTCGGTGCGGGAATGAAATCGTGAAAACTCTTCAGATGACCCTGGTGGGAATGCCCGTCGCCGGTATGTTCGTGGTCATGGTCATGTTCGTGATCACCGTGCTTGTGCTTCATAAGCGCTCCTCCTCAATGCACCAAAGCGTACCGCGAAACCGCTCCCGCGTGCTTTATGTTTCAATTCACGCGAACGTAAGTTCAAACAAAACAAATCTGGGTCAGCGTCACATTATTTCCAGAGCAATATTTCGCCTATCGCATTTTGGGTGAATGTTGCGCTGCCCTCAATTTAATTTCGGAGGATTTCATGAGTCTCAAAGGAAAAGTTGCCTTCATCACCGGCGGTGGCCAGGGCCTGGGTTTCGCGTTCGCCACGCGCCTGGCCAAGGATGGCGCCGACATCATCATTGCCGACATCGCCAAGGCGCAGGATGCCGCCGCCGAAATCAAGAAAATGGGCGTGCGCGCGGCGGGTGTGACCATGGATGTCTCCAACGAAGGCGACGTCGAACGTGCCGTCGCACAGGGCATCGAGGTCATGAGCCGTGTGGACATCCTTATCAACAACGCCGCTTTCTTTGCCAGCATGACCCATGGCCCGTTCGAAAATATCGGTGTCGCGGAATGGAACAAAATGATGAGCGTCAACGTGCTGGGCACATACCTTTGCTGTCGCGAGATCGTGCCGCGCATGCGCCGCCAAGGCAACGGTGGCCGCATCATCAACATGGCATCGGGCACCGCCTTGAAAGGCGTACCCGGCGCGCTGCACTACGTGGCGAGCAAAGGCGCGATCATTGCCTTTACCCGCTCACTCGCCCGTGAGCTGGGCAAGGACAACATCACGGTGAATGCCATCGCGCCCGGGTTGACGCTGTCAGATGGCGTGATTCAGCGCGGCGGTCTCAATCAGGAGCGCCTAGAGATGCAACGCAACACCCGCGCCATTAAGCGCGACGAAAAACCGGCCGACCTGGTTGGCGCTGCGGCTTTTCTCGCAAGCGACGAAGCCAGTTTCATGACGGGTCAGACGCTTGCGGTGGATGGCGGTTCGGCGATGTTGTGACAATGAATTGGCTCTCGCATGTCGCTACGTGGGGCGTACAGCGAATCAATAGCAGTGCGCCGCGCCTCAATTCGGTGTTGGTGGCGGGGCTCGCGGCGCTGGCGCTTTCGGCCGGCGTGGCAATGGCGCAAACCTGGCCTGCGAAACCCATCCGCGTCATTTCCACGTTCGGTCCTGGCAGTGTTGCCGAAATCAACATGCGCCTGGTGCTAGCGCGTGCAAGTGAATCGATTGGTCAGCCCTTCGTCATGGACGCTCGCGCCGGTGCTGGTGGCATCGTCGGCGCGGATCTAGTCATGCGTGCCGCCCCCGATGGCTACACCATTCTTTACGCCAACTCGTCCACCCTCATTACCGCGCCGCTTCTCATGGTTAAAAAACCGTTCGAAGCGAAGGACTTCACGCCCATCATGCTGGTGTATGAGGGAATCACCTGCTTCACGGTGAATGCATCGCTTCCCATGAACACCATGAAGGAACTTCTCGATCACATCGCGCGTTATCCCGGCAAACTCGCCTACGGGCACAACGGTATAGGCGGCAATTACCACCTAACGATGGAATTGATCAAACAGCAACTGGGCCTCGACATCACCGGCATACCCTACAAGGGCGGCACCGCGGCGCTGTTGGACACCGTCACAGGCACGATACCCATGTCGTTCACCGCCACCGCCACGGCCGATCCGTTCGTCAAATCCGGCAAGATAAAAATGCTCGCGGTCATCGACAACAAGCGCCACCCGGACTACCCCAACGTGCCCGCGCTTGCCGAAGCGGTGCCGAATTTCGAAAAACTGCCCACGGCCTTGAGTCTGTTTGGCCCCGCCGGTCTGCCGCCTGCCATCGTGACGCGCCTGCATGGCGAACTGACCAAGGCGCTGCACGTTCCCGAGATTCGCTCGAAAAACCGCGACGCTGGTTTTTATGCGGTGGAGCGTTCCCCCGCCGATTTCGCCGCGCAATTGAAACGCGATGTGGAGTTGTCGCAGCGCGCCATTAAGGCGGCAGGGTTGAAACCAGAATAATGTTGACGAGTTTGAAGAAAAGATCATGGCAATGATGGAGAAAATGATATCGAGCCTGCCATCAACTAACGGCAGCGATTCCACAAAATGATTTATTTGATCGAATACAACCGTCCCGAAGGAAAAATCGAGTCGATCCAGGAATTCGAGGATGTTGATCGGTCGGAAGCTGAGCGGCGGCAAATTGCGCTGGAGATAAAGTTGAATCGCGCGAACTTGAGCCACGAAATTGTTTTACTTCACGCCCCAACTATTGAAGCGCTCAAAAAAACTCATAATCGCTACTTCGCCAACTTGGCCGAACTTGCGAGGAGCTAGCGCTAAACCGCCTTAACTGGTCACGCTTTGAAATGCTTGGACAGCGCGATCCCCTGCTTCTGATAATTCGATTTCAAGCCGCTGCCGTATAGCAAATGCGGCTTGGCGGTAAGCCGCTCGTACACCAGACGCCCCACAATCTGCCCATGCTCAATGATGAAGGGCACTTCGAAGGAACGCACTTCCAGCACTGCGCGCGAGCCTTCGCCACCGGCCTCGGGGTCGCCAAAGCCTGGGTCGAAAAACCCAGCGTAGTGCACGCGAAATTCCCCAACCAACGTATCGTAAGCAATCATTTCCGCGGCGTAGCTGGGCGGCACGCGCACCGCTTCGCGCGAGGCAAGGATATAAAAATCCGCCGGGTCGAGCACCAGACCGCCTTTGCGTGGCGCCCTTACCGGCTCCCAGAAATCCAGCACTTCGTAGTGACGAATGCGGTCAATGTCGATCAATCCAGAATGGCTTTTTGCGCGATAACCGATGATGCCCCCCGAGGCCTCCCCGAGCACATCCACCGACACCGGCACACCATCGCGAATATCATCCAGCGAGATCGATCCGACCAGGTCGTGTTCCTTTTGCAATTCGCGATGTTTGGCATCGGTGGTCGAAGGATCGCCACGACGAATGCGAAGTTGCGATAACCGCGAGCCTTCGCGCACCAACACGCTAAAGGTTCGTGGCGAGACTTCGGCATACAAAGGCCCTGTGTATTCCTCGCGTACACGATCAAACTCGGTCCCGTAATCAGTGATTAGGCGAGTAAAGACATCCAGGCGCCCAATCGAACTCTTCGGATTACCCATGGCCGAGGTATCTGGGCCAAGCGCTAGGCTTTCCAATAGCGGCACGATATACACGCAGCCGCGCTCCAGCACCGCGCCGCGGCTGATATCCATCTCATGCATGGTGAGATCGACCAGACGCTCCTTGACGGTAGCGTTCTTTCCCGGCAGAAAACTCGCACGCACCCGGTAAGCAATCGGACCCAGGCGCAGGTCGAGGCTCGCCGGCTGTATCTGATCGCTCAATACAGGTTTGCTCGCGCGGATTTCGCTTGAAGCAAGCGCCAAACTCTGCAATTCTTGCGACGGCAATATGCCAGTGGGATAAGTAATGATGTTCGCGGTCACGACAGTGTTCGAATCAATTTGCAAAATGGAATGGTTGCAATGCGCGAGCCGGCAGCCGTCCAAGCGTGTTGTACGACAGGCAACGTGCGAGTATATCCCGTGGCCATCGATATCCCGTGGTCATGGCGATTCACGTTTCAAGTGATTGCAATGTTTTATGACTTATTGCCGCGCACGATTTCGAAATAGCACGATAATTCCTCATGCGCATTCAATTCTGGGGAACCCGGGGTTCCATCGCCAAACCAGGTCCGAGCACCGTTCGCTATGGCGGCAATACCTCTTGCGTGGAAGTGCGCTCCGACGCG
This sequence comes from Burkholderiales bacterium, assembly GCA_046153355.1. GTDB lineage: Bacteria > Pseudomonadota > Gammaproteobacteria > Burkholderiales > SG8-39 > 2-02-FULL-62-17. Next base: position 6,191 of record JBJXEY010000256.1, read on the forward strand.
GGCACGCTCATTGTCATGGATTGCGGTACCGGGGGCCATCCGTTGGGGCACCAACTGATGGCGCGGCGGGCGAAAAATGCGCCGGTCAACGGCCATATGCTGATTAGCCACACGCACTGGGATCATATCCAAGGTATTCCGTTTTTCGCGCCTATGTTCCTGCCAGGCAACACCTGGAATATTTATGGCCCTAAGGGCTTGTCGCATAGCCTACGAGCGACGCTCGCGGGGCAGATGGAACACGCCTACTTTCCCATCGCTCTGGATCAATTCGCCTCCACCAACCACTATCACGACCTGGTAGAAGGCACGTTCTCCATCGATGACATGCAGATCACCACGCGTTATCTCAATCACCCAGCGCTCACACTGGGTTATCGCTTCGAATGCGATGGCGCCAGCGCCGCCTATTGCTGCGATCACGAGCCGCATTCGGCCGCCTTCGCCTCGGGGGAACTGCCGATAACCGGGGTGGATCGCCGCTACGCGGATTTCATCGAAGGCGCAGATCTGGTGATTCACGATTCGCAATACACCGCGCTCGAATACGCGGCCAGAGTTGGTTGGGGGCATAGCACGGTTGAATACGCGGTGCGCGTGGCGCGCGACGCCGGCGTCAAGCGACTGCTGCTCACGCATCATGACCCGCTGCGCGACGACGCCTCGATTGATCGCATCGTGGCGGGCATACGCGAGCGCCTACGGGATGAAAAAGTCGCCTTGGATGTCGAAGCGGCTGCCGAGGGCATGGTGGTGGAACTGCGCGGCTCGCCGCACGCGAAAACCAACCGCGACAAACATTTCAAGGCTGAAACCGCGATCAGCGCTTCTTCCATGGCGCGTCCGGTGCTTTTGTATGCGCTCGACCAAGGCATGTCGCAAACCCTATCCAACGCAGTACGCGGTGAAGGCATGCCGCTTGCCATCGCCAAGGACGATACCGACCTCCTACGACGTACCGCGCAGGAGAACTACGCCGTGGTGATGCTGGAACACAACCCGCCGTCGCGCGATGGACTGGCGCTGGCGCGCGCGATTCGCGAAGGAGAAGCCACAGGACGAGTGCAAGTTCCTATCGTGCTGCTCACCACCGGGGACTACGCCGCGAGCCGGGAAAACAATGTCGCCACCGACTGGCTGCTGGCGCCATTTAGTCTTAGCTACGCACGCACCAAAATCCGCGCTTGGGCATTGCGCTCGGCCTCGCGCTGGATCCGCGCCGAACTGCCGCAAGATGAGGCGATGCGCGTCTCCAAACTTCGCGAGTTGGCCATCCTGGATACCGGCCCGGAGGAGCGCTTCGACCGCATCACGCGCATTGCCGCCGCGGCGTTTGGTGTACCAATCGCGTTGGTGAGTCTGGTCGACAGCGACCGGCAGTGGTTCAAATCGAATCACGGGCTTTCGGCCGACGAGACCTCGCGCGACAGCGCCTTTTGCGCGCATGTGGTGGCGCAAAACGGCGAACTGCTGGTACCCGATACCTTGTTGGACGATCGCTTTGCCGACAACCCCCTGGTTCTAGAGGAACCGCGCGTGCGCTTCTACGCCGGTGCGCCTTTGACGTTGTCCAATGGCAGTTGCATTGGCACCTTGTGTTTGTTAGACACCCGGCGGCGAGAACTGAGTCACGACGATTTACGTCTGCTACGCGACCTGCGCGATTTGGTGCTGGCGGAGATTGAGCGAGGGGCAAAGTAGCAGCGAATTGTGATCGCGCGTCCCCTGCGAAGCACCGAAGAGAGCATGGCGACGCCTTGCTCGGAAAATGCGAAAGGCGCGTAGCGACGGCCACCCCAATTTGCCGCCTTCCCCAATCTTGAGGTCACAAATTGTGACCTCAAGATTGCAAGCTCTTGATCTATAAGCACAAACATAAAATCAGATGGGAAACGAGTCAGATTCCGCTTCACTGATTGGATCAGCACCTTGACAGGTACACCGTAGAGATCCGCCAAATCTGAATCGAGAATTACTTTGTGTCCACGAAGCACGCAAATACGCGCTTCAATGGGCAGTTCTACCACATCCTGCACCGTAGTTTTTCGAGTCATTGGAATCCAAAAATATCGACGTGTATATAACCAACGTTGAATCCTTGGATCTGTTGACACGATTCAGCCGATATTCAGGAAGATCCTTCGCGGGTTTTCGCCCTACCGCCTTTTTGGCAACATCACTTTTCCGGATGTATAGCCACCATACAATTCAATAAATTATTAATTCAGTCCGTATTAATAGCGAGAAACACAAGGCAATTACAATTCCGTTTTGGGAATATTTTTCTCAAGCCGCCACCTGCCGCGCACTAGCACTTACCGTCGACGACGTCAGTTTCATCCCCAAAATCTTTCTCGCCTCTTCCGCATCGGTCACCACCCTGCGGCCCAACGACCGCGCCAAGGCGACAAACATCCGCACCACATCGGCATTGCTCTTGATGATGTCGTTGCGATGCGGATACATCCAGTAACAGTCCTCGATCCCAACGCGAATTACGTCCGCACCGAGCAGGATTCCCAGGTTCGCCATCGGCAGCCAGTTGCGCCCGCCGGGGTAGACACCAACGATGCAACCGGGAATAGCTTGTCGCAGCGCGCTGATGCTGGAAATCAACTGAATATGGGACCAGGGGTCGTGACTGCTGGCAGTGGCGTCGTGTTTGCCCACCTGGATGTTCATGATTTTTGGGTTCGATTCATCGTGGCCTTTATCGAACAGACGCCGCTTGAAATCCAGCGGCGTGTAGGTGTCGAACAACTGGTACACGGGCTTCACGCCATTGGCGTTCATGAATTTCACCGCCTCGATGGTCGCTTTTTCTGTGACCAGTGATGGCTTGCCCGTGCCCGTGGAGGAGTGCGCGATCGGCACCAGAAGCGAGCCCTGCACGTACTTGTTGCCTCCACCCAGTTCCAGCAATTCTGCCGTGCCCGAGATGCCTTCACCCGGCGCATTGGGAATCGGTGTCCACGAATGCGTGTTGGTGATGAAATCCCCGGCACCCTCGAACATGCCATCGAGCACCTCGGCCAACGCGCGATGGTCCATCAGCGCATCGCCAGATTTCGGATCGCGCGGATGCACATGCGCAATGATCGCCCCGGCCTTGATCGAATCAACCTGCGCTTGCACCTGGTCTTCGAACGAAATCGGAATCGCCGGATAACGCGGACCGGCTTTCTGAAACCCCGGGCAGGCGCTCTCGATGATCAGGGGCCGATCCATGGTGTCGATCGGCGGCTCGGTATCCACCGGAAATTTGTCGGTCACAGTTTCCGCGGTCAACGGGTACGGCGTGGTTTTAGCAATGTCTTTATTCATACGAATCTCCCCTCTGGATTTCCTCAAAATTTAATCGGCTTTTAAACCAATGCCGCGTATCACTTTATCCCAGCGCTCGGTCTCCTGCTTCATAAACACAGACATCTCCGCGGGCGTGCTGCCCATGGCCTCGAAGTTGCGATCAGCGAGGCGCTTGGCGACATCCGGTTGTTTGAGAACATCGGCGATTCCCGAGGAAAGCTTGGTTGCGATTACCGCAGGTGTTTTTGGCGGGGCGACCGCGCCGTTCCACGGCGTCGCCAGAAATCCTGGCAACACCTCCGCAATGGTGGGTACATCGGGCAGCGCGGCGATGCGCTTGTCGCTGGTTACCCCCAGCGCACGCACCTTGCCGGCGCGGATATGCGGCAGGATCGAACCCAGCTCAGCGAACATGGAAGTCACCTGACCGCCCACCAAATCGCCCATGGCGGGAGCGGTGCCTTTGTACGGAATATGCGCGATCTTCACGCCGGCCATTACCTTAAACATTTCGCCGGTGAGGTGCGAGCCGGTGCCGGAACCGGGCGAGGCGTAGTCAAGCTTCTCAGGGTTCGCCTTCGCATAGGTAATCAACTGCTGGACATTGTTCGCCGGCACTCGCGGGTGCACCACCAGCACGCTGTAATTCGCCGCGACCAGCGCCACCGGAACGAAAGCATCCGGATCGTAGTTGAGCTTGCCGTACAACGCCTTATTGTTGGTAAGCGTGCCTCCCGCGGTGAAAAGCAACGTATGGCCATCGGGCTCGGCTTTGAAAACCGCTTCCGCGCCGATATTGCCACCGGCGCCACCGCGATTCTCAATCACCACCGGCTGGCCCCACTTGCCATGTAGCGCCTCCCCGACGATACGTGCCAACGTATCCGTGCCGCCACCGGGTTGAAAGGGAACCACAAAACGAATTGGTTTCGATGGGAAGCTTGCCGCATCCTGCGCGTGCGCAGCCGCAACGAACAACAGCGACATCACAAACGCGGCAATTGAAAAAATCTTACGCATAATCTCTCCGTTAATAAACTGCGGGTACAGAAGGGTAGACAACGCTCCGAACATAGATATTTTGCACGGTGCTTATTCCGTGCGTGGCAAGCAGCAGGTCCAGAATCTGACGCAATGCCAATACTTTTCAGGGTTTAACTAAACGCGAACGACGTGGGCCCGAGCCAGCTACCTGTTTTAGCAGTACGAGGCCACGCGCTGTTTTGCCTCGTCCCCGC
>JBJXEY010000267.1:0-2785 GCA_046153355.1 Burkholderiales bacterium
CGTGTTCGACATTGATGTGCAGCGTTGTGCGTGCGGCGGCAAGCTCAAACTCATCGCCATCATCGAAGCACCGGACGTGATCGAGAAAATACTCAAACACATCGGGCTGGACCCGCAGCCACCGCCACGGGCGCCGGCGCGCAGGCGGGCGGATTTGCTGGAGGGGGCTTGAGAATCGGGTGCGTATCAACGGGGCCGAGAGGGCGGCTCGGCCATTGCTCGCGGCGGGAGCAAAAACAGCGCGCTTTGCGGCGTATGCAGCGCGGGTTTCGCGGTAAGGGAGCGGGGCTGCGCGCTAGTTGCCGCGGATCGACTGCGCGTGCCGCGCGGGAATACATTGCGACTTATGCGAAAAGAGTGTTTGAAATTCCTAGCGCGGCCTGTGACCGCAACCAAAGACCTCCGTCACAATGGTCAACGCATGCAGGAATCGATAATGCGCTGACCCGTGACCGGGAGGTGGCCATAAAAGAATTTGTTCGCAGGCACGAGGCCCACATCCACGGCGTGCTGTCCTGTTTTGACCGCATGCTGTTTCGCGGCTACCTGCCCATCATGTCCGGCTGGTCGATGGCGCAGTTTCTCAATGGTTGTGGCATCGATAACGTCGGCCTGAAGCCCTTCTTATTGGAAAACGCCGAGCGCGTGAAAGCGCACGCCGAGGCACTGGCCAAGAAGCATGATCGACCGTTTCAATATCTCACCACCAGCCTGCGCAAGGAAGATGCGGCGCGCAAGCTGGCTGAGCGTGATCAGATTGAAGAAGGATTGGTGTGCGTCTACTCGGTGCTCGAACCTTGCCGCACCTTCTGCTTCAAGTTCACCACCCACAGCACGTTTGTCCAGACAGCGCAGCGCAAATGCCTGCACCTGTATTTCTATTTCATGGACCGCGACTTTGGTTTGATGCATGTGCGCGTGCAAACCTGGTTTCCCTTGCAGATGCAGGTCTATCTGAATGGCCACGACTGGCTCGCCCGCAAATTGACCGCGCACGGCGTGCGTTATACCAAGCACGACAATGCCTTTGTCCGCATCGAGGACATGGCCCGCGCGCAGCGCTTTGCGGATCGTTTTGTGAATTTGAAATGGCCTGCCATACTCAACCGCTACGCCAGGCAGGTCGTGCCCCAGTTGCATGACATTCTGAACGGCTGCCAGCACTACTGGGTGAGTGCGCAAAGCGAATACGCCACCGACATCCTGTTCAACTCACGGCAAGACCTGTGCGAACTGTATCCCAAACTACTGAGCCACAGCACCCTATGCTTTGGGGCCAAGGAAGTGATGAACTTCCTGGGCCGTAAACTGCACGGCAGATTCGAGGGCGAGATCGTCTCCGATTTATCCAGCCTGGTGTGCCGGCGCACGGGGGGATCGAGAATCAAACATCGTGTCAAAGAGAACTGGCTGAAGATGTATGACAAGTCGGGGCTCGTGCTTCGGGTGGAAACCGTGATCAACAACCCCGAGGAGTTCCGCGTGCGCAAGCAGGTATTGCGCCACGGCAAAAGCACCACCGAATGGGTTGCCATACGCAAAGGCGTGGCCTATCTATTCCGTTACCGGGAAGTGTCGCTGCAAGCGAACGGCCGTTATTTAGATGCGCTGGCGGGTGTGGACAATCCTACAGATGCGAAGCGCGCATTGGCGCGTGTGACGACGCCCCAAAGAGATGCAACAGGACGTCGATGTTCGGGCTTTAATCCGCTGGCCCGTCAGGATGCGATGTTATTTGAAAGTTTGATGGACGGAGATCACTGCATTAGAGGCTTTACCAACCGTGATATTCGCGGGCAGCTTCACTCGAGGCTACCTGCGAAGGCTGGCGGCGGCGACGCAAAAAAGCAAAGCGCCAAGGTCAGCCGTATCTTTCGCCGCTGCCATGCCCATGGCTTGATCGCCAAAATCCCCCGCCCCCGGCGTTGGCGTGTTACCGGGTATGGCCGTCAAGTGATGGGAGCTTCGATCTATCTGCGTGAGCATCACTTCCCAAGTGATTATCTGAAAACCGCTGCATAATGTTCTTCGTCAAATGCAAAGAAGTCACGGCAAATGAATCTATCCCCCCCCTGGTGGAACTGATCCGCGGCGCCGATGCGCGCTACGTGCACCTGGAAATGCTGTTCCACGACTACGAGCATCCGCCCACCGACAAGCGCATCGGCACGCACATGCGTTGCGATCCGAAGTTCATCGCCGATTTGCAGTGGATGGGTTTTCAAATGATGTCCACCGCGCACAACCATTCCATCGATTTCGGCGAAGGCGGCGTGCTGAAAACCATCGAGCATCTCACGCGCCATGGCGTCACGCATGCCGGCATGGGCCGCAATCTGGCGCAGGCGCGCGCGCCGGCGTATCTGGAGACGGCGAAGGGCCGCGTGGTGCTGCTCTCCGGTACCACGTCATTGTTCGCCTGGGGCCGTGCAGGCGACCAGCGCCGCGACATGATCGGCCGGCCGGGTGCGAACTACTTGCGCCATTACGTGGAGTTCACCGTCGACAAAGCGACCTTCGAGCACTTGCGCCGCATCGGCGCCGCTTTCGGCTGGACGCACAAGCCGGGCACACATCGCCCCATGGGCCACAACTCACCGCCCGACACGGATACCACGATGCACCTCACCAGCTTTGACAACGGTGCGCACAAGTATCTGAAGGTGATTCTCGGCGACAAGATTCGCAAGCGCTGGTATCCCTACCAACCCGATCTCGACGGCATGCTCGAGCGCATCCGCGACGCGCGGCGCATGGCGCAGTGGGTGGTGGTGGCGATGCACAA
>JBJXEY010000282.1:0-6273 GCA_046153355.1 Burkholderiales bacterium
AGTAAAAAAAATAACGAACTTAGGTGGCGAGTTGAAAGATGCAGCAGATTGCTTTGTTACCGTTACGTCTGACAGTTCGGTGGGGCTGCAAGAGCTAGCGCAAATTATGAACGTTCTTCGAACCCAAACCGGAGATAACTGCACGATCCGCCAGGGGCATATTTATCGCAAAGGGGTTGGGGCGATATTGAGTGTCGATCTTATGGTGTAGGTAGATCGGATCGACGGCAATAGTCCCTTTGGGTAACGTTTTTTGGCGATTGCCGAGAGTATGTAGGTTCTATCTATCTATTTATTCATCTTTTTTGCGCGCATTCGCTTAATCACCAAGCAGACTGGTGCAAACGATTGGTCCCCCGAATAAATTCCATGTGACCCCGGAGTTAGCTTGGCCCAGCACCCATTTTTTCTCGCGAGACATTTAATGGGTTTTACGATTTCGGAAATATTTTTGCGCATTGAATCTTTCGATTCGTGTTCCTGCCCCTTTCCATAGTAAAACGCGAAAATTCCAAAATGGAGATAACTGATGGCGCGCGCCCGCAACAACACGTGGCAAATTCGCTCAATGTCTGGAGCAAATCTTCTCTTGTCGACCACCGTCAATGGACTTTTCACCTCGATCAAGGCACGTGGCCGTTTGTCCTTGCCCTTATACAGCAAAACAATATCTGATCGGCCATTTACTCTGATCTTGTTCTTGTACCGTCCGATTTGCTTTGCGCCGGCCTCAAGTAGCATCTCGCTAACCTTTTTTTCTAAAATTACGTAACACTTCTCTTTCGTTTTGTCGTGAAGTTGTAGTGCAATTTGCGATACAAAAAAGTATTCGGGCGCCTGCCTCGCGTTTTGCCCGCCAGATACAGTGCGGTATAAAGATGCTGCACGCTTAATACCATCTTGAACCGTTTGCACAATTAGCTTTTCGCTTACTTGCCCCATTTTCTTTGAATGATGTTTCACAATTGCCCCTATTTTGAAATTCGGATCGTTGCAGATCTCTCAGTACACACGCAATGCGGCTATGGTGTCTCTTTGTGGAGCGCGGGCACATTGACCTCCAAGGCAAACCGACCAATACGTTTCCAGAAGCGTTTGTCCTCGCGCGGATGGAACAGGTGATTCAAGGAAAGGCAGGCCCAGCAGGGCAATTCATATCCTGTCGCCCGACGTACCCGAACGATTTTTATCCAGTTGGCGTCGATGGGTCCGCTTTCTTCCAGCATGCGTCGAGGTTTTTGCTTTTTGCTCCAGATTAGAAATTCCAATGCTTTTGCCAGGTCGGTCTTGACAGATTCCCAGGAGGCGTCATTGAAGACTTGGTTTTCGCGCAGGTGGGCGAGGAGCACAAGAGATTCGTCGTCGAGCGAGATTTTGTGTTTCCGTTGAATCGCTATCAGTTCGGACAGTGCGCTCATGCTCCCTATCTCCATTATAAGAACCATTGAATCGACGGTCAACGTGGTGCTGGCACAACACGTGAGGGCGATCTTGCCGATCTATCGGCTTAATTCCCTCGCCACCACCAACATTACTTTGCTGTCCAACGCGCAGTAAGTGCGTAGCGATTTGGCAATATCCGTTTTCCGCGATTCTGGCGTCGATGGTTGAATGGCTTCCACGTACGCGCGCTGCGCAGCCATACCATCCTGCACTTCCCCGAGTGCGCTGTAATCCATCGCTGGATCGACGGTCGGCGCAACGTCCTTGATTGAGTATGAGCCTTGCATGTCACGGTGGTAGTAGTTCTCGATGACCACCGGGCGTAAATCCTGGACACAGTCGGCAATGCTATTTAACCGGTGTCGCAGATCCGGGAACTTCTCCGCGAGACGATTGATCACGCCTTTCTCGGTTGACGCGTGATAGGCGACGATTGTTTTGCAGTCGCCAAGGTCCTTGACCAGTTGTTCGGCGCAGGCGCGAGATGGATCTTTGCCGCTGAGGTCGAGAAATTCGCGATGTTCTACTGCGCCATTTCGACGCTCGATATGGCAAGACCATTGGAACGGTATCTGCATAACCGGCGTTGTGCCTTTCCAGATCGGCACGGAAAATCCGATGGTTTCGAAGTCCAGATAGGCACGTGGAAATTTCCACTTGGCGATGGTCTTTCTCGCACCGGCGGCATTGCGAAACGTTTTTCCCGATACGGTCACTTGGCGGATTCGTGTTAGTTGCTCATTGTCAAATCGGTCGGCGGGCGCCTTCTTCAAATCTGAAACTCCGCCAGCGCGTAACTCTCTTGCGATTCTTTTGCCCAATTTGCCTGGTAACAGTTCGACTGGATATTTCGGTTGTGGCCCGCTAAGTTCTTGGCAATATTTCTTGAAAGGACAGGCAAACGGATCCTCGCAATGGCTGCCCATGTCGCGCTTGGGTTCACGCCCCGCGAGCGTTGTTCGCGCTTGTTTTACCCAGATCGCGACTTGTGGCACCAGCTCTTTCATATCCGCCTGGACCGCTGCATCGGTGAACAGGCCGCGGTAATCCCCGCCACCTGCATAGACGAAGCTGGAATTGATATGTCGCACGGTGGCGCGGGCGATGGAAATGCCGGCGTTTTCGGCCACCCAGCTCTGAACGGCAAGATCTTTAAGGTGATAGTTCTTGGGGCTGGTCGAAGATTTGACTTCGGCCATGTGCCAGCGCTTGCCCCAAGGCAGCATGAGATCGGCCCGAATCAATACGCTCTGGTATTGAAATGTCGCCTCGAAGATGGGCGTGCGCGCCGTGCTCGCCATCAGTTGCTTTGTCTGCGATAGCGCGGCGCTGAGTTCGCGGTCGTGACCGATAAGAATTCCCTTGGGATACTGAGCGCGGGCAACATCGCCCACGCGGTTGCCCATGGCGAAAAGGTACTGTGTGGTTTGTGTCTCCTCTTTCAGCTTGTGCTTGTGCACCTCCAGCCATAGCCGTTTCGGACATTGCAGGAATGCGTTGATCTTGCTTTTGGAGAGGCCGAATGCTTCTTTCATCGCGATCCTTTCATTCGGATTTTTCATACAGGTTGGCGGCGTTGCGCAATGTTTCGGCAAGGTCATTGCGCAGCGAAACCGGTTCGATAATTTCCACGGCGCTGCCAAAACCAAGCAACCAGCGCCGCAGTTGTTCGGTGTTCAAAACCGTGGCGGTTACGCGCATCGTGACGCCGGTTTTGTCTAATGGCGTGACGGTTTGATCCTCGGAAAGCGGCGTTTCGACCAAGTGATAACCGACTTTGTTATGGAAGTCCGCGATGAGGCGGATCATCCCGCCGCCGCCAAAGCCCATGGCGCCTTCCTGCAGCCAGCGGTCGAGAGAGAAATCCGCCGGGGCTCGCACCTTTGCCTCCAGGAGTTTCGCGCGCGTAATACGGTGCAGCGCGATCATGCGAACATTTTCGTAGTCGTTGATGCGCACGGCCAAGTAGAAAACACGGCCATGTTGAATCATGCCGAGCGGGTGAATGCGCCACGGTTTGGGTTCGTCGCCGTCCTTTCGCCGGTACTGGATTTCGGCCTGCCGGCCGGAAAGCAGCGCTTCGGTAACAACATCGCGCACCGCGCGATTTACTTTGGGCGAGCGCATCGGCTGGTTTGGCGGCACCACGCGCACCTTTTCTGGCCAGTGTTTTAGCGGCAGATCGGGAAACTGACTTTTGAGTTTTTGTTCCGCTTGTTGAAAATGCGGAGCGAGATGTTCCTGGACCGAGGTCGGCAGCAAATCCTGTAAATATTGTTTGAGCAGATAGAAGCTAAGCGCTTCCGACCAGTCCATCTCGGGGAGTGAAATTCTGATGGCTTGCTTCGGCGAGCCCCATCCGTGTGGTTTGCCGCGATCATCGCGCTCCAGGCCGAATGTTTTTTCCAACGATTCGAGGTCGCGCTGCACGGTGCGAATGTCGACTTTGTGCCCTCGCGCCTTCAAGCGCTCAAGGATTTGTGGCGTTGACAGCTTCTTCCCGTTGCTAGGAATTACGGCAAGGGTGTCAAGGAGGCGGCGGAAATTGCGATCCATAAAATGCAGTGTAGATCTGCGACGCGACAATATTCGTCGCGTTAATTTGCTGGTGCTGGATTCGCGAGTGTATGTCGGCAAACTTTGCAGCGCGAATTTGGAAAGGCAGCCGATTGCAGTCGCAAAACGCCGATTTATCTCCTAAGATCCTACATTCATTAAGATTTGTAGCTCGCTGTTTTTAAAATAAAATATTTTTTATAAAGTGATTGTAAAAGCTCCCTAAGTCCCTGTCCCACAAGAACAATTTGCCAATTTCTATTTGCTGCCCCAATTTTGGTGGTGTAAAGTAGCGATTAGACGGTTTTTGTGGGGATTTGTGGAATCCCCAAAAACAGGGGGCGCGCTTGTTTCAGGGGACATCAGAACTCACTGTCGATGCCAAGGGCCGGCTTGCCGTGCCTACGAAGCATCGCGATGCGCTCACTTCCGGTGGACGCGGCGTGGTTCTCACTGCGCATCCCGATGGTTGCCTCATGTTGTATCCCTACGCGGCGTGGGAACCGGTGAGCGCGAAGATGCAATCGCTCTCCGCATTTAACGAGCAGGCGCGTTGGTGGAATCGCTTAGTAGTCGGCCACGCCGAAGAATTGGAACTGGATGCGCAGGGGCGCATCTTGGTTTCACCCACGCTGCGTAAATTTGCCTCGATCAGCAAAGACGTGATGTTTGTCGGGCAGAGCAATCGCTTCGAGCTCTGGGATGTCGCCATCTGGGAAGAGCGGCGCACCCAAGCGCAAGCTTTGGCGGCCACTTCGCCGCCCCCCGGCACCGACAACTTCACCCTGTGATCCATGTTCCGGTCCTCGCAAAAGAATCCATCGATGCGCTTGGCATATACGAGCGCGCTGAGGGCGTGTTCGTCGATGCCACCTTTGGCAGGGGAGGGCATACACGGTTGATTTTGGAAAGACTCAGCCCCCGGGGGCGTTTGATCGCGATGGATCGCGATTTGGCGGCGATAGAAGAGGGGCGGTCGATCCAAGACGGGCGGTTCGAGTTGATTCATGCGCGTTTTGGGAAATTGCAAGAAGTGTTGCAAGCGTGTGGGGTGAAGGAAGTAGCAGGGGTGTTGATTGACCTGGGCGTGTCTTCGCCGCAGATCGACGACCCGAACCGCGGTTTTAGTTTTCGCGGTGATGGGCCGCTTGATATGCGCATGGATACGACTACCGGGGAAACGGTGGCGCAGTGGCTAGATCGCGCGGATGAAGGCGACATAAGGGAGGTAATAAAAAGCCATGGGGAAGAACGGTTTGCTAAACAGGTTGCAAAGGCGATTGTTGTTGCTCGGGCAGAACGGCCAATCACTCGGACCGGGCAACTTGCCGATATCGTGGGTACGGCCGTCAGGACGCGTGAGCCCGGCCAAAATCCGGCGACGCGTACGTTTCAAGCTCTACGGATTCACATCAATCAGGAGCTTGAAGAGTTGTCGCTAGTTCTGCCGCAGGCGGTAGCGATGCTCGCCGCCGGGGGGCGCCTGGCGGTGATCAGTTTTCATTCGCTGGAGGATCGCATCGTGAAGCATTATCTTCGCGAGCAATCTAGTCCCGGTGCCATGCCCGAACGACTGCCGCTACGCGCGGCCGAACTCGCGCCACCGCGTTTGCGGTTAGTGGGCAAGGCGATTCGCGCAAGCGAAGCAGAGACGCGATCCAATCCGCGGGCGCGCAGCGCGACGCTCCGAGTGGCGGAGCGTCGCTTGTGAATGCAGATCGCGGCGCAACTCTCGTGAAACCGGTTCGCCGTGCGACTCGGCTGAATGCAAAAACGCTTGTTGCCATATTTGATCCTTTTTACACCGCGATTGCGCCCGGATCGGCGCGGATGATCGCGAACCATGGGAACACACACTCATGCTGCGCTTAAATCTCATCCTCCTCGCGGTGTTGATTCTGTGCGCGCTCGGTTTGGTGAGTTCTCAGCACCAGGCGAGGAAACTCTTTATCTCCCTGGAAGAGGAGAGCGAGCGCGCCAAACAATTGGAAGTGGAATTCGGCCAGTTGCAGTTGGAGCAAAGCACTTGGGCGATGCACACGCGGATCGAGAAAATCGCCTCGCAGACGTTGCGCATGCGCGCGCCGGATGCGCGCCGCGTTCAGGTTGTCCCGCCGGTGGAGACAGTGAGATGAAATTTTCCGCCAGTCCAGTGCTCGAACTTCGCTTGCCGGCATGGCGTTCGCGCCTCCTCCTGGTATTTTTTCTCCTTGGGTTCTTGGCCTTGGTGATTCGGGCCGCCTATCTTCAAGGGTGGAATAACGATTTTCTTCG
>JBJXEY010000292.1:0-7143 GCA_046153355.1 Burkholderiales bacterium
GTCCAGATCCTTTTGTTTCGGACCGCGCCACGCGGCGCCCATACAGAATCTTGTCGCACCGCGAGACTTCGCGATTCGGGCCGCCGAAAGTACCTCATCTAGCGCCATGGTCGGCTCATCGACTACGCCGGTTTGATAGCGAACCGACTGGGGACAGTAAGCACAATCCTCGGGGCAGCCACCGGTCTTCACCGATATCAGCGTCGATAATTGCACTTCGTTGGGGTCGAAATGCGCGCGATGCACGTTTTGCGCTTGATAGAGCAAATCGGCAAAGGTTAGATCGAATAAAGCTTCGACGCGTTGCGTGGTCCACTCACCTTGAGACAAGGTTCGCGGCGCTTTGAGATTGTCTAGCGAAATGATTTGGTTCATGGGTCCAAGTTTAGCCGAGGCAAGCGGTAGGTCAACGCAGCGTATTTTCCAGGGAAAAGTCCGCTTCCTCATCCTGCCCCAATACTTTCACTAGCCAAGGCAAAACTTCGGCCAGCATTGCCGGCAATGTCCAAGGCGGATTGATAATAAATATGCCACTGCCGTTCAAACCAAGCCCGTCTTCCCCTCTTGATTTGATCGTCAGGCTCGCGTGCAGCCAGTCTTTGGCTTGAACCCGCTTTAACCGATCAGGAAGCTGCTGGGCTTCGCGCCGTTGCACCTTGGGATACCACACCATAAAAGTGCCAGTAGCGAAGCGCTCCACGCCACCTTTCAACGCGCCAATGACACGCGGGTAATCGTTCTTATCTTCGTAGGAAGGATCAATCAGCACCAGGCCGCGCCGCGAGGGCGGCGGCACCATGGCAATCATGCCATCGTAGCCATCCTCGGCTTTGGCGATAACACGTGGTGCTTCGCCTTCAATGGAATTGGCCAATTCTCGGCTATCGGTACTATGCAGCTCGAAAAATCGCAGCCGATCCTGCGCACGTAACATTTGCATGGCGATACGCGGCGAACCGGGGTAGTAACGTGGTGCTGCTTCGCCGCCGCCCATGCCGGCGTTGAACTTGCGTACCTCCTCGGTGTATTGCGCGAGCCCTGCCGGCAGGTCCTTGCGATCCCACAAGGCGCCAATGCCTGATTTCGCTTCGCCGCTTTTCTTCGCATAGTCGCCGCGCAGATCGTAAGCGCCGGCGCCCGCATGAGTGTCGATAAACCAATAGGCCTTGTCTTTTTGCAACCCATGGCGCAAGAGGTGAACCAACACCAGGTGCTTGAGAACATCGGCGTGATTGCCGGCGTGGAAGGCGTGGCGGTAACTGAACATCGGCACGCATCCGTAATAAAAGAAGTGATTATAACGAGTGCCCACGACGTAAAACCGGGGAAACCATTCCGGCGATCTCCCGCAACAACTCACCGGCATTGCGTATCGAAGCATGCACACTTAAGATTCGCCGGTCGCTTTGCATCGTTTGAAATCTTGGAGGCTTAAATGAAAAACACTGGTCACGCGGTAGGTCGCGGTTTTATGTTGTTCGCACTGCTGGGTGCGCTCAATGCCATGGCGCAACAATGGCCAAACAAGCCCATTCGCATTATTTCGCCACACCCGCCCGGCGGCCCTGGGGATATCCCATTTCGCGGCTTTCAAGAATATCTTGGCCCCAAGTACGGTCAGCCCTTCATCATCGAAAACCGGCCCGGCGCCAATGCGGTCATCGGCGCGGAACTTTGCGCCAAGGCCGCGCCGGATGGCTACACGCTTTGCGGCACCAATAACGGCACGATTTCCATCAATCCACTCGCCTACCAGAACCTGCCCTACGATCCCCTCAAGGATTTCGTCGGCGTGGCGCGCCTGGGCGATCTGGAAAGCCTGATCATCGCCAACCCCTCGGTCCCGGCGAATAATCTCGAAGAGTTATTTGCCATCGTTAAGGCCAAGCCGGAATCACTCACCTGGAGCACCATCGGCGTGGGCAGTGGCGCGCATATGACCGTGGAATGGTTGCGTACGCGTGGCGTGCGTTTTCTTCACGTGCCCTTCAAAGGCGGCGAAGCGGCAATGAACGCGGTGATCGGTGGACAAGTCGATGTGTCGATGAACGCCGCTGGCCGTACCGCACCGATGATTAAGGCAGGAAAACTGAAGGCGATTGCCGCCAGTGGAGGACAACCCTCGGCGTTCGTGCCCGGCGTGAAATCCATGGGTGAATCAGGATTCAAAGTGGATACTGGCGTGTGGATCGGTCTCTTCGCACCCGCCGCTACGCCGCGCTCAATCATCGAGCGACTCAATAGCGATATCAACGAGTTACTAAAAAACAAAGATTACGTAAGTAAATACCTGACGACGCAGGGCATGGTGCCCACCGGCGGTTCGCTCAACGAATTTGCGGTGCAAATCAAGGATGAGCGCGCGTTTTATGAAAAACTGGTTAAGGATACCGGCGTCAAGCTTGGGCAATAAGCTGCGGTACTGAGATTGACGCGAATTCTCGACATGGCGAAAAAAAGCCCCATCGGCACTTGACGGACGACCATGATCGGCGTCAACTGATCTTGCTTTGGTGAATCGGGTTGGGGTGGATTCCAAGCCAACTCTGAGTAATCGACGTGTCGCACGAAATTTTCGCTGTTGCGCGCGCTCCGAGATTGCGGGTGTGCCTGATGCGAACGCGCGGCAAGCAAACTTTTGACAAGGTTTGCGGATTACCTCAGTCCGAGGAGCCGAGGCACACGATGCCAAGTCGCATCGCCCTAAGCGCGTAGGCGCGCGGCCCAAAGCGCGTAGGCGCGCAGCCCTAAGCACGCAAGCGCATCTGCCCCGGAAGCGGCACCGAACGCCGCAACACATCTTCGGATAACCACAATGCGGCGCGATAGGCGCGGTCAGCCACGGTCGCGGGCGGCATCTGGGTGTAATCGTCGTTAAACACCTCGAAACTGTAGTCACCGTTGTAACCAAGCCGATCCAAGCGCTGCACTAAATCGGCCAACTGCGCGCTATGCACGCCCTCGCCGGGGAATACACGAAAGGTACGTGCCGTGGTTATGCGCTCCTCTACCGAGCGGATCTCCTGCCACATGAAGTCCGCGAGTTGCACGAGAAATATTTTCTGTGGATCGAGCGACTCAATCTCATCCAATGAGGTCTTGGTGGCGAATACGTGAAACGAATCGAAGCCTAGACCGAGATTGGGCGCATCGGCGCGGCAGATCACATCCCAGGCATGCGTGTATTCATTGATATTGCGGCCCCAGGACAATCCTTCGTAGGCAATACGAATACCCAACGGCAGGGCGAGCATGGCGAGTTCGCGCAAATCGCGCGCCAGAATGTCGCGATCATCGCTTGCATGAATAGAGGTCGAGGAACACACCAACAGCACCTTGGAACCCAGCGCCGCGCACATGGAGAGCATCGATTTGGCGATATCGATCTTGTAGTCGTGCAGATTGCCCGATAGCCCCTCGAAATCGCGCAACACTTGAAACCCGGTGACGCGCAATCTACTAAGTCGAACCGCGTCGATCGCCGCCTCGACGCCTTCGGCATGACTGGTCAAATCGCGAGCCATCAACATGATTTGCGAAAACCCGGCCTCTTTTACCGCGCGCAACTTCATCGGTAGCGTGCCAGATAAGGAGATGGTATCCATCCCAAAGTCGGCGATATTTCCCGCGAATGGGTTCATGGTGATCCCCTCACGCTGCGGCGTGATGCACCAATTCGAACATCACACCGCCCAGGCGCCCCTGGGTCAACGCGCCACGCGTTTCGCTATGCACCCCGGTGGATTCGACAAAATCAACTCCCCGTTGACTCAAAGCATTGACCGCCGCCAGGACATCCGGCGCGCCAAAGGCAACGCGTTGCAGCGTTTCGTCATTATTCTCATCGAGCAATTCGGGATTGGGCGCGATCAATTGCAGGTAAAAACACTCGCAGGGGCTTTTCAACACGCGACCCTTGGGGAGGATGCCGAAGCGCTGCTCGTCGGGCAAGGCCTCAAAGCCAAACAACTCGCAGTAGAACTCGGTCCAGTCTTCGGTGCGCCCTTCGCCAATGTATTGCACCACGCCGAACCAGTGCATGCCCGCTAACGCCGGCGGGTGTGGGTCTACAGTGGGTATCAGGGTGAAATCGACGTCGTAAATGGAAAAATCGCGATAACGGTCGACGAAATAAATGCGGCTGGCGCCAACGCCGTGTATCGAAGGGATATTCAATTCCATCACTTCAATACGCGCTGGTGCCGCCCATGCGCCACGTTCGATCGCCCGGTGGTAGGCAGCGCGCGCATCGCGGACGCGAAAACAGATCGCCGAAATGACTGGCGTTTCGGCGGGGCCGAGGCTGCGCTCCATGCCGTCGGCCAGATTCGCAACTGAAGGCATAGCGTCACTAAAATGCGTATCGACATGCGCATTGACGATGATATTCATATCGCCCTGCCGATACAGAAGCACCTCGCGTGAGCGATGGCGTGCAATCGGGCGAAAACCCATGGATTCAAGCAACTGTCCCAGCGCCTGAGGCTTGCTGGTTGCGTACTCGATAAATTCGACCCCATCCAGCCCCAGGGGGTTGGCGAGATCGGCCGAGACTTCTCTGTCAGGGGTCATGGAATTTCCTTCCATGGAAAATTGTAGGATTGAATTATTTTCCAGTGGCAAGAAGTATAGGCTTCCGAATGGCCAATTGCGTTGCCGGTTCAGTGCCGGTGCATTGGTCCGCCGCCAGCAGTGCCTGTCAATCTGCAAATCGCTTCCACCACCGCCTCATGGCTCGCCCTATTCTTACCCGCGATATCCAGGGCACTGCCGTGGGCTACCGAGGAAAATAACACCGGTGTGCCAATGGTGATGGCCGCGGTTCGATTTTCCCCAAGCAGCTTCGCCGGGATATGGCCTTGGTCGTGAATCATCACCACGAAGGCGTCATAACCGGGGCGGTTGTACATGATGTCGGCGCCAAACGGCCCCTCCGCACGGATGCCTTCTTTTTTCGCCGCCTCGATTGCGGGCGCGATGATGTGAATCTCTTCATCGCCAAATAACCCCCCCTCTCCGGCATGCGGATTGAGGCCCGACACCGCGATGCGCGGCGCGGCGATCCCCATGGCGGAAAGCGCGCGATGCGTGGCCGTGATACATGCCTTGACGCGTTCGCGCGTCACCAGTGTAATTGCCCGGGCAAGGCCCAGATGCAACGTTACATGCGCGATGCGGCGCTCATCGAAACACAGCATCAGAAAAACATCTTCGGGCGGTGTGCCGGTACATTGCGCCACCAACCCGGGATAGCCATCGAATTGGATGCCCGCTTGGGCGATGGCCAGTTCTGTCTGCGGCGCGGCCACCACGGCGGCGACATGCCCATCACGCGCCGCCAAAATTGCCGCGCGCGCCGCATCTACCGCGGCCCGGCCATGTACAGCGCGAATCTCACCCAAATCAAACGATTCGCCTGAGGGCAGCGCCACTCGTAGCAAAGGAATTGCGCCCGCGCTCCAGTCCAGATTGGCGACGCTTGAACTTGGGCGTATCGCCGGGTTCAAACCGCAACGTCGCGCGTGATAGCTCAACACTTCGTGATCACCCACGAGAAGTGGCGAGCACACCGACGTCACACGCGGATCAAGCGCCGCCTTTAACGCGATTTCCGGGCCAATACCCGCAGGATCGCCCAGGGTAATCGCTATGCGCGGCAACGCCATGTTGGGATATTGGCGTTGCGCAGGCGTTGCTAGCTTTGACTAAACCGAAACCGGGTCGGTATCCAGGGGCGCAAACAGGCCGTGGCGCGCCGCATCTTTGTAATGCTCGTGTGGTTCCAACTCAATGGCGCAGGAACGCACGCGTTGCACTTCAGGATCGAGGCCAATGATTTCCTTACCATGGCGATTCGCCTCCGCACCTTCCATCAACATGCGCCGCATCATCACAATGCCCTTGTCGGTGGGGCAGAGATTTTCCTTGGTGCGCTTTTGGATCGGTCCCATGGATTCCTGCAACGAGGCATCTTGCATGCCAATGCCTTCAATCCCCGAATAATGGATGCCGGCCTTTTGCGCGGCGCGGTCCATGAGGTAGTCGTTCTGCTTATTCTGCGCGGTGATGAAGGTGCCGGGCACATTGCGCACGTGTATGCCTTTACCTTCCTCCATGGCTTGACGCTCATCGGCGCTCAATGCCCGCGAGGGATGGTAGTTGATGCTCCATGACCAGCAGCTGTGGTCGTCGATCGGTACCCAGGCATGCGCGCCCAAGGGGTATTTGCCGCGCGGCGGAATGATGGTGTACCAGGGCATGATCCACGGTGTGATGCGCCAGTAAAACTTGCCGGCATCGGCCTTGCGGCGCGCCCCAATCAACAACCCGCCTTCGAATTCCACCACATCGAAATGCGGCTTTTTATCGCCCTCGTTGTATTGGTTGCCTTTGGTGCCTTTGAATAAAGGATCGGTCTTTAACGCACCGCTGTGAAGAAAGGTCACATGCGAAGAATCAATACCGCCCTCCATGGCTTGCAGATAGTTGCATTCCTGCAAGCGCTTGGATAAATAACGCCGCTCGGGCGCCACTTGTACCCATTCCAAATTAGGCGGCGCGGGTTGCAGTTCCGGCGGACCCATATAGGTCCAGATCACCCCACCGGCTTCAATACAAGGATAGGCGGTCAATTTCATGCGTTTGCGCATCGGGCCGTCTTCGCCCTCCGAAGGTAGTTCGACGCATTGACCGGTGATATCAAATTTCCAGCCATGGTAGGGACAGCGCAGACCCGACTCTTCATTGCGCCCGAACCACAGCGACACGCCGCGATGCGCGCAGAATTCGTCGATCAAGCCAATGCGATTCTGCGAGTCGCGAAAGGCGATAAGTTCCTCTCCCAACAGCTTCACGCGCACCGGCGCGCAATCGGGTTCGGGCAATTCCCAGTCGTGCAGCGCCGGTATCCAGTAGCGGCGAAAAAAGTCGCCCATCAGGGTGCCCTGATTGGTTTGCGTTAATGCGTCGTTTTGTTCCTGGGTGATCATGGTTGCGGCTCTCTAAGTGCTTACAAAAAATTTAAGTCTAAATTAACAATTGCTTTAAGGTGCGCGCCGGCCGAACACACTGTCGTAGGCTTTGGTCCATTTGTCGCGCTGATCGAGCATCAGATTGGGGTCGATGAGCTTAATGGTCAAACCC
>JBJXEY010000305.1:0-5803 GCA_046153355.1 Burkholderiales bacterium
TGAGGCTCGGTGGCGCTCAAGCGGTGACGTTGGGGCAGGACAAGGCCTGGGTGCAGAGGCGCCGCATTGTCGATCAGTTGGCGGCACGTGAAGCGGCCGGGGCGAAGGCGGCTTGATGGTTATGGGATGACGATAATAAAGGCGCTGCTTCGCATTCGCGCCTTTTCCACGCTGCGCTATCGCGAATATCGATTGCTTTGGTTCGGCCAGGCGTTTGGCACCATGGGCACGTTGATGGACGAAGTCACGCGCGGTTGGTTGATATATGAACTGACTGACTCAGTGGTGCAATTGGGCTTGGTGCGCGGGGTAATGGTGATTCCCTACCTGTTCCTTGCACCTTTGGCCGGTAGTGCTGCGGACCGCTATTCGCGCAAATCGCAACTGATGGTGGCGCAAGTCTCGAATGTCATCGTTTATTCGGTGACCGCCGCCTTGGTGCTGACTGGCAACATCGAGCCCTGGCACGTGTATGTTTCCGCGTTTCTTGCCGCCACGGGCCAAGTATTCCAACAACCGGCGCGCGCCTCCATGGTCTCGGGCGCGGTACCGCGTGAATACATCACCAATGCCATTGGCTTTAATTCGTTAATGTTCAATGTGTCTCGTGCTGCGGGGCCCGCGCTTGCCGGTGCACTGATCGTGGTGAGCGGCACGGGCGGCGCCATCGCGGTGCAGGCGTTGTTCTTGATTATCGCCGTGGGTTTCACCATTCCACTTCGGCCGGCACCGCATCCGCCGCGTACCGCGCAATCCGAATCGTTTTTCGCCAGCATCCTGGAAGGCTGGAAATTCAGTTGGGACAATCAAGCGGTGCGCGCCGCCCTCGCCTGCGTGATGCTCACCTCGTTTTTTATCGTGCCCTTCACCACCATGCTGCCAGTGTTCGCCCGCGATCTGTTGCAGGTGGGCGCGCAAGGCCAGGGATTGCTGCTCACCGGCATGGGCGTGGGAGCGTTTTTCAGCGCGGCGCTGGTCGCCTCGGCTGGCCACCGTCTGCGCCGAGGGCTGATGATGCTGGTGGGCGGGGTGTGTTATGGCCTGTCGGTGCTGCTATTCGCGGCCTCGCCTTGGTATGCGTTGTCGCTGTTCGCCATGTTCGCCGCGGGTCTGTCGCATGTCTACTGCAATGTGATCGTCAATACCATCGTGCAAAGTTACTCGCCCGCTGAATTCCGCGGGCGCAGCATGGCCATCTTTGGCATGCATCAGGCGGTGATCACCGTGGGGGCGATGGCCTACGGCTTCCTCTCTACTGTCGAAGGGGTGCGCTGGTCGGTGGCGACCATGGCCGTTCTTGGCGTGCTTAGCGTGATCGCCCTGAACCGCGCCATGCCTGAAGCAAAAAATATTTCTTAGATTCGAGTCATAGACCCGAAAGTGCGCGTAAGCCTAGGAATCCCGGCGAACGCTGTTGTGCCGGTGTCAGTTGCAACAAATAATCGGCGACACGCTTGGTGCCTGCTGCGTCCTTACGCGACAGGCTCCCCGCGAGAGATGCCAACAAGGCGTAGGCGCGTTGATTAGGGGTCAAACCACCGGCTTCGAGCAATTCAGCTCCCAATTGAGTCATACGCTGCGCATCACGTGCACCGACTGCGGCGAACAAAGCCATCCAGGTACGATAGGCAGCACTCGCCCGCGCGAGGCACGCAGACGCCGCCATATCGCGCCAGAACGACTGCGCCCGTGTGGCGTCAAGCGCAGGGTTGACGATTGCTGCCAGGCTCACCATGTCATCCCACAACTCAGCGTAGGTAGTAGCACTTGCGCATTCATCCAGCAACAACCGGGTTGAGGTCAACAAGCGGTCTGCCCGGGCATTGCTCGCTTCAAGACGCCGGAAGGCTTGTTTTTCGCGAAGTAAATTAAGAACTGCGTTGTGCGCAACCAGTTTTCCTTCCCCGCGTTCTACCGATCCGACGGAAAACTTCGGCGTAGACATCGTCACGGTGGCGGAGTTCGCAACCGGCTCAAAAAGTTCGACGAGCGGTATGGGATATAAATCGACGTCGCCAATGAGGCCGACAGTAGAGGTTAAAAAACGTGCCTGCGCCGCGTGGGTATCGACGTATGGCGCGTAGTCGGAATTGACGGGGACCGACTTAACTGGCAGCAAACGTTCCAGACTACTTCGCCCCGCGAGTCGATGTGCTTGCAAATCAGGCTTCGCACGTACCGCGTGACGATTAAGCATGCCGCGCAGATCGGGCATTTGAAAAATTTGCTCAGACAATGGCGGGAGGCTCGAACCCATGGTGGCCACTACCATCAGATCGTAGCCGTGGACATAGACCACGTAATCGCCAAATTCGCCACCCAATGCGGCGAATATCGAAGCCAAAAGCGTGGCGTTGAATTCGTAGGCGTGAATCCACTGCACCAATAGCCCGCCAGGTTTCAAAGACAACCGTAGCCGCGCATAGAACTCCCGCGTGAACAGCGAAGACACCCCTGATACCCAAGGGTTGGAGGGCTCCGAGACAATTATGTCGTAGCGCTGGCCGCCGCGGGCGAAATAAGACTTCGCGTCTTCCTGCACGATCTTGCTCCGCGGATCGGCGTAAGCCGCTTCGTTGGCCGGGCGAAAATGCCGCGCGCCCTCCACCATGGCCGGTTCGATTTCGATGGTATCGACGCGCTTGATCGCCGGACTGCCTAGCATCGCGGCCGTGGAGATTCCCGACCCAAATCCAATAATCGCGACCTCCTCGGCTTGCGGTCGGTGCGCAAGACCCACCGCGGCGATCAACACCTGTGTCGCCTCGTCAATGGTGGGCCTAGCATTGGGTAATGGTTGGTAGGAGGCATCCGGTTTGCCATTGCTTTGAATGAAGATTCTGCCATCCGCGGCGCGAACCACATCGACACTCGCTGTCTTGCCATCGCGATGAAACAGCAGTTCATTTTTTTGCGGAAGATTTGCCAAGCCACCGCGAAATACCCCAGAAGCGGTGCGCATGGGATCGATTTGCAGGAGCGCGCCGGCGACAACCGCCAATAACAGGGAGGCCATCGCCGCCCTCCTCCAGTTTCTAGATGCCTTGGCCGCCGGCCAAATGAGCACGATGCCCAGGAGCACGTCTATCAAACCAGCGACTACCAAGGAATACTTCAAACCCAATTGTGGCAATGCGAAATGCACCGCAATGATCACGCCGGCTATCGAGCCAAAAGTATTCCAGGCGTAAACGTAACCAATACTTCGCTCGCCCATTGATGAACGCATGAGGAGAAACGTTAACAATGGCAGAGTCATGCCCGCCATGAAGGTTGGCGCGAGCATCACCGACATTGAAATCAGCGCGCCACCCAGATTGAATAATTGATAGCCCGATACGCTGCGCGAAAGCGCTGTGAGCATCCACGCCATGAAATCGAAACTTGCGTTGTATAACCCGATGGTGGCGATGGCAAATAAACCCATCAAAACCTGCACAACCGCAAGGTAGCGCCGCGGATCGCGCAAACCATCAATGCGACCGCGAATCCACCAGCCACCCAACGCGATACCAAGAATAAAACTGGCGAGCATCAACTCGAACGCATGCGTGGAACTGCCCAGTACCAAGGACAACATGCGAATCCAGACAACTTCGTAGATAAATGACGACAAACCGGTGAGCAATGCCACCCATAAAAGGAGCCGCGTGGATATCGAACCATCGATGTCCGTGGATGCGGCATCGCGCGAAGGTGCAGATTGACTGGGGACTTCTTGGAATAAACCGACGCGTGGAATTTCAACGCGCAGCGCTATCAACACCACGCACAGACCAAGCACCAGGTTGAGTATGCCGACCAGCACCGACGTATTGGGCAAACCGATGTTCGGAATGAGAACAAAGGCACTGGTCAACACGCCAAACACCGCGCCAAAACTATTAAGAAAATAAAGCAGACCAATGCGGCGACCCGGCTCGCCGGGAAAAACGCGCAAAATCCCGCCTGTCATCAACGGGAAGGTAGTGCCAAGCAAAATCGATTGCGGCAGGATAAGAAGGGCTGCGACCAACCATGAAGTCACGCACCAATCCTCGGCGCCACATGTCGCCGGCAACAACGTCGAATAAGCCCATTCGGTTACACCGACATACACCGGGTGAAAGGCGATCGCACAAATACCGATAATCAATTCGGCCGCCGCGTAGGCAAGCAGCGGATAACGAATGCGCGGCGCAACGCGACCGCAAACCCAGGCACCGATCGCCATGCCGCCGATAAATACGATCAGCACCACGGTTTGCGCATAGGCTGCATGACCGAGGAATAATTTAAGGTAATGCGACCAGAGCGATTCGTAGATCAGGCCGCAAAAGCCTGACACGAAAAACAGCGCGAATAGTGGATTCTTTAAGACTTTTCTTACTCCCACTCGATCATAAACGGCATATGTAAGCCATTTTCCCATTTAGAATTTCATTCTGCGAGTAGCATTTTTACCGTCAATCTCATCTGCTCCCCGAAAATAGCTTTCAGCATCTAGATAGCCGCCAGCCCGGTTAACTGAAGGAGTGAACTCATCACACAATCTTCAACCGCTGGAACTCGGCACGCAGTGCTTTCACCAGTTCACCCAGTGCAATGGGATTGAGCTTGTTCTTCGTCACGAAGGCACGCCACTGCGTCAACTTACCCACATCCGTGGCGAAAGCATCGGTCAACCCAGCGGGTACGCCTTTGGGTAGCGCGGTTTGTCGACGGGTAAAAGTGGCTTGGATCGCGCGCGTCAACTCCGCATCGTCCAGATCGCCATCACGCAGCAGCATCCACAGGTCGAAATAGTCTTTCATCCGGCTGTTTGCCATGCCGAGTGCGCACAGCGCCTGAAATTTCTCGGCGACGACCGTGTACTTGGGATACGCTCGCAGCGTGGGCGCAGGTAGGTCGTCCAGCAAGACGGGATAACTGACTGTCTCGGGCGCTGGCGTCACAACGTCACCGAAGCCGATGTCTATCTGCAGCGAGAGCTTTGCACCGTCCAGCGTCGCGCGCAGCTCGACACGCACTCCCCCGTAACCCGCCTCCTTGCGGATCTCCGCCGTCTTGACCGAGCGTGCGTCGAACGCAATCCCATCATCGATCTCGATGACGCAAATGTCGCGGAAAACTGCCGCCACGGAATCGATGTCATCGGTGCCAAAGCCGAGAAGGTCGGCATCTCGGGTTGGCCGGTGCGGAACGTCGTACCAGAGTTTAAAGAGCAGCGCGCCCTTGAGCAGAAAGTTCGGCGCGTGCCTTGAAACAGACAGACGATACAGCAGCCGCTCCAGGCCGTAGTGCGTGAGCGTGAGATTGAAGTCCTGCTTCGCGGCGTCGGAGCGATTTTTCAGGCGGGCGCGAATCGATGCCGCGCGGTTCGTACTCATGACGCAGCGATGGTTTCAAGGTACGGGCGCATGACATTGGCCACGCGATCGACAGAAGCGTAGCGCCACAGGTCGTCCATCGTGACCTTGCGCTTGTTCCAACCCTCGCGCAGGGCTTCGAGCGCCACATCCAGACCGATCTTATTGCGGAACTTGAAGCAATCGGCGATGGTCTTGGCAGCGTTGAAAACGGGGACTTTCACGCCGTCCACCGTCAGCTGATCGATGCCCTCGCTCAGAGATAGGCCTGACATGCGAATTACGCGCAGTGCAGGCTTGTCGAGCCGGGGAGAGAGCATCCGATGCGGTATGGCGAGCCAGATCTCATGCGGCGCTTGGGTGCCGATGTCATGCACGCGCAGCGCTGACACAAGGCAGATGACTCCGCGAGGCACCCGGATCGCGACCTCGGCGAGCGAGCGATTTTCGCTGAT
>JBJXEY010000310.1:0-6073 GCA_046153355.1 Burkholderiales bacterium
AAGGCGGCTCATTCGAAGATGCCGTGGTGCGCTGCATCGCCTATGCCAATGATGGCGGCGCCGATCTGGTATGGCTCAACTCAATTCGTTCGCTCGATCAAATTGAAGAAGCCGCGCGCCGCTCGCCCGTACCACTACTTTGTTCCTGGGGTGGCCCCAAACCGACGCCCGCATTGGAGGAGTTCGAAAAACGCGGCCTACGCATCGTGCTGCACCCCACCATCGCCGCCTCCGCCGGCATGCACGCGGCGTGGCAACTGCTCAACGACATGAAAGCGCGCGGCTCGCAAGCCATCAACGAATGGGCCGAAGGCGTAGCAAAACAATCTGCGGGACCCGCGAATCTCAAAACACTTTTCAACGCCGACAAGATTCGCGAAATTGAAGAACTTTGCCTGCCTGAATCGGCGCGGAGGGACTATGTGAATACTTCGGGCGGGCATACGCCGTTGGGGAAAAAATAGCGCGGCAGATCACGGGGTCCGATCGGCGGAGCGATTGCCCGTTTTGCTACGTCAAGGCTTGATCACCTGTGGCGCGGCGCCGATCTTGGTGGCAACTTTCAGCATTGTTTTATCGAAACTCGCAAAGTGATCGTGGCCCGCGCTCATCGCCAGATGCAATGCATCGGCAAAATCCATTCCTTCTTGGTACCAACCCAAGGTTCGCAAAAGCACATCGAGGGATTGAGGACGAATATTCGAAAGCCCAATGAGATGCCGCAATCCTTTGACTATCTCCCGCTTGCCGCAATCGTTGATTTGCAGCACCCAGACAAGTTCCAGCCAAACTGACAGTGGTACGTCGATGATCGCCTGACCGGCGAGCAAGCGGGCTGAAGCTTTGGCCTGCTCGATGTCATCGTTGAGAAGATACCGAGCAAGAACGTTGGTATCGACGGAGATCATCGTGTTTTTGTTACGTTGTCCCGTGCATTGAGCATGGTGCCAATACGCCGCTTAACCTCTGCTTCTGAAAGTTTCTTGCGACCGGGCTTTGCCAATAACCCTAAGCCATCCTCGACTTTGGTAGGTTTGATTTGTATGGCCGGGGTCAATTTAAGCCCATCGGTAATCGTCGAGATAATCAATTCCGTTCCAGCATGAATATTTACTGCCTCACGCAACGCCTTTGGAATGACAATCTCACCCTTGGTGGATACTTTGACGGTTTCCATGCTCTCTCCCGTTCTTGGAAGGTCGAAAAGTAAAGCTTGAATGTTACTCCCGAGATTGGAAGACAGTGCATCGGGTATTTGACCAAAACCAGATCCCATTTGACCGCGATCTGCGACGAAAAGCGGCGCAACGCGCCCGCATCAGCGCGGCACCGGGCAAGCAGTGACGCGTGCTCGGCCCACGCCCGGATACTTCCATTCATGGATGAAACCCACGCCAAACAACAAAGGCAACTGGTCGCGCAGTGGCAGGAAACCGGCGCCCTGCTGGAAAAACTTCGCTACCAAGCGCTCGCCGCGCAGACGCCTGAGGAGTCTCGACAGGCCGCGTACGACATGTTGCAACTGGGCGGAATGCTCGATGCCGACAAGCGGCGCGAACGCTACTCGGGAATGGTAGAGATGCAGCGCCTCTTTGGCCTACTGCGAAAAAATGGACGAACCTAACCGACTGCTTGATCTCAAGGACGACACACTGGCTTTGCCGAAGCTTGAGACTATTTTGGCACGGCATGGAACTGGAACCTGAAAATCCGGCGGCGGGGCGAGACGGCATTGAAAATCGAATTCCACCAGATCAGACGCAAGGACTCGCCATGGGGAAGTTTCATTCGCTTAAAAAAATGGCGAATGCCGAAAATCAAGCACCGGCGCGGCTCTCAGGGCATTGCTCACCCCTAGCTCATGCGCCTATGTTGCGACAAGGAAGGTACTTGAACCCATGCGGACGCCCTAAAGGTGGCGCAGCGCATCCATTCGCTAATTCACGCAATGCAGCGGGGCTGAGGCGATATTCAGCCATGAGCGGCTGACATCCGCCGCTTGAATTCCTCGCCATCAAATGACCGCGGCTCTCCGCTTTCTTCACCCTCGATCAACGCCCGTCGTATCGATTCCAATTCGGCGCTACGCGCCTGCTCGCGCCCAATGAGGTCGCGAATAGCCTCGCTATCGTTAGCGTAGTAGCCGGCCGCAATCTGCCCGGAGATCCAAGCGTCCTGCTGTTCGGTCAAAGTAATGGTTTTGCGAATGGTTGCCATATAGGTATCAGGCCCAAGAATGGAAGGATGTCACAATGAAAAATAGTGTGACATTTTCATTATATTGGTGCAATTGGAAGTTTTAGGCGAACGTCAGTAGCAATTCAATCGACCTTCAACCCCGTCTTCGCCACCACCTCCGCCCATCTCCCCCTATCCGCGCGAACGTGCTCACCAAACGCTTCCGGTGTTCCACCGGTGGCCTCGATCCCCAGTTTCGCCATCTGCTCTTTCATATCTTGCGATTGCAGCATACGGTTCAGATCCATATTCAGCCGCGCAACGATAAGCGACGGCAAACCCGCCGGCCCCCACACGCCCATGTATGCTCCGGGCGGCTCGAAACCGGGCAGGCCCGATTCGGGAAAGCTTGGCACCTCGGGCAACAGCGGCGAGCGTTTGCCGCCGCTCACGCCCAGCGCCCGCACCTTGCCGCCGTTCACATGCGGCTGCGCGGAGATGATGCTGTCGAACATGAACGACACACGACCGGCGATCAGGTCGGGCATCACCAGCGCAGCGCCTTTGTAGGGGACGTGCAGGAATTGCGTGCCAGTGTGGGCCGCAAGCGCCGAGGTGGTGAGATGGGGAACGGTTCCCACACCGCCGGTGCCAAAGGACACTTTCTCTGGGTTGGCTCGTGCAAAGGCAATCATTTCGCCGGCAGATTTCCATGGCGCGTTGATCGCCACCATCAGAACGGTGGCACCACCAGGCGTAATCTCGATGATGGGCGTGAAGTCTTTTATCGGGTCGTAGGGGAGTTTGGGTTGCAGCGCGGGCGCGATGGAATGGGTGCTTGCCGAGGACAGGAGCAAGGTATAGCCATCCGGTGCGGAACGCGCCACCGACTCTGAACCGATCACACCGCCCGCGCCGGGGCGGTTCTCCAGAATTACCGTTTGTCCCAATGAAACGCTCAGGCGATTCACCACCGAGCGGCCCACCACATCCAGGGAACCTGCCGGTGGAAACGGCGTCACCATGCGAATCGGTTTGCCGGGATAGGTTTGCGCCGCAAGTGGCGCGGCTGCGATCAGCGTGATTACCGATAGCGCCGCCAACACTGTCTGGCGCATAGACATGAAAAGAACTGCGCCTCGCATTACTTCTTTAAGTAGTAATCGCCATCTTCCAACCGATCAAGCAACCCTTGATCGCGCAAGGCCTCGATCTCCATCACGATCTCGCGCCCATCCTTGCTCCCCAGTACCTGCATCAAGCGCGCAAAGTGCATGGGTCCGGTGGTCAAAGCTTCTTTCACGGTCTTGAATTGCGTCGCGCCGCCGGTCTTGGCGGACACCGGCACGCGCATGGTTACCTTGGTCGAGCGCGGCACCGGGAAGGTGAGATCAAACCCCGCCTTCGCGCCCATGCCGCGCACCGTGGTCGAAGGATCCATGGGCATTTCGCGCATGTTAGGGAGCACGATAATGTCGCGGTCCGCTTGAAATCGCGTGGACATGGCCCATTCCATCTGATCGTGCGAGCGGATATCCACATCGTCATCGGTCACATACACGTGTTTCACATTGGCGATGCTGCCCAGCACCGCGGTAATGGCGGCGCGCGCGTCGGCATTGCCGCGCTTTTTGATGGCCACGCGAAGGTGGTGCGAGATGCCCGAGGCGCCCACCGCGAACACTTCGGTCACGTTAATGCCCGCACCCTTCAACACCTGCCAGGCGCGCGCTTCGGTTTGCAGGTTGCCAAACGGCGCGCCATCGCACTCTCCCAAGAGCAGACCGAAGCCGTGTTTATAGGACTGATGAATAACATTTTTGCGGCGCGTGATGCAGGTGATATGGAAAACAGGGTCGCCGTGCATCGGCCCATAGAACCCCATGTACTCGCCATACGGGCCTTCATTGTCGATATAGCCACGCTCATCGAGGTAGCCCTCGAAAATCATTTCGGCATCGGCGGGCACCAGGAGATCATTGGTGAGGCACTTGACCACCGGTAACGGCTCGCCGCGCAAGGTGGCCATGCCATTTATCTCCTCACCCAGGCTGCGCGAGCCGGCCGCCATGGTGTAGAGCGGATGCACCCCCACGGCAAAACTGATGGGGAGTTTTTCTTTTCGCTCCACGCAACCGAGATAAATTTCACGAAGATCGGAAGGCGCGGTGAGGTTGATCCCTACCTTGTTTTTCCCACGCAACATCATGCGACGTGCGCCAACATTGGAGCGGCCGGTGAGCGGATCTTTGACAAAATCGATACCAGAGGTGATATAGGGCGCGCCATCGAATTCGTGCTGCAGGTGAAACGGCAGTTTATAAAGATCGACCTCATCGCCTGATTCCACTACCTCATGCACCGGCGCCTCGTTGGAGGGCACTTCGAACGGCTTTTGCGGCGTCGCTGATCGGCGCAGGAACTCATCACGCATTTTCTCCTCGGGTACGCCGAATGCCGCGGCCAGGCGTTTTCTCGAGGAAGACATGGCGGCGATGACCTCGTGCTCTTCCGGGCCGGCCTTCTTGAATAGATGCGCGGTATTGCTTGCTTCGATGATGGGAGAAAGATCGGCCAAGGCGGTCGGCTTTTCATGCACCGTGACTTCACCCATCCCCGAGAGACGGGCAACCAGTGTGCGCACGGCAAATTTATTCGGGTCCCACGACAACACGGATTTTTTGACGGCCTGATCCATAACATTCCTCTCGATCTGTTCTTGAAATTTCACATCGCAATGCGTTAGAGTAAATCAATCGTCAGGTTCCCGCCCGCTACGCCTTGGCAAAGTCAATTTTCACAATCAATTTTCAAAGGACATTCATGGCGAAAATCATCATCAAGGACATTCACCGCAAAGGTTTGCACGCGCGCTACGCCAAACCGTGGGGTAAGTGCAAAGCTGGCGTGCTGCTCCTGCCCTCAGCTTTCGGCTTCGGCCCCGGTGTGGACGAGCAGCTCGCGCATTTGGCGCAAGCCGGTTTGGCCGCGCTCGCCTGGAACCCCTACTCCGCTTACGACGCGAACCTGCCGCGCGAGGAGCGTTCGCGAATCTCCGAGACGGTGTTGATGGATGCCGATTGTCTGCGCGAGCAATCCAGTTGGATCGATTACATGATGGATAACTTGAGTCTTCCCAACGTCGGTCTATTGGGTTTTTGTATGGGGGGGCGCATGGCTATGTTGCTCGCCGCCGAAGACTCGCGCATCAAAGCGGTGTCGGCGTTTTATCCCACCATGCGCGATCCACGTCCGGCCAATGCCATCGATTTGCCGCCGGTTGCCGACAAGATCATCTGTCCGGTGCAGGTTCACTATCCGGGCAAGGATCACCTCACCTCTTACGCGTCGCTGCAACGCTTGCGAACCGCGCTCGATGCTCGTACCTCGACGCAGCCGGCCGCGATCCTGCACTATCCACAAGGCACGCACGGCTTTCTTGGCAAAACCAAGGAGGCAAGCCCGCAAGATTTCGCCTCCGGCTTGACCTCCTGGCCCGTAACCACGGCGTTTTTCAATGCGGCGCTGGCGATTGAATAAGATATCCGCGAACAACCGCCGCCTGTATTTATCCCAAAATAAAATTTAATTTTATTGTAATAGTACATTGATAAACACTTCCATTTTGTGAAAGATCCCAATGTCTAATTCAAACCAAGTACAACTAGGCGACGGCCCCTTGCCCGAAGGCACCATTGTCGAAAAAGACGTGATGGTGCGAATGAAGGATGGCGTGCACATCGCCTGCGATGTGTACCGCCCGAAAAACCCCGGCAAATACCCGGTGTTGTTCGCCTCCTCGCCTTACATCAAGGATTCCATCGACCTGCCCTCCACCTCGATGTATCGCTATCGTGAAACCGGCCAAGTCGGGCGCTGGGTGGAACGCGGCTAT
>JBJXEY010000341.1:0-9485 GCA_046153355.1 Burkholderiales bacterium
TCAGTTCATGGCATTTCAAGGCCCCGCCATGCAAAGCCTGGTGTCCTCTTATATGGATCAAAGCCGCAATATGTTTGTGCAGATGCAGCAACAAGTGCAGAATCAAACGCGCAACATGTTTACCGGCTTCGGCTTTCCCGGCTATCAGGGGCCGAAGGAGGATGCTACGCAGGGCGCGAGCACTTCCGGTGGCACAGCGCCTGAAGGCGAGAAGAAATCCTGAAATCCGCCGCAGCCTCGAAGACCGCTCGACAATCTTCGCCAATCAGCACCTCCCCGAGCCACTCCGCCAAAGCGGCCCAGATCCGTTTTGTGAAGCCGCCCAAGGTGGGTTTCGTTTCGCTGGGCTGCCCCAAGGCCTTGGTGGATTCCGAACGCATCCTCACGCAACTGCGCACCGAGGGGTATCTCACCGCCGGCAACTATAAAGATGCCAATCTCGTCATCGTCAATACCTGCGGGTTTATCGATAGCGCGGTAGAAGAGTCGCTCGATGCCATCGGCGAAGCGTTGGCCGAGAATGGCAAGGTGATTGTCACTGGATGTCTTGGCGCTAAGGGCGATGTGGTGCGCCAGACGCATCCCAAGGTGTTGGCGGTAACCGGCCCACATGCGGTCGATGAAGTGATGAGCGCGGTGCATCGCCACTTGCCGCAACCCTTGGAAGATACCGCCAATCCCTTTACCAGTCTGGTTCCGCCGCAAGGTATCAAACTCACGCCACGTCACTACGCGTATTTAAAAATTTCCGAAGGCTGTAATCATCGCTGTACCTTTTGCATTATTCCATCGATGCGCGGCGATCTGGTGTCGCGGCCGATCGGCGAGGTGATGAGTGAGGCGGAGTCGTTGTTGAAAGCGGGAGTGAAGGAACTGCTGGTGATTTCGCAAGACACCAGCGCCTACGGCGTCGACATTAAATACCGTACCGCTTTTTGGAATGGGCGCCCGCTCAAGACCCGCATGACCGAGTTGTGCCGCGCCTTAGGGGAACTTTGCGCTCGCTATGACAATGCCTGGGTGCGGCTGCACTATGTCTATCCCTATCCGCACGTGGACGAAGTGATTCCCTTGATGGCCGAGGGCAAGGTATTGCCGTACCTGGATGTGCCTTTTCAACACGCCAGCCCGCGCATTTTGAAGCTTATGAAACGGCCCGCAAGCGCGGAGAATAATCTGGAACGCATTCGCGCCTGGAGGAAAATTTGTCCCGATCTCACCATTCGTTCCACCTTCATCGCTGGTTTTCCCGGCGAGACTGAGGCCGAGTTCGACGAATTGTTACGCTTCATTGAAGCTGCTGAGCTTGATCGCGTAGGTTGCTTCGCTTATTCGCCAGTCGAGGGTGCCAAAGCGAATGAACTTCCCGACCCGGTGCCCGATGATTTGCGCGAGCAACGTCGTGCGCGCTTGATGAAATTGCAGGAAAAGATCAGCGCACGCCGTTTGAAAGCCAAAGTAGGGCGTGAGATGAAGGTGCTGATCGATGAAATTAGCGATGAGGGAGCCATTGCGCGCTCCACCGCGGATGCCCCGGAGATTGACGGTCGTGTTGTGATCGCGAAACCGGGTGACTTGAAAGTGGGTGATTGGGCCGAAGTCAAAATCACGCGTGCTGGTAAGCACGATCTATGGGGCCGCATCACCTAGGCTCGTTTAAATGGGGTACGTCCCTGTTTATTCGCTGGGTTGTTCAATAGCCGCGACCCACAAATCCGACTTCTGGGACAATTGCGCGTCTGCCATTGCTTCCCGAAGGAATGCCCATGCCCAACAAACAAGTCCAACCAGCAAAATTCTGGGATCGTCTGTTCGCGCCGAGTTCGTGCCTCGCCGTTATCACCACGGTGGATGCGCAGGGCCGTCCCAATGCGGCCAGTTTTGGCACCTGCACACGTGTCAATCACAAGCCGGTCTATATTGCTTTTACCACCAGCATGAATAAAGACACGGCGAAAAACGTATTGGCCACCGGCGAATTTACGGTGAATCTGCCGCCGTTGGAGGTCAAGACTTTGGAAAAGGTGCGGATCTGCGGATTGCCTTTCGCTCCAGGGGTGAGCGAGTTCGACAAATCCGGATTCACGCCGCTTGCCGCGGTAGTGTTGAAACCACCGCGCATCGTCGAATGCAATCGCCACTTCGAATGCAAGGTCGAATGGACTCGCGAGTGGGCCGATGGCCGCCTCATGGTATGTGGCGAACTGGTAGCGGCCTCGGTGGACGAAGACTGCGTGGACGAGGAGGGCTATCTAATTTGGGAGCGCGCCCGGTCGGCGCACTATTGCGGCGGGCCCTATGGAGGTGAATTTGTCGCCGCCTACAAGGTAACCGCCGCCGATTTGCCCTACGAAGGGCCTGAAGTGGGCATTGCCGATAAAGGCCACCAAGCCATGTACTACAGCGAAGATTGAGAGACGCGCCATGACGACTGGTTATCCACGAAATTCAAAACATCGCTATTTAGCTAGCGTTCCGCTCCTCGCGATGTTGCTGATCGCGTCGAACGTCTTGGCGCAGCAAGCCTATCCCAACAAACCTATCAAACTGATCACGCCCTATACCACGGGCGGCATGACAGATCTTGTCACTAGGACCATCGCCCAGCATTTCTCGGACCGCCTTGGGCAAGCGGTGGTCACGGAAAATCGTGCGGGCGCCAATGGCGCCATTGCCATGGAGGCGGTGGCGAAATCCGCGCCGGATGGCCACACCTTGCTGCTTGCATCGATCACCAATTATGTTTTTTTACCGGCCTCGCGTAAATCGCTGCCTTTCGATACGGTGCGCGACTTTACTTCGGTGACCATGGCATCCACCACACCAATGTACTTGGTGGTACACCCATCGCTGCCGGCACGCAATGTGCAGGAGTTAATCGACCTGGGTCGTTCGCAACCGGGCAAATTCAACTATGCCTCCACCGGCATCGGCAGTTCGCAGCATTTGGTGATGGAGTTATTTAAAACACGCACCAAGGCGCAGCTCTACCATGTGCCGTTCAAAGGCAGCGCCCAAGCCATGGTGGATATGATCTCTGGCGAGGTGCAGGTGATGTTCCAGGGGCCCACCTCCACGTTACCCTTGATGCAATCTGGCAAGCTGCGCGCTTTGGCGATCACCGATACCAAACGTTCACCCACCACACCTAATGTGCCGACAGTGGCTGAATCGGGCGTGCCGGGTTTCGATTTCTCGACCTGGAGCGGCATCGTGGTGCCAAGCGCGGTGCCGCGCGCCATTGTCAATCGTTTGAATAGTGTTGCCGGCGAACTACTCAAATCACAGGCGGTAATCGATAAATTCGCGCCGCAGAACATTGATCTTCTCTACAGCACGCCCGAGGCAATGGATGAGCGCATCCGCCGCGAATTGCCATTGTTTACCAAGGTGATGCGCGATGCCGGCATCGAGGCCGAATAGGCGCGCCGCGCGGTGTCGATGGGTTCGTTAGCAACACCTCTATTCGATGTCCTCGTCGTCGGTGGCGGTCTTGCTGGCCTGACCGCGGCGAATCGTTGTGCTGAGAGCGGCCTCAAAGTCGCGGTATTGGAGCGCGGCGCCGAGGAGCGTTACCCCTGTAACTCGCGCATAGCCGGTGGCTTTCTCAATTGCGGTTATCGCTATAACATTCGCGAGACGCCACAAGTATTGCGTCATGCGATTGAGGAACAAACACGCGGTTTCGCCGATACCGCCCTGGCTGAGGTGTTTTCCCATCACGCCGGATTCGCGGTGGATTGGTTGAGTGCCCAAGGTATTCGCATCGTCACTGTGTATGTCGATGGGGATAAGCGCAGAGCCGTGCTGGCACCACCGCCACCCAATCGCCCTGGCCTGATTTGGGAAGGACGCGGCACCGACACCATGGTGCGAAAACTGTTGGCCAAGTTGGAAGAGCGTGGCGGCCGACTTATTCGCGATACACGAGCCGGTGAATTGTTGGTCGAGAAGGGGCGCTGCGTCGGCGTTGGCGCGACACAGGCCGGCAATCCGATTGGTTTCAATGCCAAGGCCATCGTGCTCGCCGATGGTGGTTATCAGGCCAACTTAGATTTGTTGAAGCAATACGTCAGCCCGGCGCCTGAGCGGCTATTGCAACGCAACGCAAAATCGGGATCGGGCGATGGCTTACGCATGGCCTTGAAGATTGGCGCCCAGGTGCGCGGCATGGGCCGTTTCTACGGGCACGTGCAATCCATCGATGCACTGACCAATGCGTTGCTCTGGCCGCATCCGGTGCTGGATGCGACGCTGACCGCCGGTATCGTGGTCGATCAAAATGGAAAAAGATTCGCCGACGAAGGACTGGGCGGCATTTTCTTCGCCAATGCCATCGCGCAACAAAACGACCCCTTGGGAACCGTGGCAATTTTCGATGACACCACTTGGCAGGGCAGGGCGCGAATGTTTGCGCGTCCGCCCAATCCATTCGCGGTGCGCGTCGGTGCGACCTGTCACATCGCGCAAACCATCGCGGAACTCGCCGCGTTGGCGGGGCTTCCGGCAGCGGCGTTGGAACAATCGGTGAGCCAATTCAATCAAGCCATAACCCAGGCGGCCACCGATAAACTTGATCCGCCGCGTAGCAGCTCGCCGTTCAAACCCGTGGCGATCACTAAGCCGCCTTTTTATGCCATGCCGCTATGTGCCGGTATCACCTACACCATGGGTGGCATCGCCATTGACGCTCAATGCCGCGTGCTGCACGAAAACGGCAATCCGATAGAGGGTTTGTTCGCCGCGGGCTCCACTACCGGTGGGCATGAAGGCGGGCCGGTGGCGGGTTATACCGGTGGTTTGAGCAAGGCTTTGACCTTCGGCTGGTTGGCGGCGGGCTCGATCGTTGCACAACTCAAATAAGTATGGAACGCCGTCGTAGCGCGGCGCCGGTTGTGCGTTCAGAACACCTTTTCCTGCAAAGCGTTTTGGTAGGTTGCGTGGATACCTTCCCGCAGGCTAATGCGCGGCATCCAACCAAGCGCTTTCACACGCGCCACATCGAGTAGTTTCCGCGGAGTACCGTCGGGCTTCGATGCGTCGTAACGCAAACTCCCCTGGAATCCGACCGCTTCGGCCACCCATTGCGCGAGTTCGGTGATCGTTGAATCCTCGCCGCAACCGATATTGATGAGCGGATAGCGCCACGCCGAGAGCACCGCGTCGAACCTGGGCTCGTCAAGGCAAATAATCCGCAGGCAAGCTTCCGCCAATTCGTCGACGTGCAGAAATTCTCGCCGCGGCGCCCCCGACCCCCAGACAACAACTTCGTTATCGCCACGCAACTTCGCTTCGTGCATCTTGCGGATCAGCGCGGGCAATACGTGCGAATTCCGCAGGTCGTAGTGATCTCCAGGGCCATACAGATTGGTCGGCATCACCGCAAGAAACCGCGTGTCGTGCTGCGCGTTATAAGACCGACAGGCCTCCACCCCAGCGATCTTGGAGACTGCGTAGGCGCTGTTGGTGGGTTCCAGCGGCCCGGTGAGTAGATATTCTTCGCGAATCGGTTGCGGACACTCGCGCGGGTAAATGCAGCTCGAACCAAAATAAATTAACCGCTTCACGCCACTCACCCATGCTTGGTGAATCACGTTTGTCGCGATCAACAAATTGTCGCGGATGAATTCGGCCGGGTATGTGTTGTTCGCGACAATGCCACCAACTTTACCTGCGGGGTGGAAAACGTAGTCCGGCCTTTCCTTCTCAAAAAACCGCTGCACTGCCGCGACATCAGTGAGATTCAGCTCAGCATGGGTGCGCAACGCGAGATTGGCGTAGCCCGTGCGCCTGAGGGCACGCACAATGGCCGCGCCGACCATGCCGCTGTGCCCCGATACGTAGATTTTGCTGGTTATTTCCACGGTCTCTATTCCCGCGGATCGGCGATCTTGTAGCCACTTTTGCGAATCAGAAGGTCGCGATTGGCGATTTCTAGGTCACTCTTGATCATCTCGTTCACCAGTTGCTGGAAGGAAATTTTCGGCTTCCAGCCAAGCTTCGCCTGCGCCTTTGACGCGTCACCCAGTAGCGTCTCCACTTCGGCGGGACGAAAGTAGCGCGGGTCTACCGCGACAATGCAACGCCCTTTAGTGTCATAGCCCTTCTCGTCGCTGCCCGATCCGCTCCAGGTCAAAGGCATGTCGAGTTGCTTGGCGGCCGCGGCGACAAACTCGCGCACACTGTGCTGCTCGCCGGTTGCAATGACGAAATCCTCGGGTTGCGCCTGCTGCAGCATCAGCCATTGCATTTCGACATAGTCGCGCGCGTGTCCCCAATCACGCCGCGCCGCGAGGTTGCCCAGGTACAGGCATTCCTGTAGCCCCACTTTGATGCGCGCCAGGGCGCGCGTAATCTTACGTGATACAAAGGTCTCGCCGCGTTGTGGGGACTCGTGGTTAAAAAGTATCCCATTGCACGCATACATCCCATAGGCTTCGCGGTAATTGACCGTGATCCAATAGGCATACAACTTGGCCACGCCATACGGGGAGCGCGGATAAAACGGCGTGGTTTCGCGCTGTGGGGTTTCCCGCACCATGCCAAATAACTCCGAGGTCGAGGCCTGGTAGAAGCGCGTGGACTTCTCCATGCCCAAGATTCGCATGGCTTCGAGAATACGTAGCGTGCCCAGGCCATCGACATTGGCGGTGTATTCGGGTTGCTCGAATGACACCGCTACATGACTTTGAGCACCCAGGTTATAAATTT
This sequence comes from Burkholderiales bacterium, assembly GCA_046153355.1. Classification (GTDB taxonomy): domain Bacteria; phylum Pseudomonadota; class Gammaproteobacteria; order Burkholderiales; family SG8-39; genus 2-02-FULL-62-17. Next base: position 6,712 of record JBJXEY010000341.1, read on the forward strand.
CATCCGGTGCGATCTGCTGGATTACCCGTGTGAGGCTCAACGAATCGGAGAGATCACCGTAGTGAAGAACCAGGCGGCGGTCGGATTCATGCGGGTCCTGGTACAGGTGGTCAATACGCTCCGTATTAAGGAGCGACGCACGCCGCTTGATGCCGTGCACCACATAACCCTTTTCAAGCAAGAATTCGGCAAGATAGGCGCCGTCTTGGCCAGTAATGCCGGTGATCAAAGCAGTTTTTTTCATGGATTGCGTTCTATCGGATAGCGCGCAGAATAGCGGAATTGGCGGAGAGGCAAAACGCTTTTGTAGATTGGTTTGCGATTGCTTAGAGTGCCTAAGGGAAATAATTGAGATGAAGGTCGCCCGATAAGCATAGTAATTTAATGAAATAGTTTTCGTACCATGATGTGCTACATACATCATGGAATAATAGTAATTCAATAATAGGATTTTCACGGAGAAGGACATGGCAAATCGAGAGGTCGTGGTAGTAAGCGCGGTGCGAACCGCAATTGGCGGATATGGCGCATCCTTAAAAGATGTGCCGCCCACACAACTGGCCAGCCTGTGTGTTAAAGAATCCGTGGCGCGCGCCAAGATCGACCCGGCCTCGGTGGGCCACGTGGTGTTTGGCAGCGTGGTGTTTGGCGAAGCGCGTGATATGTATCTATCGCGCGTCGCCGCTTTGGATGGCGGATTACCGCATGGCACGCCTTGCCTGACGGTAAACCGATTATGCGGCAGCGGCCTGCAAGCGGTGGTCTCGGCCGCGCAACACATCATGTTGGGCGACTGCGATGTCGCCCTGGCCGGTGGCGCCGAGAGCATGAGCCGCGCCGCCTACATCATGCCGGCGGCGCGCTGGGGGCAACGCATGGGCGACGCGCAAGTCGTGGACGCCATGACCGCAGCCTTGCATGACCCCTTTGGTCATGGCCACATGGGCGTCACCGCCGAGAATATCGCCGCGAAATACGGCATCACGCGCGAGCAGCAAGATGCCTATGCGTTGGAGAGTCACCAACGCGCCGAACGCGCCTTGGACGCTGGGCATTTCAAATCGCAGATCGTTCCAGTCGAGATCAAGTCACGCAAGGGCACGGTGTTGTTCGATGGCGACGAACACGTGCGCCGTGGTCTTAAGATCGAAGATCTGCAAAAACTCAAGGCCGTGTTTAAGAAGGACGGCACGGTAACCGCCGGAAACGCCTCGGGTATCAACGACGCCGCAGCCAGCCTTGTATTGATGGAAGCAGGGCAAGCGCAAAAGCAGGGCGCAAAACCCATGGCGCGTTTGGTGGCGTATTCGCATGCGGGTGTCGATCCGCAACTGATGGGCTTGGGGCCAATTCCAGCGGTGCAGCGTCTATTTAAAATTTCCGGTCTTAAGCCTTCGGATATGGACGTGATCGAATCCAACGAGGCCTTCGCGGTGCAGGCCATGGCTGTCACACGCGATCTCGGTCTTGACCCGGTAAAGGTGAATGCCAATGGCGGCGCCGTGGCGTTGGGGCACCCGATCGGCGCGACGGGTGCGATTCTCACCGTCAAAGCTTTGTATGAATTGCAGCGCCTGCAAAAGCGCTACGCGCTGGTCACCATGTGCATCGGCGGCGGGCAGGGGATCGCGGCGATTTTCGAGCGGGTGTAACGCTCGATCAAAGCAGGCTCGCCGCGAGACTCCAGAAGCGCGTTATTCGTACCCCGGCGCCACATGCACGTCGATCACGCAGACTTTGCCTTCGCGAACATGTTTTAGGCCTTCTTCGATGGCCGGTTGCAGGTCTTTGACATCGAGGATCGGGCCGATGCCGATGGCGCCTTGGGCGCGGCCGAGCATCGCCAGATCGACATCCGGTCCGATGATGCGCTGGCCGATCCACTTGTTTTCCACTGGACGATTGCGCGCCTTGGCGACATTCGACTGGTGCACTTCGTCGTTGTAGTAGCCGCGGTTGTTGGACACGATCATGAGGCAGGGCATGTCGTAACGCACCGCCGTCCAGATGGCGGTCACACCCATAAGGAAGTCGCCATCGCCCAATACCGCGGCGACGATGCGATTGGTGCCCTTTAGCGCAAGTGCCGCGCCAGCCGTGGTTCCGGGGCCTGCGCCCAAGCCGCCACCGCCGTCGCCACCGAGGTAATCCAGGGGATGACGGAAGTGGCGGTAACGCGAGTTCCAGCCGATGGGGTGGCGCGCGAGGCAAATATCCATGCCTTCGGTGGCTTTGTTGAAGGCTTGGGCGATGTCGTAGATGGCGATTTCTTTGGTTTCCGGGCGCTTGACTGGTGCTTCCTTGGGTGCTGGCGCTGCCTCGGGGCGGGCTTTGACCAAGTCTAGCAATGCCGCGACGGCGATATCCGGATCGCACAACAAAGTGACATCCGCCGGCGGGAGGATCTGATACTCCATGGTGGTGGCGCGATGGCTATAAACATCACAGGAGACATTGATAATTTTTGCCGCGACGCTGGCCACGCCGGTGGCATGTTTGAAGAGGCCGCCCATATCCACCCAGTCAAGCGAAAGGATGACATCGGCTTCCTTGATCAACTGCGTGGCCGCAGGACCGGGGCGCATCGGTACTGGCGCGGCGGGGTGCAGGCGGTGATCGGTGGGGAAGGAGGCTCCGACGCGCGGGTCGGTGAGCACATAGGCGTTAAGTTTCTCCGCGAAGGCGACGCGGCGATTCCAGTCCTCAACCGAAAGTGAAGTGCGACCGGCGAGAATCAAGGGGCGCTTGGCGTTCGACAAAAGATTCGCGGCCTC